>CAVQJZ010000007.1:0-376718 GCA_963712965.1 uncultured Pseudomonadota bacterium | reverse complement strand
CAGCCACAATTTCGCGCCGCATTTTCAGCGGCCCAAAAGAAACGTATTTTGCAATGTTTAACGGCGGCGGATGGATTAGAAAAATATTTGGGCACCAGATATGTTGGGCAAAAACGTTTTTCATTAGAAGGTGGCGATAGTTTAATTCCAATGCTAGATGAATTAATCCAACGTGCCGGCAATCAACAGATTAAAGAAATTGTTATTGGCATGGCGCATCGTGGTCGTCTAAATGTATTAGTGAATATTGTTGGTAAAGCACCACAACAATTATTTTTAGAATTTGAAGGAAAACTTTCTGAAGAAAAACGTTCCGGTGATGTGAAATATCACTTAGGATTTTCTTCTGATGTAACTACTGACAAAGGCAACGTGCATGTTGTTTTAGCATTTAATCCGTCACATTTAGAAATTGTTGCACCTGTGGTGGAAGGTTCGGTTAAAGCAAGACAACAACGACATAATGGCAATGGTGTGTTGCCCGTACAAATTCATGGTGATGCCGCATTTGCCGGTCAAGGTGTTGTGATGGAAACGTTCGCGTTATCGCAAACACGCGGACATGGTACTGGCGGAAGCGTGCATATTGTTGTGAATAATCAAGTAGGGTTTACCACGGATGCACGTGATGCGCGCTCGACATTTTATTGCACTGATGTCGCAAAAATAGTGCAAGCACCTATTCTTCATGTGAATGGTGATGATCCTGAAGCGGTATTATTCGTTACACAATTAGCACTTGATTATCGTATGACATTTGGCAAAGACGTTGTCATCGATTTAATTTGTTATCGTCGTCATGGTCATAATGAAGCTGATGAACCTTCTGCGACACAGCCTGTGATGTATCAAAAGATTAGAGCGCGCGCGACGTTGCGACAATTGTACGCTGAACAATTAGTGAAAAATAATGTTGTCACGAATGACGAAGCGACTAAATTAGTGACCGATTATAGAGATGCATTGGATTCAGGAAAAACAACATTACCTATGTTAGCGCCTAATCCGCGTGAAAAAGGTGGTCAATGGACGCCGTATATTAATCAGTCATGGGATACGCCAACAAAAACAGCCGTAGACGCGTCAGTATTAAAAAAATTAGCTACCACACTCGAAACATTACCAGCGAACATGACGTTGCAAGCGCAAGTTGGAAAAATGATGGAAGAGCGACGCCAAATGACACAAGGCAAACTTCCTCTCAATTGGGGTTATGCTGAAACGCTTGCTTACGCGACATTATTAAACGAAGGATTTTCCATACGTTTGTCGGGGCAAGATGTTGGTCGTGGCACATTTGCGCATCGACATAGCGTATTACATGACTACAAAACAGGTGAAACATTTATACCTTTGAGTCAAATCGCGAAAAAACCTATTTTATTTAACGTGGTGGATTCTATTTTATCTGAAGAAGCGGTGTTGGCATTTGAATATGGTTACGCATCGGCTGATGCAAAAACGCTAGTGATGTGGGAAGCGCAATTTGGTGATTTCGCCAATGGCGCGCAAGTAGTGATTGATCAATTTATTAGTTCGGGCGAACAAAAATGGGGCAGGTTATGTGGATTAGTAATGTTATTACCACATGGCTATGAAGGATTGGGACCTGAACATTCTTCCGCACGATTAGAACGTTATTTGCAATTATGTGCTCAAGAAAATATGCAAGTATGCACGCCTACCACACCCGCACAAATGTTTCATTTGTTGCGTCGACAAATGATTCGACTATTTCGTAAACCATTAATTGTAATGACGCCTAAAAGTGCCTTGCGACATAAATTGGCCGTTTCGTCATTGCAAGAATTAAGCAATGGTAGTTTTGCATTAGTTATTCCAGAAATTGATGATATGGGTGCGGATCAAATACAGCGCGTCATTATTTGTTGCGGAAAATTTTATTACGATCTCTTAGAAGAACGTCGTGCGGCAAAGAAAAATAATATCGCCATTGTGCGTGTTGAACAATTGTATCCATTTCCGGAAAAAGAATTAGCCGCTGTTTTAACTAAGTATAAAAACGCTAAAGAAATTACCTGGTGTCAAGAAGAGCCACAAAACCAAGGTGCGTGGTTTGCAGTTAAACATCATTTAGAGCAAGTGATAAATAAAGATCAACAACTTAATTATGTTGGTCGTGCTGCATCAGCGTCACCCGCTGTTGGTTCAGGTAAGTTACATATTGAACAACAGAAAAAATTGGTACAAGACGCGTTAAGTTAGGTGTCACCCCGCATTTATTACGGGGTCTGGAAAATGTTTAAAATTTTACCAGATGCCGCAACAAGTGCGGCATGACAAAAAAGTTATTTTTTGATTTGCAAATGAGGAATGTAAGTAATGTCTATTGAAATCAAAGCCCCGCAATTACCTGAATCAGTCGCGGATGCCACGGTATTAAATTGGTATAAAAAACCAGGCGATAGCGTGCGTCGTGATGAAAATTTAGTCGATTTAGAAACAGATAAAGTTGTCTTAGAAGTTCCCGCACCTGCTGATGGCGTATTAGAAAAAATATTAAAGAACACAGGGGATAAAGTGGTAGCAGATGATTTATTAGCGTTAATTAAAGCAGGGGCTGTGGCTGAAACATCGGCGCCAAAAGAAACAAAAGCGGCTGTGCAAGAAACAAAAGAAGCAGCTAAAACAACACCTGAATTAGGACCTTCCGCACGTCGCGCTGTTTCAGAACTTAATGTGGATAGCACAAAAATTTCTGGTACGGGAAAAGATGGGCGTATCACGCGCGTGGATGTGCAAAGTTTTGTGGGTAGTCGTCCTGAACAACGCGTGCCGATGACAAGATTGCGCGCACGTATCGCAGAACGTTTGTTAGCGGCGCAACAAAACGCGGCAATTTTAACGACATTTAACGAAATTAATTTACAAGCCGTCATGGATTTGCGCACACGTTACAAAGATCAATTCGAAAAAATGCACAATGTTCGTTTGGGCTTCATGTCATTTTTTACTAAAGCGGTAATTGAAGCATTAAAACGTTTTCCTGCGGTGAACGCATCGATTGATGGTAATGACATTATTTATCATGGATATTATGACATTGGTGTGGCGGTTTCGACGGAACGTGGTTTAGTGGTTCCAATATTGCGTGATGCTGATCAAATGTCGCTTGCTGAAATTGAAGCAAAAGTGTCTGAATTTGGTCGCAAAGCACGCGATAATCAACTAACGATGGAAGAAATTACCGGTGGTACATTTACGATTACCAATGGTGGTGTATTTGGTTCATTAATGTCGACACCGATTTTGAATCCACCACAAAGTGCTATTTTAGGTATGCACAAAATTGAAGATCGCGCTGTCGTTGAAAAAGGGCAAATTGTAATTCGTCCGATGATGTATGTGGCGATGTCTTATGATCATCGTTTAATTGACGGCAAAGATTCGGTGAGATTTTTAGTGACCGTAAAAGAATTATTAGAAGATCCAGCAAGATTGTTGTTGGATATTTAAAAGTAGATTCCTTCTCCCGCTTGCGGGAGAAGGCCAGGATGAGGGTGGTTAAAAATTAATTTTCTTTTTAATTTACCCTCACCCTAACCCTCTCCCACTGTCGCGGGAGAGGGAATATTTTTTAACTGGAGAAAGAGAGAGAACAATGAACTTACACGAATATCAAGCAAAACAATTATTTCGCGAATACGGTGTTGCTACACCGACAGGTGAAATTGCACACAATGTGGAAGAAGCCATCAGTGTGGCGGATAAATTGGGTGGTGGTCGATGGGTAGTTAAAGCACAAGTACATGCCGGTGGTCGCGGAAAAGCAGGTGGTGTGAAATTAGTGTCGAACAAAGATGAATTAGTCGCCGCTGCAAAAAGTATGTTAGGTAAACGTTTAGTGACTTATCAAACGGATGCACACGGACAGCCCGTTGAAAAAGTATGGATTGAAGAGCCGTGCAATATTGGTCGCGAATTATATTTAGGCGCTGTGCTTGATCGTTCACAACAACGCGTTGTGGTGATGGCTTCAACTGAAGGCGGTGTGGAAATTGAAAAAGTCGCTGAAGCAACACCAGAAAAAATATTAAAGGCAGTGATGGATCCATTGGTCGGTATTTTGCCATATCAATGTCGCGATATTGGTTTTGCATTGGGATTAAATGATGCGCAAATTAAAGAATTTACCAAGATTTTAATGAGTCTTGGCAAAATGTTTGTGGAATGTGATTTGAGTTTATTAGAAATCAATCCATTGGTCGTGACGAAAGAAGGACACTTATTATGTTTGGATGGAAAAATTAATATTGATGATAATGGTTTATATCGCCAACCTAAATTACGCGCGATGCGTGATGCGAGCCAAGAAGATGAAAGAGAAAATCGTGCGCGTGATTGGGAATTAAATTATGTTGCGCTAGAAGGTGATATTGGGTGTATGGTCAATGGTGCAGGGTTGGCCATGGCAACGATGGATATTGTTAAATTACATGGTGGAAAGCCCGCCAACTTTTTAGATGTCGGCGGTGGTGCAACTAAAGAACGTGTGACCGAAGCATTTAAAATTATTTTGTCGGACAAAAATGTCAAAGGTATTTTAGTCAATATTTTTGGCGGTATTGTGCGTTGTGATTTGATTGCCGATGGCATTATTGGTGCGGTGGCAGAAGTGGGCATTACTATTCCGGTTGTTGTGCGTTTAGAAGGAAATAATGCTGAATTGGGCGCGAAGAAATTAAATGAAAGTGGATTAAATGTTATTGCCGCAACAAGTTTAACAGATGCGGCGCAAAAAATTGTTGCAGCCGTTGGAGGTAAAAAATAATGAGCGTTTTAGTAAACAAAAATACCAAAGTACTTTGCCAAGGATTTACGGGTAATCAAGGAACTTTTCATTCACAACAAGCGATTGAATATGGTACCAAAATGGTTGGTGGTGTGACGCCTGGTAAAGGGGGTCAAACACATTTGAATTTGCCTGTATTTAATACCATGCGCGAAGCAGTAGAAGAAACTGGCGCCGATGCTAGCGTGATTTATGTTCCTGCACCTTTTTGCAAAGATTCTATTATTGAAGCAGCGGAAGCAGGCATTAAATTAATTGTATGTATTACCGAGGGCATTCCTGCGTTAGATATGTTGCAAGTAAAAGTGTATTTGCAAAATAACACGCACGCACGTTTGATTGGTCCAAATTGCCCAGGCGTGATTACACCAGGCGAATGTAAAATTGGCATTATGCCCGGCAATATTCATCGCCCAGGAAAAGTAGGTATTGTGTCGCGTTCTGGTACGTTGACGTATGAAGCGGTGAAACAAACGACAGATTTAGGTTTGGGACAAAGTACGTGTATTGGTATTGGCGGTGATCCGATTCCAGGAACAACGCATATTGATGCATTGGCTTTATTTGAAAAAGATCCACAAACCGACGTGATTATTATGGTTGGTGAAATTGGTGGTAGTGCTGAAGAAGAAGCGGCGGAATATATTAAACATCATGTGAAAAAACCGGTCATTGCGTATATTGCAGGTGTTACAGCACCAGCTGGAAAACGTATGGGTCATGCTGGCGCGATTATTTCAGGTGGCAAAGGTACCGCGGCTGAAAAATTTGCGGCACTCGAAAAAGCGGGTGTTCATACGGTACACTCACCAGCGGATATGGGTAAAAAAGTGAAAGAAGTGATGAAGTGGTAGCATGATTCAAAAACGACAAGCGCGTTTTAATATCGGTCAACTGGTACGTGATCCGCAATTTAATTATCGCGGTGTGATCATTGATGTGGACTTATGTTTTTCAGGGACTGATAAGTGGTATGAAAAATACGCGCTGAATCGTCCGCCGAAAGATGAACCGTGGTATCACGTTTTAGTGCATAACAGTTCTTATCGTGTGTATGCCGCCGAATCAAATTTAGAAGCGGATTTATCTGTCGAACAAGTTAACCATCCTGAAGTGGATTATTTTTTTAGCGAATTTAAAGACGGTGTTTATATTAAACGTCGTGGTCTTAGTCAGTAGTGTATAAGGATTATTATGTCGCATTTTAGTCAGTTTGTTGTTGAACATTGGGAATTATGGCTCGCCTTTGTGATTATTTTGGGGTATTTAATCGTGACCGAATTGCAAGATAAAATGAATGGTAGCAAAAGTGTGTCTGCGCAAGAATTAATTAATTTAGTTAGTCGCCAACATGGCGTAGTGCTAGATATTCGTGATCAACCTTCGTTTCAACAAGGCCATATTCTTGACGCGCTTTCTTATCCTGCGAGTGAATTAAAAGATAAAATTGATCAGCTCAAAAAATATAAAGATAAACCGGTGGTGGTGGTTTGTTTCAAAGGTCAAAGTGCGATCAACATTACTGATGAGTTATTAAAACATGGGTTTTCTCAAGCAGTTTGTTTAAAAGGTGGTATGGCAGAGTGGCAAGCCCAAGGGTTACCCATTCATAAAGAATAACGGGAGTGTTATGGCAAAAGTAATTATTTATACGACAGCTGTTTGTCCTTATTGTGTGCGCGCCAAAGAATTATTAAAAAGAAAACATGTAGTGTTTAGTGAAATTCGTGTTGATGAAAACCCTGAAAAACGCGACGAAATGATTCAGCTAACAGGGCGTCGCACGGTACCGCAAATTTTTATTAATGATAAGCCCATTGGTGGTTGCGATGATTTATATGCATTAGACGCCAAAGGTGAATTAGATAAATTATTAACGTAAGGAAAATTTATGACTGACGCTGCTCAACCTGTACCCGCTGAACAACCAACATTTGCTATTCAACGTTTGTATATTAAAGATCTTTCGTTTGAATCGCCGTTGTCACCCGCTGTATTTAATGAAAATTTGCAACCAAATTTAAATTTAAATATTCAAACGTCTGCTAATGCGGTTGCACAAGATAATTATGAAGTTGTGTTGGATTTAACCGTGACCGCAAAAGCCAATGATAAAACTGTATTTTTGGTAGAAATCAAACAAGCGGGTATTTTTATGATTAAAGATTTTCCGCCAGAACAATTAAAAGTGTTGTTAGGTAGCACGTGCTTGACGATTTTATTTCCTTACGTCCGTGAAAAAATTTCAGAATTAGTGGCCAGCGGTGGGTTCCCGCAATTTTATTTGGCGCCTATTAATTTCGAAGCGTTATATATGCAAAATCAACAACAACCACACGCTTCTGAAACAACGCATTAAGACAATATGAAAAATCCGATTGCAGTAATTGGCGCAGGTTCTTGGGGAACCGCGTTGGCTATTCATTTAAGTCATGCGCAATCGGTTAATTTATGGTGTCGTGATGAGGCACAAGCAAAAGCAATGCGTAAAGCGCGTGAAAATATTCGTTATTTGCCCGGCATGGCTTTTTCTGATGATATTCAAATTTTTTCTGAGTTTAAACAAACACTTGAATCGATCAATGATGTTTTGGTAGTTGTCCCCAGCCATGCTTTTCGCGAAACATTAATTCAATTGAAACCTTATTTGCATGAACACTCGCGTTTAATTTGGGCAACCAAAGGATTAGATCCAGCATCTAATCAATTATTGCATGTCGTGGCAGAAGAAATTTTAGGGAAAAATATTCCGTTAGCGGTATTATCAGGCCCAACGTTTGCTAAAGAAGTAGCAGTAGGGTTACCAACAGCGGTTACCATTGCAAGTCACTCAAAAGATTTTGTGCAAGAGTTGATTGCACGATTTCACCACAAACATTTTCGTGTATATTACAGTAAAGATATCATTGGTGTTGAATTAGGTGGTGCGGTAAAAAATGTTTTAGCTATTGCCGCGGGTATTGCGGATGGACTTAATTGTGGTGCTAATGCTATCGCTGCATTAATCACACGAGGTCTACATGAAATGATGCGTTTGGGTGTTGCATTAGGTGGATTACCAGAAACATTTATGGGTTTAGCAGGACTGGGCGATTTGGTTTTAACGTGTACTAATAATCAATCACGTAATCGTCGTTTTGGTTTTGCGATGGGGCAAGGAAAAACTAAAGCAGAGGCAGAAAAATCAATTGATCAAGTGGTTGAAGGGATTATTACCACCAAAGAAATTTATCAATTAGCTCAACAATTAAAAATTGATATGCCGATTACCACGCAGGTATACAAAGTTTTATACCAAGAACTCTCACCGACTATCGCGGTGCAAAATTTATTGGAAAGAGAGCCTAAAGCGGAAAGTTAAAAGGATTGCGATTGAAAACTTATCTCGTTGGCGGTGCGGTACGTGATTTACTGCTTCATTATCCTCACAAAGAAAAGGATTGGGTGGTCGTTGGCAGCACGCCAGAAGAAATGATTGCGCATGGATTCAAACCCGTGGGCAAAGATTTCCCAGTATTTTTACATCCTCAAACTCGTGATGAATATGCACTGGCACGAACAGAACGTAAATCCGGTCGTGGATATACACAATTTAATTTTCATGCTTCGCCTGATGTCACACTCGAAGAAGATTTAAAACGTCGTGATTTAACCATCAATGCGATAGCACAAGATGACGAAGGCAATATTATTGATCCTTACGATGGTCGCGCGGATTTAAAAAATAAAATTTTGCGTCATGTTTCTCCAGCGTTTATTGAAGATCCTGTGCGTATTTTACGCGTCGCGCGATTGATGGCGCGTTTTTATCATTTAGGATTTACCATCGCGCCAGAAACACTAGTGTTAATGAGAGAAATGGTGGGCAACGGTGAAGTGGATGCCTTGGTAGCAGAGCGTGTGTGGCAAGAATGGCAGCGTGCGTTGCAAGAAAAAGATCCGTTACAATTTCTACTAGTGTTAAACAACTGTGAAGCGTTGGCAGTGTTGTTGCCAGAATTAGTTTCCGTCGCGAGCCACCGAAGCGTTGAACATAGGCGGCGTGGCAATCCAGAAATTATTTTTGCAGAGTTATTATTGCCATTGTCAGAGCAAGACATAAAAAATATTTGCTTGCGTTATAAAATTCCAAGTGATTATAAAGAACTTGCCTTATTAGCAAAGAAACAACAAAAAATATTAACTGAAATCAAAAATTCTTCTGCTGAACAATTACTCGCTTTATTTGATGCAACAGATGCTTGGCGTCGTGAAGAAAGATTCCAGCAATTGTTGAGTATTTTTATAAATACAGACCAACAAGAACATTTATTAAGACTGCTTGAAAAACTAAAACATATTTCCGTTGAGAAATTTTTACAGCAAGGGTTGCAAGGCGAAGCACTGGGAAATGCGCTGCAACAAGAGCGATTAACTTTACTCATGGAAGAATTGCGTGAACATCAAACCCATCGTTAGTAGTAGTTTGGGCAATATACTTGAATGGTGTGATTTCACCTTATTTGCTTTGTATGCTAATACATTCGCCAATTTGTTTTTTCCCAGCACAGATCATCATGCCAATTTAATTTTGGTTTTTGGTATTTTTGCCGCCGGATTTATTTGTCGTCCTTTGGGCGCTATTATATTTGGCCATTTTGGTGATCGCGTGGGGCGAATCAAAACATTACGCGCGTCAATATTTTTGATTTCATTTGTAACGTTACTCACAGGATTTTTACCAACCTATCAACAAATTGGCATTGGCGCGCCTATCTTATTAACTGCTTTGCGTTTGATCCAAGGGATTTGTATTGGCGGTGAATTTACCGGCAACATTATTTATTTGGCCGAAATGGCACCCAAAAAACATCGTGCTTTATTTGCAAGCTTTGCCGGCACCGGCGCTAATATGGGTATTTTATTAGCTACCGCCATGGTTATTTTAAATAACCACTGGATAAATGATTGGCGTAGTTCTTACTTTTTTGCAGCGGCGATTGGATTTGCTATTTATTTTCTGCGTTACGGCATTCGCGAAACAGATGTCTTTGAATTTTTAAAACAAACACAACAAATCGTGCGTGTACCGTTATTGTCTTTGTTGCGACACAAACCGCTAGATATTTTGCGTATTATCGGTTTAATAGCAATGGGCGAGGCGTTTTATTATTTGTGTTTTATTTATATCAGCACCTATCTTTCAACTAACGTAGGGCTGTCTCAACGTGCTGCGTTACACATTCAGTCTTATTTTGTGTTGAGCATGTTGGCATTGGTGCCACTGGCGGGAATTCTTTGTGATTATATCGGCCGAAAAATTTTATTGCTCATTATTAGCATAATGATCATTATTTTTGCTATTCCTGGATTTTATTTATTGTCGCACGGTAATTATTTTTTAATTCTCGCTGTGATGCTGTTACTGACGATTATCAGTTCTTTAGAGCAGGGAACAACATCGATTACGGTGGTTGAAAATTTCGCCGCGCGTTTGCGTTACACGGGTATTTCGTTGGGTTACAACATTGGTGCCGCACTTTTTGGTGGGTTAGCGCCCTTGATTGCTAATTTGTTGATCGATCATACCCATTCATTAATCAGCCCAGCGTATTATTTAGTGGGTTGTGCATTATTAACATTGATTACCGTTGTTTTTGGTATTAAAGAAACAAAGCACAAGTCGTTGAATACACCGTAGGGGCAGATCCGCGTGTCTGCCCTTTTTTAACTTTGAAGCTTGTTATTGAGCAATGCTATTTCGTTAATATAATTTTGCTGCCTAATTAAAAGCTCTATCTGTAATTTTGCTCTGTCTTTGCGTGCCGCATCAGCATCATTGCCGCAAATTACTTCACTATAAAGCGTGGTTGCTTCATTAGAATATCCGAGAGACCGATAAGCCCAGGCTAATTGCATTAATGCTGCTGAATCACGTTTTTGCTTTACAGCTTCTTCCAAAAATGATTTTGCTTCTGAATAGTTTTCTTTTTCATTTAACTGCCAGCCTTTTTCGAAAAGGTATGCAAAAGGATAGCACACTAACGTTGTTGATTTTTTATTCAAACCAAATGTAGCCGCCAATTTTGAAGGTTTTGTCGAAGATTCGATAATGCTTTTACTTTTGGCTTGAACGTTAGCGTAAATTAAACTTTCTTCAGGAATAGATAACAATAAAGCTAATGCGAGCTTTGTAGGTGTTGTGGTAAGTTCTAGCCCTTCGACATCATCTTGTATTCTATCACCTTCAATTTTTTCATCTGCGATTAAGCTTGCCAAGTAATAATTTGTATCAGAAGCTGGATTTAATTGACGTGCTTTGCGATATAAAAAAGCAGCCCGCTCATAATTATTTTTAAATGTTTGCTTGCTTTCAAAGAAACCAGGAGCATCTGCTTCTGTAAGACACTTAAGCTCAATCAAACGTCCCAAACAAATCAATTTTGTTTCTTGACTGATAGCACTTCTATTTCTCAATCCTCCAAAAACCATCTCTGCCAAAACGTTAGGCATTATAGGATTAGATAAATCAATCAATGCATGGGGCAAAGCGATTATTGCGTATTCTACCCGGACTGCGTCACCTTGGTGTTTAATAATAAAATCTTTGAGTGTTTTATGCTCTTCATCTTGTAAATGTAAATGCCCAGAAAGTTTTTCTGGAGATAGTTTTTCAAGTAATTTTAAATATTTCAGCACTACTCCAGGATGTTTGGTTCGTGATCTAACAATTCGCATTCCTAGCGTCCAACCATATTTGGCACGTAAATCCAAATGCGCGGAGAGTTTTTCTGGAGATAATTTATCGAGTAATTCTAGATATTTCAGCGCTACTTCAGGATTTTCTTTCAGGTCTCGAACAATGAGCATTCCCAGCGTCCAACCATCCTGTAAATCCAAGTACGCAGAGAGTTCTTCTGGAGGTGATTTGTCAAGTAATTCTAGATATTTCAGTACTACTTCGGCAGTTGAACAGCGAGCAATGTACATCCCGAGCATCCGACTATTTTCTTTTTGTAAATTCAAATGCACAAAAAGTTTTTCAGGGTTTTTTGAATATACTTTGTCAAGTAATACCAGATATTTCAGCATTACTTCGGCAGTTGAACACTGAGCGATAAGCATTCCTAGCGCTAAACCACCCGCGTCTTTCAAATTCAAAAATGCATCGCATTCTTCTAGTGATAGATCTGAAAGTAATTGAAGGTAATCTTTTAATTTCCCATCGAGAATACAACGCTGCTCTTGCAAGTGTTGTAACAAATTTAAGCATTGGAACAACGAGAATAATTTATTTGAATCTATAGTGAAAATTGCTCGTAAAAATCCAAGTGATTGTTGAAGTTGTGTGTTTTCTGGATCTTGGCTGAGCTTACTCTCATATGCGCTGGTATAAATATCAAGATCATCCGCAAGGGTCTTAGCGGAATTATTGCGTTGAAATTTTTTCGCGAGTTCAGACGGCGTTAATACTGTCATAGGACAACCTTAGAAATTAAAAACAAACAGCGCCGAAGTATAAAGATGAAACCTTAAGGTTTTATTAAGTTTTTGGTTTTATATGACGGGCCAACAGGGCGCACACATAGGTGCGCCCCTACAATTATTCAGGCGAAATTTTGATTTTCGCTGTTTTAACCATGTTATCTTTTACTTGCAGCACTTCAATCAAATAGTTATTGATGCGCAAACAAATACTGGTATTGGGGATAGTCTCCAAATGTTCGATGATTAGACCACTTAATGTTTTGGGGCCATGGGTTGGCAAATGAAAATGCAAAGTGCGATTTAATTCACGAATATTAATTCCACCGTCAATCACAAAGCTGCCATCTGGTTGCGTTGAAATTTCTTTATGCGTTTCGCCTATCGTATCAGTTGTAAATTCACCGACAATTTCTTCTAAAATATCTTCAATCGTCACTAAACCTTGAATATCGCCGTATTCATTCACGGTAAGTGAAATGCGTTGTTTGTTTTTGGAAAAATTTAATACTTGTTGAGCAAGCGTGGTGCTTTCAGGAATAAAATAAGGTGGCTCTATCGCGTTAAGCAATGTTTCTTTCGTAAGATTTTCTTGCACTAATAAATTTAATGCGTCGCGCAGGTGAACAATACCTAAAATGTGATCAATGTTATCTTCATAAATAGGTAAACGCGTGTGTTGACTGGTCGTGAGCTGCGTTAAAATAGTGGACCATTCTTCGGTAATATTAATGCCGATAATGTCATTGCGCGGAATCATAATGTCTTCGACTACCGTTTTTTCGAGATCTAATAACTGTAACAACATTTTTTGATAATTCGGCGGTATGCGATTATTGGCTTCTTTAACTACCGTGCGTAATTCGTCGGTTGAAAGTGTTTCAATGGTTTGTGTGGATGAATGTATGCCGAAAATGCGCAACAGGCCGTTGGAAAAAATATTTAATAACCAAACGATAGGATATAAAATTTTGAGCAATAACCACAAAGGAAATGCCATCGAAAATACAATGGGCATAGGGTAAAGCGCGGCTAATGTTTTGGGCGTGAGCTCACCAAATACTAAAACGATGAACGTTAAAATGATGGTAGCAACCAGCACACCGATTTCACCGAAATAATGTACCGCAATGATGGTAGCAATAGCAGATGCTAAAATATCGGCAAATATATCGCCTAATAAAATCACACCTAATAAACGATCGGGGCGTTCCAATAAAAGGCTGACGCGTTTAGCCGCTGGTAATCCGTGACGTGCTAAATGGCGAATGCGATAACGATTGACTGACATGAACGCGGTTTCTGCCAAAGAAAAGAAACACGAAATAATGACTAATGAAACTAATGCAATCCACAGCCAATCAATATGTGCCATTGATAAGAAATCCCGTTCCGCAATAGATTAATACTAATAAAAGGGTGCCGATCAATGTCCATGTAATAGCGACTTTACCACGCCAGCCTAAATAATAACGGCCAAAAATGAGTATCGCAAAAATGGCCCAGGTAATAAAAGCCAGTAGCGATTTTGAACGCAATGCGGGAGCAAAAATAGGATGGAAGAAAATAATGCTCGTCAGTAATACCAAAGATAATAAGGTAAAACCGAAAACGATAAAACGAAATAAATAAATTTCCATTTTTTCAAGCGCGGGAAAAAGGTTTAATAAAGCCAAATTTTTTTGTTTGCGCAAACAAAAATCTTGCCAAGCAACAAGAAGTGCTTGAACGCCGGCAAGGCATATGATGATTAATGCCAGCGTGGATAATACAACGTGAATATCAAGCATGTGATTGACTCAGCTCATGTACTGCATCGACGAGAACACTGACATGTTCCGGTGAAATATCCGGCAAAATACCATGCCCCAAATTAAATACATGGCCCGGATGATGACCAAAGCTTTCTAAAATGTTTTTAACTTCGTGGCGAATGCATTCAGGATTAGTATATAAAACCATTGGATCCATGTTGCCTTGTAAGGCACAACGCCCGGCGACTATTTGTCTGGCGTTGCTAAGATTAATGGTCCAATCCACGCCAATGACATCGCATCCACTTTGAGCAATTTCATTTAACCAACCATGACCATTTTTAGTAAATAAAATGCAAGGGACTTTCACGCCGTTTTTTTCACGCGTTAATTCGCTCATAATTCTTTTCATATAAGTTAATGAAAATTCTAAATAGGCGGGTGTGGTTAATGTGCCGCCCCACGTATCGAAAATCATGACAGCATCGGCACCTGAGGCAATTTGAGCATTTAAATACAGCACAATGCTTTTGGCTAATTTTTCTAATAGTTCATGCATGGCATGTGGATTTTCATACATTAAACGCTTCGCACCTTCAATCATATAAGTGGCCAACGTCCAAGGGCTGCCTGAAAAACCAATTAATGGTACGCGATTGTTTAATTCTTGTTTTGTTAATTGAATGGCTTGCATCACATAATTTAATTCTTGCGTAGGATCGGGGATAGGCAGTGCACGAATGTCTGCGGTGGTGCGAAGATATTTTTTAAATCGCGGCCCTTCGCCTTCAATAAAAAATAATTCCAATCCCATCGCATCTGGAATCGTTAAAATATCCGAAAAAATAATTGCGCCATCTAAAGCAAAACGATTGAGAGGTTGTAATGTGACTTCGCATGCTAATTCTGGTGTTTTGCATAATTTTAAGAAGCTGCCCGCTTTTTCGCGCGTGGCGCGATACTCAGGTAAATAGCGACCGGCTTGTCGCATAATCCATATTGGCGTCATGTCGACTGGTTGTTGTAAAAAAGCGCGAATTAAACGATGAGATGAGATAGTCATTATTTACCACTTGCTAGCGTAGTTGTTGCTTGAGGAGGAACAGAGGCAGCTGTTGTTTTTGGCGCCATCGTACTAAGTGCACGCGCAAGCTTAGATAAATTTGCTCCCTGATCTTTTAGTAAAGTCTGAATATCTTTTATACCCGCTAAAATTTGCGATAACCCTTGCGTTTGTCTTTGTTGTCTTTGTGCCATTGCTGTCACTATGCTCATAAGTCTTTTAAATAATTTAACCATAACTTTTCCTCACGCTAAATTTTCTAATGCTGTTAGCACATCACGTATTGCTCTAGCATCGTTAGGGTCGCCACCTTGTAAACGAACAATACAACTGGCGGTAAATTGTAACTGTTGTTGTTTTAATGCCACTTCATCAATTTTTCTGTTTTTTTGAAACCAGCGCGAGATTTTTTCTGAAAGACTAGGTGGTGTGTTATTCGTTAACACTAATAATTTTCCTTCCAGCGCGGGATCTTCAAAATAGCTTTTTAATTCTTTGCGAAATTGGCCGTAATCAATATTGTAATTAAGTTTTTTAACTTGGGTAACGGTGTCTTCAATTTCATCATGAATAACGACGTGCATTTCATTCCAATATTTTCGAATATTTTTTCTGGCGGAATAATCAATATCATTGTTTTGAAACCACGCGTGACGAATTTTGCGGCGGATATTGGTTAATGCTTTATTGGCTTGCGCTAGATCATCAATAATTTTATCGAGCTGTGGTTGTTTAGACTCATTAGGGATTTCATTTTTGTATTCTGTTAAGCCGCCTTTTAAATAAGCACTAGTGAACGCCAGTTTTTCTAATAGATTTTTTTGCTCTTTGTATTCATGTAAAAGATCTAATAATTTTTTCTTATTTTCAATGCTGGATAATGCATTTTGCATTTGGTTTTTTAAAATAGACGGCGTTTCATCTTTAATCGCACGCGCAATATTTTCTGGTGGCACGACACCACCCACGGCGGTTGAAGAAGTGACGGTAGGGTAGGTTTCTAATGTTGAACTATTTTCCATAATGGGTTTATTCCTTTCTCTGTAGCAGTTGCTCAGCCTGTTGTTGTGGGTGCGGTGTTTTTAAATTTGTCATCTGTTCTTCATTATTTTCTAAGCGATCATGGATACGTAATATTTCTTCATTTGTTTTTTCAACGTTACAGCGTACATCTGCAATATTTGTATTTATTGTGCGCAATTGATTTATTTTGGGTCTTTGCTCGCTAGCAAGTTTTTTATCTTCTGTTGAACATTTGTTCATGTGCGCCGTCATTTTATCAGCAATAGTAGAATTTCCTCCATCGACTTTTTTGCTTAATAATTTAACAAGATCACTTGGCTTAATATTTTCTTTGTCAGGATTAAAATCATCTTTCTGTAGTAGACGCGAACAGCAAGTTAATTCGAACATATTGCTCGCCTTGCTTTCAGCCGCTGCCATGACTTGTTCATTATTTTGTTCGATGTCTGGATTGGCTTTGTCATCCAATGGTGTTGTAGGAATCAATTCTGGATGGGTCAATTGAATTTGTGTCGCTTTGCGCACGTTGAGTAAAGCTTGCACATCTTTTTCGTTAAGTTCGTAGTGCTTGTCTTCGCCCAATGATTTATTAAAATCATTTTTGAATGTTTCCACTTGGCGAGTTTGTTGTTCTTTCCATTCGTTCAAGCAAGGGACTAAAAGTGCATTACGTTTTCCTTCTAATACACTTAATTCTTTTTGCGAATTGGCGAGATCTTCTTTTAAAACAGTAAGGTTGGCAAAATCAGTTTTAGTTTGTGCGATGCTAGCAGTAATCAGAGCTCGTTGTCGTGGTTTAGTTATATAATATTCTATTTCCGCTTTTTCCTCTTCCTCTTCTTCATTTGTCGACCCTAGCTCAGTTAGCTGTGTTTTCCAAGCACTGAGCAATTCTTGCATTTGTTGTTCTAAATAAAAAATAATTTCAAGAGCTGCAGCTACTTGGGTCACAATCCATGCTTCATAAATAAATGCCCGCACGGTTTGGCGGAGTAAAGAAAGGGGATTTTTTAAATAATCAATAATATCTTGTGTAGTAAGCGGAGTTTGTTTGGGCGCGCCAAGCGCTTGTAATTTTTTACGCGCTGCTACTGGCAAGTCTGCGAGAGTACCCGTGCGCAATAGATTTACCATCATATTAATAGCTGTCGTACTCATAAAAACTCCCGCTTTTTTGCTCTACTCGACTTAACTATAGCAAACACACCTTAAGAGAAGCTGATCAAATTAACGACTCTGTCTCTTTGGCACACTAATGCGCTACCTTTGCCGTCGTGCCAATCTCCCAAAGTCACGCGTTTGACCGGTTCACTATTAATAAGGAGTGATTCCACGCCTGGTCGATGGGTGTGTCCATGAATCAATAATTTAACCGGATGGCTTTGGAATGCCTTTCTTACCGCTTCTGGTGTGACATCCATGATAGCAGAAGCAAGCTTTTTAACGTGAGAGGCACTTTTATTGCGTAGTTTTTGAGCAATATTGAGTCTTAATTTAAGAGGTAATTTAGTAAAAAGCTGTTGCAGCCAGCGCCAACGCGTGATTTTGCGCCAGCGTTGGTAGGCGGCATCAGCAGTACAAAGTGTATCACCATGCATAATCAGTGTTGGCATGCCGTAAAGATTGATTTGTGTAGGGTCAGCCAAAATTTGAACGCCTGTGTTATCAGCAAATTTTTTACCTACTAAGAAGTCTCGATTGCCCACAATTAAGTAGATCGGAAACTGTTGGCTTGCATTTTTGAGTGCTTGAATTATCTGTTGGTAAAACGGGTTAGGGTCATCGTCACCAATCCAGAATTCAAATAAATCGCCTAGGATGTAAAGTGCATCGATCTTTTGGTCAGACAAAAATCGCAGGAACAGCTCCGCGGTTTTGGGATCATGTTCGCCAAGATGTAAATCAGAAATAAATAAAGTCGTCATCGCCTCTTTTACTTTTATATCCATGAGAAACTCAGCTATGATGCCATTTTTTTCCTTGAGATCATAACGAAAGAATATGAAAACACGTTTTTCACCCAGTCCCACTGGACAAATGCACTTAGGTAATGTGCGCACGGCGCTCTTTAATGTGTTGCTAGCGCGCGCTAATCACGGCCAATTTTTATTGCGCATTGAAGATACGGATGCCACTCGCTCACAAGCCGCTTTCACTGAATTGTTACAACAAGATTTAAAGTGGCTTAGCTTAGATTGGACTGAAGGCCCTTATTTTCAATCACAACGTCAAGCTATCTATCAACAGTATTATGTACAACTTGAAACACAAGGTGATGTCTATCCGTGTTTTTGCAGTGATGAACAACTGGCATTGTCGCGCAAGATTCAAATATCTTCAGGCCAACCGCCACGTTATGCCGGGACATGTTTAAAACTTTCCCAAGAACAAATTGCTGAAAAAATAGCACAAGGGTCAAAACCAACTTTACGCTTTAAAATTCCTCGCGGACAAATTATTGAATTTAATGATTTGGTTAAAGGTCCGCAGCGTTTTGTCTCGGATGACATTGGTGATTTCATTATTCGTCGTGCCGATGGCACTGCCTCGTTCTTTTTTTGCAATGCGATTGATGATGCGGTGATGGGTGTTACACATGCGATTCGTGGCGAAGATCATTTAACCAATACGCCGCGCCAATTATTATTGTTAAAAGCGCTGAATTTGCGCACACCTATTTATGGGCACATGGCGTTAATTTTAGGCAGTGATGGCAGCCCGCTTTCCAAACGCAACGGCAGTCGTAGTCTTGAAGAATTGCGTACTCAAGGTTATTTGCCTATCACCATCAATAATTATTTGGGGCGTTTGGGACATTATTATGTATCCAATGAATTAATGAATTTGGATAATTTGGCTAAAGCGTTTTCAACAGAAAACTTAAGTAACGCACCCGCGCATTTTGATGAAGTACAATTATTGCATTGGCAAAAACTGGCTGTAGCGCAATTATCGAAAAAAGATTTTTGGCAGTGGGTAACACAACACGAGCCAACGCTTGCAAAAATAGTACCCAACCAATTGCAAGAAGCCTTTATGGATACAGTTCATCCCAATACAGTATTTCCTAAAGATGCATTATTTTGGGCGCAAATATTTTTTGGTGATGAAACATTTTCACCTGAAGCGCTTTCCATTTTGCGCGCGACAGATAAGCAATTTTTTCTAGTGCTCGATAAAGCAATTCAACAATCAGGGCTCGATTATTCAGTGATTACTAAAACACTACAAAGTGAATTAAATTTAAAAGGTAAGGCGCTTTTTCAACCATTACGTTTAATTTTAACTGGTCAAATGCATGGGCCAGAGTTAGTTAATGTATTGCGTTTATTAAGCCCCGAAAAAATTCGCGCGCACATAGAGAAAATTTAACATGTTGCAGATTTACAACACGCTAACTAAACAAAAAGAAGAATTTAAACCTATTCATCCCGGCAAAATTAATATTTATGTTTGCGGCATCACGGTGTACGACTATTGTCATGTGGGCCATGGGCGCATGATGGTCGTGTTTGATATGGTGACGCGTTATTTGCGTCATTTAAAATATGATGTCAATTATGTAAAAAACATTACGGATATCGACGACAAAATTATTAAGCGCGCCAATGAAAATAAAGAAGATTACAAAAAGTTAACTGAACGCTTTATTGACGCGATGCACGAAGACGAACGTGCATTGAATATATTGCCGCCTGATCAAGAACCACGCGCCACCGTATTTATTGAGCAAATCATTGCGCTCATCCAAGATTTAATTAATAAAAAATTTGCCTATGTTGCAGACAATGGCGATGTATATTTTGCGGTAAATAAATTTCCAACGTATGGTGAATTAGCACATCAAGATTTAGAAAAATTGCGTTCAGGCACACGTGTGGCGATTACCGATGCTAAACATGATCCGCTAGATTTTGTTTTGTGGAAATTATCCAAACCAGATGAACCACAATGGAATTCACCATGGGGTGCTGGGCGACCGGGTTGGCATATTGAATGTTCAGCGATGGCATTACATTGTTTAGACAAACATATTGATATTCACGGTGGTGGATTTGATTTGGTTTTTCCACATCATCAAAATGAGGTGGCGCAAGCAGAAGCATCTACCGGTTGTCGTTTTGTAAATGTGTGGATGCACAATGGGTTTATTCAAATTAATAAAGAAAAAATGTCCAAGTCATTGGGCAATTTTTTTACGCTGCGTGATGTGTTCAAAGAATATTCGCCCGAAGTGGTACGTTATTTTATGTTGGCGAGTCATTATCGTAGTCCATTAAATTATTCAGTGGAATTATTAAATCAAGCACAAGCAGCATTGGAAAGATTGTATATGTGTGTGCGTGATTTGTTTGTTACTAAATCAGAGGACAATGCCGTTAAAAACATTTTCTTAAAACAATTTTATAAGACAATGCGGGATGATTCTGATGTGCTCGAAGAACTAGTTGTATTATTTGACTACCCTGCACGTAAAATTAAGTGTTTGCGTGATTTATATGTTACTAATGCTGTAGAAAACATTTTTTCAGAGCAGTTTCATGAAGCAATGCAAGATGATTTTAATACTTCCAAAGCGTTAGCTGTGTTATTTGATCTTGCACGCGAAATTAATCGTTTGCGCCAAAAAAATGAAATGCAAGAAGCACATGAGCTAGCAGTACAGTTGTATCATCTGGGTGGAATTTTGGGACTATTGCAGAAAGACCCAGAAGAATTTTTCGAAGGAAATTACCGTGTTTTCTTAATATTTTTATATAGTATTTTGGGTAATTTACGTGTTATTAAGTCAGAAGACCGCGTTGTTGAAAATGATTTCTCGGAGCAATTTCATAAGGCAATGCAAGATGACTCTAATATACCCGAAGCATTAGTTGTGTTATGTCGCCTTGCGCGCGAAATTAATCGTTTATGTCAAGAAAATGAGATGCAAGGAGCGCGTGAATTGGCGGTTCAATTGCGTCATCTAGGTGGAATTTTGGGACTATTGCAGAAAAATCCAGAAAAGTTTTTGAAAGAAAACCACTATGCTCAAGATATAGATAGCTCAAAAGTTGATGTATTGATTGAAGAACGCAATAAAGCAAGAGATGAAAAGGATTGGAAAAAAGCAGATGAAATACGTGCCAAATTAGAAAAGATGTATGTTCAAATTGAAGATACACCAAATGGAACAATATGGCGTTATTCATCAAGAAGGTTGATTGAAATAAACAAAAAGTTAGCGACAATGACGGTGACAAGTGGCCATTTTATTGGGAATAAAAAAAATTAATTTTATTTTCATTTATTAAATAGGCAATGTGCATTTGAGTTGAAGAATTATTGAGTTACTGGATCCCGGATAAACGCTTCGCGTTTTCCGGGATGACAAATTCAAGTAATACTTAATTAAATTGGCTAATATTCATAAAACAAAACAGCTTATGTTGCTTGACTGTAAATCATCCTTATATAGAATACCGTCCCTCAATGATGCGGGAATAGCTCAGTTGGTAGAGCACGACCTTGCCAAGGTCGGGGTCGCGAGTTCGAGTCTCGTTTCCCGCTCCATGAATGAAACCGGCTGGGTAGCAAAGTGGCTATGCAGCGGCCTGCAAAGCCGTAGACGCCGGTTCGATTCCGGCCCCAGCCTCCACAGTAATAGCAGTAAATAGACTTCGCCCGGGTGGCGAAATTGGTAGACGCAAGGGACTTAAAATCCCTCGGAGCTTATCCCTCCATGCCGGTTCGACCCCGGCCCCGGGCACCAAAAAAGAGTTGACAAAAGGATGGTTTTTAGAAATAGTTGCGCCCTGCTCTATTGCAGTGCGGTTTGGAAGCTGTGCGGTTTATGTCACAAGTTTCCTTGTAGTAAGTAGTAATTGAAACATCGCATCCCATTTTTAAAATGTTTTATCAAGGAGATTTTAAAGCATGAAATTGAAACCAATCGCTGCTTCAGTATTTTTATTAATGAGTGGTGCGGCTTTTGCTGCAACCAATGGTACACAAGCTCAGCTTGATGCCATGCAATCTCAGTTAACCCACATGCAACAATTAATTAATCAAAACAACGGCGGCGCACAAACAGGCGGCGGCACAGCTCTTCAAAGCAGTCTTCAAACTTCTTCTGACTGGTCAAATGCGATCGCAGTAAGTGGTTTGTTAAATGTTGATGCTATTGCAAGCAACCGTACAGCAGTTGCTTTTCCAGTTCCTGTTGTCGGCGGTGTTCACAATACTGAGTTTGGTAATGGTGCTTCAACCAACATCCAACTCAGCAACGCGGATGTATTCGTAGATGCTCAAGTAAATGATTGGACCAAAGCACATATTGGTTTCAACTTCGATGACCAAAACAACAGCATTACTGGCCAAACGGCGCATGATTCAGTGAACCAAATCATCACAGAAAATGCTTCCCCACTCGTTGATGAAGCTTATGTTACATTAGGTAACTTCACAGAATCGCCAATTTATTTCCGTGCTGGTCGACAATATGTAAACTTTGGTAACTACGATCGTTTTGCCGCAGTTCCAACCTTCACACAGTTGTTGTCAGAAACCAATGAAACAGCTGCTACATTAGGTTTCGTAAGCAATGGTTTCTACGGTTCTTTCTACGGTTTCCGTGGTGTGAATGAAGTGAGTGATGTTGGTACTACAACTCAAGTGAACAACTTCGGTGGTAACTTAGGTTTCTCCAATAAGTCTGATGGCATGGGTTATAACCTCGAAGCGGGATACTTAAATAACTTCGCAGATGTTGCTTATGTTGGTACCACAGGAACTAGCACCTATAACATCAATTCAGTTGGTTATACCAAAAAAGTTGGTGCAGTGAGTTTAGATGGCACGATGACAGTTGGTATGTTTGATGCAGATGCACATTGGGTTGGCGCTACGTCGCGTGATAATGAAATTGCGACGACATCTGATGGCTACAACACAATACAATCTGCAAGACCACAAGCTTTAGTAATCGGTGGCGGCATGAGTTTCCCAGTTATTGGTCATAACTCACGCTTAGGTGTTGACTATCAACATTCATGGCAAGCTGAAAACGTTGGTTTGTATGGCTTACCACAACAACGTTACGAAGCTACTTATGGTGTTGATGTTTCTAAGAATGTTAATGTTGGTCTCGACTTGTTCACAGATCGTGATTACAGCGTTTCCAATGGCGGCACAGGCTTAGCTACAACAACGGGCTTGGTACGTTTAGGTGTAATGTTTGCTTAATCTCCGGTAAACATGACTAAAAAAGCCCGCTTCTAGCGGGCTTTTTTTTGCGATGCAATTGTTAAAGTTAACTATAAAGAGGAAAATTTTATGAAATTAAACAAAAAACTATTTTTAATATTAAGTGCATTTGGTTGTTGTACGTTAGCAAGTCAAAATGTTTTGGCAGATACAGACAATAGCATTCAACAAACAGATAATTTAATTAATAAACTTTCAGCACAAACACAACAGTTAGAAAAACAGGTGAGTGTGCTAAGAAGACAAGTGGTTCAATTGAAAAAACAACAAGCAAAACAAACGCCATTACCTGCGGATAAACATCCTGTATTACGTGTTATTCATTCGACGTCAGCTAATCCAAATTTGGGATTACCAGCAAATACAGTAGAACCACCTGCTGGCAAAAAACCACCGGTGACATACATCAGTGGTACGCCAGTGGTTATTGCGCCATACGTTGGTCAACATACCGCATTTAACGCATTGGATTTAGTCGTGAATTATACAGATTACAATGAGGATTTATCGTTATTGCAATTAAGACGCGATATTTTTAATCAATACCACAAAGAGCATTTAGCTATTCCAGTAGGCCCGATGTTGATGTTAAGCGGTAAAGTGGAAACACAATTAAATTATTTGAAACCATATACGGGCAATCACCAAAGTTCGATTAATTTATCAGGCGCTGAACTTGATATTATTCCGATAATTAATAATTGGGCGAGTGGTTTAATTACGTTAGCTTATGATAATACTATTAATTCCGCGTTGCCTGGCGCGCCACGCACCAGTAATTCAAGAATATATGTTGATCGTGGATTTTTAACGATAGGTGATTTAAATCGGTTACCCATTTACACAACCATTGGTCAAATGTATGTGCCTTTTGGTCACTATATTTCAAATATGATTGATGACAGCATTCCGCAAGATATGTTTCAAACACGCGCGCGAGCATTGTTATTAGGTTATCAGCATTCAGATAATAATGGCCCGTATTTGCAAATGTATGCGTTTAATGGTGACACATCGACGAGTAGGCAAAACAGTAATGACATTAATAACTTAGGCGCGAATGTTGGATTTAAATTCGACAGCCATCTGTGTAGTTCTGATCTTGGCGTAGGCGTTATTTCAAATATTGCGGATTCTTTGGGCATGCAAAATAACGGCCAAGCTTCAGGATTTGCTGGATTCAGCAATGCGGCAAGTTCAGAAATTTTATATCGCCAAGTTCCTGGTGTTGCTGTGAGTTATTTGAGCAGCATTAAACAAGGGCGCAATAGTTACAATTTAATAGGCGAATATATTACGGCAATGTCGTCTTTTGCTCCGCAAAATTTAATGTTTGATGGTCATGGTGCAAAGCCACAAGCATTTAATGTGGAATTATCTTACAGCTTCCATGTGTTATCGAAACCAACGGCATTTGCGATAGGTTATGGCGGAAGTCGTGATGCGCTTGCATTAAATGTGCCAGAAAAACGCTACATTGCAACCGCAAGTACATCAGTCTGGAAAGATACGATTGAAGAAATCGAATTCCGTCATGATATTAATTATGCGACAACAGACACAGCCGGCGGGACAGGAGGTGCTTTCGCTGCTTCTGGTTTAGGCGGAACATTGAACTCTGTACTGGCACAAGTTGGTATTTATTTCTAAAACGTTGTCATCCCGGAATCCGTCGAAGTATATTTGATGTCATCCCCGCGAAGGCGGGGATCTATTCTTTTGTCATGCCGCACTTGTTGCGGCATCTGGGTGACTTCAAACATTTACCAGACCCCGCAATAAATGCGGGGTGACAATTGGCTGGGATGAAAATTTTTTATATGATTAATTTATTTCCACCATTTTCCCCTCAATTACTCGCATTAATCAAACAAGCAGGCGATGCTATTTGTGCTATTTATGATCAAGCATCCAGCGCACTAGAAGTACAACAAAAAGCCGATGCATCACCGCTTACTAACGCCGATTTAATTTCTCATCAAATATTAACTGATGGCTTAACCAAATTGACGCCACAATGGCCGGTATTGTCTGAAGAGTCCCAGGCAATTGATTTTAGCGAGCGCCAAACGTGGCAAACGTATTGGTTGATTGATCCGCTGGACGGCACACGTGAATTTTTAGCGCGCACCGATGAATTTACTATCAATGTCGCGTTGATTGAAAATCATGTCCCCGTGTTAGGCGTTATCTATGCGCCAGTAGGTAAAGTGTTTTATTTTGCGGATCAACACGGCGCTTTTAAACAGTTAGTCGGTGAAACAGCACAAAAAATTAGCGCCAGAAAACCTGATGCGCGCTATCCTATTATTGTTGCATCACGCCGACACGCACAAAATGAAAAGCTACAAGCATTTTTTCAATCATTACCAAATTATGAACGAGTATCGGTGGGTAGTGCGCTAAAGTTTTGCTTAGTGGCTGAAGGACGTGCGGATATTTACCCACGTTTTGGTCCAACATCTGAATGGGATACGGCCGCTGGGCAATGTATTTTAGAAGCGGCCGGCGGCAAAGTTCTTGATACAAATGGCAATCCATTGCGCTACAATACGCGCCCAGATTTAATCAATCCGTTTTTTATCGCAACAGGAGTAAAACCATGAAAAAACACGTTAGAGTTGCTGTTACTGGCGCGGCTGGCCAAATTGGTTACGCCTTAATTTTTCGTATTGCTTCTGGGCAAATGTTTGGTTCTGATGTCACTATCGATTTGCACTTACTTGAATTAGAAGCAGCATTGCCATCGTTACGTGGTGTGGCAATGGAATTAGAAGATTGCGCATTCCCTTTATTAAAAAATGTTATTTGTACCGCCGATGTTAATGTTGCGATGAAAAATGTGGATTGGGCATTATTGGTAGGTGCCGTGCCACGTAAAGAAGGTATGGAGCGTTCCGATTTATTAAAAATTAATGCCGGTATTTTTTCAGTGCAAGGCAAAGCCATTAATGACAATGCGGCAGATAACGTCAAAATTTTTGTCGTAGGAAATCCCTGTAATACCAATTGTTTAATTGCGATGCATCATGCACCACGTGTGGCGAAAGAAAATTTCTTTGCGATGACGATGCTGGATCAAAATCGTGCACAAAAACAATTAGCTATTCGTGCCGGTGTAGATGTTACGGATGTAACCCATTTGGCTATTTGGGGTAATCATTCCACCACACAATACCCTGATTTTTATAATGCTAAAATTAATGGCAAACCATTAACCGATGTAATTACGGATATTGCGTGGTTAGAAAATGAATTTGTACACACGGTTCAAGTGCGCGGCGCAACGGTTATTAAAGCACGCGGTGCATCATCAGCTGCGTCGGCGGCGAATGCTGTTGTGGATGGTGTTAATGCATTAGTCACAACGACACCCAAAGACGATGTTTTTTCTGTGGCGCAATATAGCCATGGGCAATATGGTATTGATGAAGGATTAATTTACTCGTTTCCTGCGCGATGCGAACATGGAAAAATTAAAATCGTCGAAGGCTGGAAACACAATGCGTACGCTCAAGAAAAAATACGTTTGTCATTGGAAGAATTAAGAGCGGAATATAATGCGGTGAAGGCACTAGGGTTGATTTAATCTTGCGTAACTTTTTTGTTCATTTCATCACAGATAGAAAACGTCGATTAATTCCCAATGGTTGGGATTTAATCGCGTTATCTGTCGCGTTTACTTTTTTAGTTTTGCTCGGTGCTGCCGCACACGAAATGACACTGCCTTATCATTTAGGCCAACCCATTCGTATTTCATTATCACCACGACATTTGCCTGATTATGCTTTGCAAACTATTTTGCGCATGTTCATCGCGCTATTTTTCTCATTATTATTTACTTTTACCGTAGGAACGTTGGCGGCAAAAAATAAATACGCAGGAAAAATTCTGATTCCGATCATTGATATTTTGCAATCAGTCCCTGTCATGGGATTTTTAACCATTACTGTCGTCGGTTTTATTAGTTTATTTCCCGGAAGTTTATGGGGCCCGGAATGTGCGGCCATTTTTGCGATTTTCACGTCACAAGTGTGGAATATGGCATTAAGTTTTTATCAAAGCTTAATTACCGTACCGGCAGAATTAACGGAAGCGGCCGATATGTTTCATTTGTCGGCATGGCAACGTTTTTGGCGCGTCGAAGTACCATTTGCGATGCCAGGATTATTATGGAATACGATGTTATCAATGTCAGCGAGCTGGTTTTTCGTGGTGGCATCAGAAGCGGTAACCGTATCGAATCAAACTATTACACTGCCTGGTATTGGTTCGTATATTGCGCTGGCAATTGAAAATAAAAATATTGGCGCCATTGTTGATACTGTTATTACGATGTTGATCGTTATTTTATTGTACGACCAATTATTATTTAGGCCATTAGTAAAATGGGGCGAGCGTTTCAAAACCGAACAGACCACACAGCAGAAGATGCCAAAATCGTGGGTAGCAAAAATTATGCAACGCACGTATTTGTTAAAATATATCGGCCAATTTCTTGCTTATGTTAGCGATAAAATAATTAATTGGTCATGGCTCAATCAATATCGCGCACATCATCCATCGCACAAAGAAGTTGTGTTACCGCATTGGGTTTCTAAAGCGTGCGTGGTGCTTTGGTATACGCTTGTGACATTCATGGTTTGTTGGGCGGTTTACGTATTAACACACTTTATTACAGCGTCAGTAAAAATGCCGGAAGTAAAACATGTGTTCTGGCTCGGATTTTTAACGGCACTACGCGTTTTTTCTATTGTCATTATCAGCAGTATTGTTTGGGTACCCATTGGTGTATGGATTGGATTGAAAGCGCGAGTAGCACAAACAGTGCAACCCATCGTGCAGTTTTTGGCCGCGTTTCCGGTGAATCTGCTTTTTCCTTTTTGTGTCTTGGCCATTGTGCGTTATCACTTAAACGTGAATATTTGGACGACGCCTTTAATGTTGTTGGGGACACAATGGTATGTATTATTTAATGTGATTGCAGGTGCTTCAGCTTTGCCCAAAGATTTAAATCAAGTCGCCGATAATTTTGGTTTGAAAGGGTGGTTGTGGTGGAAGCGCTTAATTTTGCCGGGTATTTTTCCTTATTATGTTACCGGTGCGTTGACGGCGGTGGGGAATGCCTGGAATACCAGTACAGTGGCTGAAATGGTTTCGTGGGGTAGTACGACGTTACATGCAAAAGGATTAGGTAATTTTATTATGGAATATAGTGCGCAAGGAAATTTTCCTTATTTAGTATTGGGTATTTGTGTCATGTCCGTATTTGTGTTGACGTTAAATAGAATCTTGTGGCGACCATTGTATAAATTAGCGCACACCAGATATCAATTGGATTAAGAGGTAAATATGACCGCTACACCGCAAACAATTATTGAAGTCAAAAATGTTTCTAAGTCTTTTAACAAAGCAGAACATCAAGATTTATTAGTCCTCGATAATATTAATTTTCGCATGCAAGAAGGCGAAATTGTGGCGCTATTAGGTAAATCGGGTTCAGGTAAATCAACGTTATTACGAATTATTGCAGGGCTTATTAAACCCTCGCGCGGTGAAGTATCTTATCGTGAACGTATGGTGTCAGGTCCCGTGCGCGGAGTAGCAATGGTATTTCAAAATTTTGCACTTATGCCATGGCTTACTGTGTTGCAAAATGTAGAGTTAGGTTTGGAAGCGCAAGGTGTATCGCGTCAAGAACGACGTGAACGTGCGCTGAAAGCAATTGATACCATTGGTCTCGATGGTTTTGAATCCGCCTTTCCTAAAGAATTATCCGGTGGTATGCGTCAGCGTGTGGGTTTTGCGCGCGCGTTAGTAGTGAATCCCGATATTTTATTAATGGACGAACCTTTTTCAGCACTCGATGTATTAACCGCCGATAATTTACGCAGTGACTTATTAGATTTATGGCAAAGCAAAAAAACCAATACGAATGGTATTTTATTTGTTACTCACAATATCGAAGAAGCTGCTTCATTAGCGGATCGCATTATTATTTTCGGTAGTGATCCTGGCTATATTCGTGCTGAATTAAAAGTCACGATTCCACATCCGCGTAATGAGCAATCCATCGAATTTCGTCAATTGGTTGATCAAATTTATACATTGATGACCACACGCCCACATGAAGATGCGTGGGGTTCGGGGCGCGCTATTACCTATAAACGAATTGGTTTAGGTTATCGTTTGCCACCCGTGGATGTTGCAGAATTCACCGGTTTGCTCGAAACGCTCGACACACCGGAACACAAAGGCCGTATGGATTTACCTGAATTAGCGGATTATTTAACACTTAATATTGATGATTTATTTCCCATTACTGAAGTATTAGAAATTTTGGGCTTTGCGAATGTTTCACAAGGGGATATTGAATTAACTGGTGCCGGGCGTTTATTTGCTGATGCGGATATTTTAGAGCGCAAAAAGATTTTTGCTGAGCACTTGATCAAACATGTACCTTTGGCCGAACGTATTCGTCGTGTGTTGGATGAACGTCCAGGGCATCGTGCGAATAAAGAACGTTTTTTAAATGAGCTTGAAGATTATTTAAGTGAAGATGAAGCACAACGTGTATTAACAACAGTTATCGACTGGGCACGTTATGCAGAATTATTCGCTTTCGATACCAATACCGGCATATTAAGTCTAGAAAATCCGCATTGATTTTTTGTTGATTTTTGGAGTTCAAATGAAAGAAAATTCTTTTCTTGGGTATCTCGCCTACATAGCGTCAGCACCAGAAACCATTTCTATCATTGTATTGCGAGACATACTGATGGTGCCGATGGCTGAGTTAGATGAGCTTATGAAAGCTTGTGAAAAACAGAGGTTCGTTGATGTTTCGCCAGAGAGGGGCAGGCTAAGCATCACTTCTCTATTGCAAAAAACAATTCGGGATGGGCACACCCCCGAAGAAAGAAAAAACTATGCTGGCACAGTAATGTATTCTCTTTTGCACCATTTAAAAATGGGCGCTGAGTCAATGGGAAACACAAGTGAGTTTAGTGTTTATGCAAAAGAATATTTACCGCACCTGCAGGCTATCCAAAAACAGTTTCAAAATAGCAAATGGCAAGAGATAAACCCTATAGCGCGAGAGAAGATGGAAGATATTTTTAACTCAACAAAGGGGGATATCAATAGAATTTTATTCGAAGCGCCAAGAACCCGATATTTTGGTTTTTCGTAGAGACGCACAGTGTGCGTCTCATATCTGTCATTGCGAGCGCAGCGAAGCAATCCAGGGTTTATTTTTTATTGGCAGGAGAAGGTGGCCGACTCCCTAAGTTCTGATTTCCGAGATTACTAGTGTTTGAATATGAAAATAATGAATGAGTGGTCGATGAATATGGAATGTTTGATGCAGTATTGTTGTTTGATGAAGATGGCTGTGGCTGTGGTGAAAGAATCATGTCTCGCATCATTGGTTTAACAACATGCTCAAGAAATTCGGCCTTTGCATATTTTATTGTCGTTTTGGTTGAATCACTCGATTTCTTTTTCAAAATACTGTTATTGGGTACATCCATTTTTTGTTTTGGATTCAAAGGGGCAGTAGCAGAAATTATTTTAGCAGTAACGCCAGGAACTTTATTAAGTTGAATGCAAATCCATTCTGTCAGGACTAACGATTCTTTTTGTCTAGCCGTAGAAAAAGGTGGGTCAAATTGATAGCGACGATGGTCTTTACCATTGTCTTTGAATTCTTTTTCGAATGAACCTTTATGCGCCATGGGATGTAAGCCACCGATTTCTACAGCTTCTTTTTTTATCCCATACATATTATTAATAAATGCCTTAGGGTCTTCACACCACAGCATGGTGCAAATATTTAGGTTTTTAAGAAAGTGAGATCCTTTTGATCCAGATGCAATCATGCTAAATAAAATTTTGTTTATCAAAAAAGTAACTGGATTTCGGCCAACTTCTGAGAGAAAAAATATTCCAGCTGTAATGGGGATAAAATCATCTAATAAGTTGACAAATGGATCTATTTTATTTGAATCGATAAGGTTAAGAATATGAGAGGCTATTAATTCATTCGTGTTATTGATGTCCAAGAAATTCTCATTCATTTCGATAGAGTTTCCAACAGATACCTGGATTTCTGAATAAGGTGGTCCTTCTTCTTTACCAATAGGTTCGATATGCTTTCTGAAATTTTCGGGGATTTTTTCATAATTATTCAATAATTTTTCCGCATTACTTTTTAGACGCGCTTTTGTTTCACTTGAGGTATTTTGGTTTTTCATTAAAGCAATTAAAGTGAGTATAATGAGCGTCAAAGAGACATAACCGTAACGAAGGCCTTTGTGGTAAATTGATCCATCTCTTATGTCATCTTTCGTAAGATGGAGTCGAGTTATCTCTTGAAAAAAAACAGTTGTTTCAGGGGAAAGGCTATCGATAATACTCTCGAAAATTTTGTCTAAATTTCCACAGTCAATCATGTATCTGTCTGCTTCAGTGCACTTAATTATTCGATTCCCAATTCGCCAGTAACTTTCTTTTTTTTCATTAGGCTTAATAATTTCCAAAGCGGCGTATAACCACTGCTTATTTGATTTAAGCACATAAGGTGATTCTTCGGAGCCATCCCCATCTGGTTTAAGCGTATCACCTTGCGCGAGGATTTCTTCTTCTATTTCTTTCATGACTTCAATGGCCATTTGGACAAAATCCATGCCGGAGAATTCAAGGCTATCGCCATTTATTGTGACGTTGAGAGATAAAGGTCGGAGTTCTAGCATAATGAGGATTCCTTAAAATGCCTGGATCCCGGATATTCGCCTTAGCACTTTGTGCTTCGACGAATTCCGGGATGACAATTGAGAGAAGGGATGATCAATGCAAAAGCGCTTGAATACCGTTCCAGATAATTTGTAAACCAATGCACATATTAATGAACGCAGATAATCGCATGATGACACGTGTGCCGGACTGTCCCAATTTTCTAGATAAATCATCGGCGTAGCGATAACAAACCCAAACAGTAATTGATGCGAGTAGGATTCCTAAAATAGCACCGATTTCACCCATGATGCTGCGCGTTAATGCATTATGCATTTCATGCGCACCGATGGTTAATGTAATCGCAATACAGCCAGGGCCCGCGGTAATTGGCATCGTTAACGGAAAAAATGTCATTTCCGTAATACTTTTTTCATCTTTATTCACCGACGCTAACTGTGCATCAACGTTGGTTACACTGACGGGTTGATTTAATAATTTCCATGCAATAGAGGCGACCACTAATCCACCACCAATTTCTACAATAGGAATGGTGATACCGAAAAAACGCAGAATCCAAGAACCTGTGAGCAACACAATGACTAAAAGAACAAATGTACTCACGCCAATTTTTTTTGCCATGGTGTTCGTTGTCGATTCGGGCAGACCATGCGTGAAATTTAAAAAAATCATCGCACCTGCCAGCGGATTCAATACGGGAAAAAGTGCCGCATAGGTAAATGGAATCGCTTGTGCTAAATCGTACATTTGTTTTTTCCTCTTGCTAAAAAATATTAAAAAAACCAATAAATAATCATCATTTTTTATTTCTCGTATTTATTTTTTTTGTGTTTTCGAAATCCAAAATTATTTTTTGTGCATCTTAATTGCAAACGTGTTTGTCGTATAGCAATTTAGTGATCGGATAGGCATGATTGACCAATGGCGTGAAGTTGATTATAGTTCGCCCAACATCATTATCTTTAGTGATGTTTTTTTAGGACCTTTTTTATTTTATAGGAGAAAGTAACATGCCAAAAGTAGCAAAACGTAAGACAGCAAAGAAAGCTGTTAAAAAAGTAGTTAAAAAAACAGTTAAAAAAACAGCGAAGAAAAAACCAGGTAGACCAGCCAAGAAGAAAAAGTAATAAGGTAGTAAAAGCTGTTAAAAAAGGGCGGAACGAATTAACTTCACCGCCCTTTTTTATTGCCCTTTAAAATGTTTGCTTGCATTATTGAGAAAAAATCATTTAGTATTCACGCACGTTGTTGATAATAATGAAAGGATAGGAACCCATGAACTCATATAATAAATTTGTGACATCGCTTATTGCTGTATTCTTACTTTTTCCCTTGTTCACACTTACCGGCTGCGCTGCTAGCAGCGTCAATATGCATTTCCACGCCGCGCGCGTTTTAAATCCAGATGTTGATCGCCATTCATTGCCTGTATTAGTACGAGTATATGCACTTAATAGTGATCGGCGTTTCAATGACGCGACATTTCATCAGTTGTGGCAGGAAGATCGACACGTATTGGGCCACACGATGGATCATCGGCAAGAATCAATGGTCAATCCCAATAGCCATACCAGTGTTACGTTATCTTGTGACAAGACGACAAAATATATTGCGGTGACAGCTATCTTTCGACACCCCCGCGATGGGCATTGGCGTTTAATTGAACCGCTACCTAATAAAGTTAGTCTGATGTTGGGCGGTATTAAAGTAAAACTGATCGGTAACGCGATTAAATTTAATTAGAATAAAAAGGAATAGTTATGTTATCCGACGTCCAAAAAGTAGTTTGGGCTGAAGGTGTGTTGTTAGGCCAACAACATTTTCAGCAATGGGATCGTTATCAAGCATTTGCGCAACACTTTATCTCACATGCAACACAGATGTTTGCGTATGGCATAAAGCATTTAGTGATCGATGAAGAATTGTTGACCAATGGTCAATTGGTGATCCGCGAGCTTTCCGCTATTTTGCCGAACGGGTTTATCCTTAATTATGATGCGCGTTATGACGAACCTTTAGCGCTTGCTTTAAATGCTAAATCACCCCAGCAAACAACAACGGCTATTTATCTTGCGCTTCCATTAGCCCAAAGCACTTGTTGGAAGACGTATTATCAATTATTACCTGATCAACATGACACTGAGCGTAAACGTGAAGTTCTGTTAGCTAAGCCTAATTTAACATTATTAAAAGCGGACGAATCACAAGATCAATATCACGTGTTGCCAATAGCCGTACTCACGCACGATGGATTTGGGCATTATCGTTTAGATGAAACATTTATACCGACGGCATTGAGTGTTAACGCCACACACGTATTGCCGGATTTGCTGCGACGCTTGATAGAATTATTATCCGCGAAGAACCGCGTGTTGTTAGACAGGCGGCGCCAATTTCATGGCGAAGTAACAGAATTTGGTCAGCATGATCTAACGCATTTTTTATTGTTGCAGCTATTTAATTCTACTTTGCCATTGCTACAACATTATTATCAATTTGCCACACTGCATCCGCATAAGCTTTATGAAGTATTAATTTCATTTGCAGGAAGCCTGATGGCGTTTGGCCAAGAGCAAAACTTACCTATTTATAACCACGATAAACTCACGGAAACATTCAGTGATTTATTCCAAACATTAAACACGTTGTTAGAAAACGCGATGCCATCACGTATGGCGTCACTGCGTTTAATTCGCGAAAGCGATACGTTGTATGCAGTAGATAGTATCGACAGTTCGTTATTCGCTAAATCGAGCTTTTTTATCGCGGTACTGCATGAGTCAGCTGATTTGCAGTGGTTAGCGCCATTTGCGCGCCAAGTGAAATTAGGCGCGCGGTCTGTCATTGAATCGATTGTGATATCGGCATTGCCTGGAGTGAAGTTGACGCATATGCAGCGTCCGCCGAGCAAGTTACCTATTAAGGCCGGATATGAATATTTTTATATCGAACCGCAAGGCGATTTTTGGGATCAAATTAAAGTAGAGCGAACCTTGGCATTATTTACGCCGCTGGATTTTATGAAAGCACAGATTGAATTAGTGACAGTACAAGAGTGAAAAGTTCTTTCCCCTCTCCCGCCTTAGCAACTTCGTTGCGTCGGCGGACTGCCTCTCCCTCAAGGGGAGAGGCGATTTTTAAAATAATATTTTAATTTATTAATGAAGAGATAATAAAAATGTCCAAGATGATCGAACCAATAAGAAACAAAGTACTTGAATGCGCGCTGCCATTATTTCTCCGTGCGCGGGTTTTTTTAGAAAAAGAACAAGGCGCGGGAGTCACTAGCGATTTTCGCGATAGCCTCATTGCTGATTTTGTTGTCTTCGAACAAAAAGCCTTTGCTAATCAAATTGATCCTATGCAAGTGGAGAACGTTAAATACGCGTTGACTGCTTTTATTGACGAAGTCGTGATGAATTCCGCTTGGCCACAACGTTTAGATTGGATGGGGCGACCATTACAATTGCAATTTTTTGGCGAACATTTAGCGGGCGAAGGATTTTTTCATCGCTTAAGTCAATTACGTCAAAGTGGTGTAACACAAACCGATAGTTTGGAAGTGTATTACTTGTGTTTGCAATTAGGTTTTCAAGGTATGTATCGCTTGCGTGGTACAGAGCAATTACAAGCATTACAAGTTGGACTGCGTAGTCAAATTGACGCTGCACGTGGTGCTATTGATCCTCATTTATCGCCGGAAGGAATTCCTTTAGCGCCACTCATAAGCAAAGTCAGTCGTGAAATTCCTTTTTGGGTCATTGCGGTTGTCACGATCGCTATTATTTTCTTTATCTATTTGGGTTACAGCATTGCCATGGATACTCAAACATCCAACGCCGTACAGCAAGTTAACATCGTTAGGAATTTACTATGCAACAATTAAAACGTCTGAGTGCCAATGTTGTTGGGTTCATCACTTTATGTGGATTGATTTGGTTTGCTTTGCCTAAGTTGGGCGTTGTCAGTATTTGGGTTCGCCTAACAGCCATTTTTATTATTTTATTATTGGCGATAGCGATTGTTGTCGCACGTTGGTGGTTAATACAACAACGTGGCGTGAAACTGCATGAACAATTACAAGCACAACAAGAATCAATGGCGGGGCGCCAATTAGAAATCGCGGTATTAAAAGAAAAAATGGATGATGCCATTAGTGCGTTAAAAACATCTGATTTAGGCGTGCATTATCGAGGCAGTGCCGCGCTGTATGCATTGCCTTGGTATATGGTGATTGGTCCCGCCGCCGCAGGAAAAAGTACATTACTGCGTAATTCGGGATTACATTTTCCACTAGCAAGCCAAGATGATATTCGTGTTAAAGGTTATGGTGGTACGCGTAATTGCGATTGGTGGTTTGCGGATGAAGCTGTGTTATTAGATACCGCTGGGCGCTACACCACCGAAGAAGATGATCGCGAAGAATGGAAAACGTTTTTGCTGATGATCAAAAAATATCGTCCACGCTTGCCGATCAATGGCATTTTAGTGGTGTTGAGTTTAGTGGATTTATTAACCGCGGATACCGAAGGATTAAAATGGCACGTTAAAGTCATTCGTGAACGTATTGCCGAAATGACACAAGAATTAGGTTATGTCTTTCCGGTGTATATTGTTTTTAGCAAAGTCGATTTGGTCGAAGGATTTAATACTTTCTTTACGCATTTAAGTGAAGCAGAACGTAAACAAGTCTGGAGCATTAATTTTGCCTCGATGACCAATCAAAACAGTAAAATCGATTATTTCAAACAACAATTGGAACGTCTTTATGGACGTTTAGGGCAGCTGCGGTTGCCAAAACTTGGTTTGGAAAGTGATGTGTTAAATCGATTGTCTATTATTGATTTCCCCCAGCAGTTTTTAAAATGTAGCGAACAGCTCAACGAATTTTTGCCATTATTGTTTAAAGAAAATCCTTATCAAGAAACGCCTAATTTTAATGGCGTGTATTTTACCAGTGGCGCACAAAGTTATTTTATTCGAGACTTTTTTGGCAAAGTGGTTTTTAACGACAAAGAAAGTGCTGTCAGAAGCCAGAAAAAAATGTTGATGTGGCGCTGGTTAAAATCCGCCAGTGCAGCGATAGCGTTGGGTGTTATTGTATCTGCCGTATTTATGTATAGCGCATCGTTTACCAGTAATTTATTGCTGGTTCGCCAAGGCGCGCAATTAGCCAATACACTTTCTAATCAACTTAATCTCAATACGTTGCTTGAAGCATCGAGTTATGTCGATGAATTAGTGCAATACAAGCAAGACATTCCGTTGCATTTGCGTTTAGGTCTTTATCGTGGTAATGATTTATTGCCAGCATTAAGTGCCATTGTCGTGCACGGTATGAATAATTATTTTTTAGCGCCTACGGCACAAGCGATGGAAAATGAATTGCAACAAGACGCGCTTACATGGCAAACAGCGGATACCCAGCAAAGACATAATAGGCGAGGTGATTATTATTCGTTGTTAAAAGCCTATTTGATGTTGTGCGAACCAGCGCATATGGATGCTAATTTTGCCACGCCTATTTTAGCGCATGCATGGAATAGTGTTGCGGGTATTCCCGCACAAACGTTGAGCCCGATAGTGCATTTTTATGTCACACAACCTGGGCGCCAAGCGTGGACGTTGAATCAAGACTTAGTTAATACCGTGCGAGCGCAACTGTATTCAGCGACCAATATTAATAATTTATATGCGCAAATTCGTACCAAAGGATTAGCGCAATTAGGTAATTTATCCGTGTCTGATTTAATTAATACGCCATCGGGAAATTTATTGGTCAATAGCATGCCATTGCCGGCGATGTTTACCAAAAAAGGTTGGCAAGATTATGCCAAACCTGAAATTGATCGTGTGGCTGAACAAACAGCGAAAGGCGATTGGGTAATGGGTGAAGTAACAAAATCATCGCCTGAAGAACAAGCGCAAATCGCCTCACAAATGCGCGCACTTTATTTTAATGATTATACACAAGCATGGTATGCCTTTTTAAACAGCGTGCAATTACAGCATTTTCATTCGTTAGATCAAGCCGCTAAAATGTTGAGTATCGTGGCAGATAATAAAGGTCCTTTTGTGGCATTACTCAATGCCATTGAGCAAAACAGTAAAATCGTTACGCCGCGAGAAAAAGATGAGTTAAACAAAAATCTTCCAGCCTATTTGAAAAAAGTATCAGCGATGAAAGGCGATTTGGAACGATTAGCCGTGAGCCCTGATGTGGGTCGAGATTCACAAACCTATGCGGCGCAATTGTTATCAGGCAACGGCAGTAATTCGGCATTGTATCAGGTGTCTGTCAGTGCCAATGTTTTGGTGACTAATATTGGTAACGCGCAAGCGCAACAAGCATTGCAAAATGTTTTATTAATACCGGTGCGTGGTGCATGGCAAGCTATTTTGGCGCAAGCAGTATCTGGCCTAAATCAACAGTGGCAGTCACAAGTCATCAATAGTTATCAACAAACGCTGGCAAATAAATTCCCCTTTGCCAACAGTGATGATAATGCAAGTGCTGATGCTATTAGCGAATTTTTGCAACCGACACATGGGGTGTTGTGGCAATTTGTGAATCAATATTTAACGCCATTTTTAACAGCGACATCCAATGGTTGGCAAGAGCGTACGTGGTTGGGTATCGGCGCTGGATTTTCACCCAGCTTTTTACAAGCGTTAACTATCGCTAAAAATATTTCTAATAATCTTTTTGCCGATGGTGGTGATACGCCCGCATTTACCATTGAACTTTATCCAGAACCCACGCCAGGTTTGCGTGAAATTAGTATGAGCACTAATGGTCAAACTTATCGTTATCGTAATGATCCGCAAGAATGGCAAAAATTACGTTGGCCGGGTGAACCACCGAATGATGATACGGTGCTGCAAATCATGACGGCCGAAGGTGATAGTCACGGTAGTATGGAATTTGAAAGTGTATGGGGATTTTTCAAATTATTGCAGCATGCAGAGTTAGCGCCAGACAGTGATGGTGCATTGCGTGCCACATGGGATATACGCACGGATAGTGGCAGACATTATCACGTGTCGTTTTTGGTGCGAAACGGCAGTCGGCATAATTTGTTTAAAGAATTGTTGCTGGAGCGATTAAACTTACCTAATCAATTATTTACCAATAATTAAAAAGAGTGCTTATGTGGAATTTATTTCAACGTCACAAAAAAGCGATACCTAAATATACGCGTGATTGGATTGCCTACAGTGGTAAGTTGCCTTTACACGCGGAATTTATTCGTTATCACATCACGCCAGGGATTACGGCAGACTATGATCGTTGGTTGCAGCAGGCTTATGGCGAATGGCAAAAGCAAAAAACGCAGGCATCGTTGCTGCAAGAGTTGCCAACGCATTATTTTGTGCAATACGGTACTGTTGAACAGCCATTGCCTATTTTGGGAATGTTGACGACGAGCCAAGATTTAAGTGAACGCGTGTATCCTTTTAGTTTGATTCGTATTTTAGAGCATCCGCTAGCGCGTGAATTTCGCACCGTCATTCCCTTATTGTATGAAGAAACGTTTTTGCAGTTAACGCAAATCATGTCCTGTGATTGGAAGCAAACCAATTTGGCCAATATACAGCAGCAAATGGATAATCTGCGTTATTGCAACAGCCAAATGACACGACGTGATGCATTAGAAATGGTGGTAGCGCAATTAAATCAAATCAATGTCGGTCAATGGTTTGATGACATGAATTTAGTAATCCATCCTCTCGATGTAAAACAACTCATTGAAAAATTAAAAAACAAAGAAATCATTGGCTTGCGTTTGCCATTACCGAATCAATTAGCGCTGCTTCCCGTTGTCGTATTTTGGCTGCAATTGTTAGAAACCTGTCTGGATGACAAGCAATCATCATGGAATTTTTATTGGCATGGTGCGGGTGCTCATCATCGCGCCGCCTTGCATTTTTATGTTCATCCTATGCCAGCTAAATATTTCGTCAATTGTGTGGATCAGAATTTAATTTTGCCAGACGTCGGCGATCTTTTAAGTAGGGGCACGATGCATCGTGCCCCCGCTCAGGATGAAATAGAAGAAAGACAGATACCATTGATTAAATTATTACCACGTTGGTGTAAGTTTATTTTGGAGTGAGAAAAAGCATGGAACGGATAAACCTCAATGTCGTCATTGCGAGCGAAGCGAAGCAATCCAGAAATCCTAGATTGCCACGGCGACTTCGTCGCCTCGCAATGACACACGGGAGTAAATGATGACTGACGATCCACGTTACGATGATGATTTTATTTTCATCAAACAAGAAATCGAAAAACTCTCTGGTGCGGATTTTCCTAAAGTCATTGAACGCGCGCAGGCATTTTTTTCACGTGCAAAAGATTTGCGCGTAGCAGGTTATTGTTTATTAGCAAAAGCGTATGTTAATGGCATTGAAGGATTTATCGATGGACTACAGTATTATCAAACGATTATTGACGACGCTTATCCATTAGCGATTAATGCCAAAATAGCCGCTATTCAATGGCTCAATCAACCGCGTTTAAGTAATGCGCTGCCTGATTATGTGCAAAAAGCACAATACGTAACGCTGAACCAATTGATAATAGATTTCAATAATACACTGAAAAAAACATTTCCCGAACAAAACATAAAAATTTCCATGGCGGATGAATGGCTGCAAAAACAACATCCGCTTTTTGAAGAAACACCAAGCGTTGTTTCAACAGTGGTAACAGAAAATAAAAAAATAGTGAATTCAGAACAAATGCTCGAAGAAAATACGCGATGCATTGTTGAGTATTTGCACGAACAAAAAATGCTGTTGCGTGCATGTGCTTATGCGCGTGCCTGGCGCTGGAGTGAATTAGTGTTGCCAGAACACAAACTTCCACCTCCGCGTGAACCAAGCATCATTCAATTACAGCGCGCGTTAGAAAATTCTGATCCTGAAGCATTATTTGCATTGTGCGAAGATTTATTTTTAGAGCCGAGTGGTCATGTATGGCTAGATTTACAATACCATGCGTTTCAAGCGGCTATGGCTTTGTCTGATCAACCGTTGGCTAACTTTATATTGTCTCAATTGCGTAATCTTTTAGAGCGCGTGCCAACATTGCCCGAACAGCAATTTGCCGATGAAAAACCGTATGCCAATGTCGTGACTAAACAATGGTTACAAGAAATCTTAGCCAATAAAAAAATCGCTAACACGACTCAAGTGTTTGATGTGGATACATGGCTGAAAAATATCAAGAATAAATTTAAAATAAAAAATAAAACCAAAGATTTAACCGGTGTGTTAGAGCAATTATTGGCTATTCCTGCCATTGATACTAAAAGCCAATTTTTGCAGCAGCAAGCGATTAGCCGTTATTGCATGCAACATCAACGTTATGATTTAGCCATACCGCTTTTAGAAAAATTAAATCAACAAATTATTCAATATCATTTAGCGCAGTGGGATCCTGGGCTTGCCGTTTCCGTGTGGAAAGATCTTTATCAAGCATTAGTGGTTGGATTAAAAGAATCCGATGGTCGCGCGGAAGCAATTCGTTATCTGATTTGTCAAACAGATATTCGTCAGGGAGCAACGCTCTAATGTCGAGTACAAATCCATTGCAATTAAGCGTTAATACATTTCTCGCATCGGCGTTCAGTGTTATTTCTTACGAGTGTTTAAATCAAGCGTTTAATGCTGATTATCAGTTTGTTGTGCGTTTGCGCCAAAGTGATCATGATCTTAAAACATTGTTGGGTCAGTCGGCTTGTTTAAGCTATGTCGATGCTTTAGGCCAAACATTTTATTTATATGGCATTATTAGCAAAACACAGCAAAAGAAAAAAGTGTTTCAGGGAAAAGCGTTGGTTGATGAAATCACTTTGTATTCACCGCTACATGCATTAGCGTTAAATCAACGTAACTATGTTTACCATGATGTTGATTTGAGCGAGCTTATCCAGAAAGTGCTGCAAAAAAATAATTTGATACTTAATCAAGATTATCAAGTAACTTTTTCTCAAAATTACCCTAAGCGTGCTTATGTAGCGCAATACCATGAAACTGATATCGCGTTTTTGCAACGTCATTGTGCTTATTGGGGCGTGTATTTTACGGTGCAACAACAAGCATTAAAGCCCATGATTATTTTTTCAGACGTAATGCATGACAAGGGTGTCATTGAATTGCCCTTTATTTTTCCAAGCCAAATGCAAACCGCGCAAAATTATATTAGTGATTTGAACGTTGATATAAAAGCATTGCCCAATACCGTGCGCTTAAATGACTATCACGCGCTAACGCCAACCACACCATTGAGAGTTGAAAAGCAAAGTAACAGCACAACGCACGGTCATGGATTGGATTATCGTCATTATGAGCATTATAAAAATATCGATGAAGGTAATAAATTATTAGATCTTCGTATGCAATGGCTTGATTGGCAGCGTGAAGTATTTTCTGGCGTCACTGATTGTCCTTTAGTACAACCTGGCGCGCGCATAAAAATCAGTGGTTTTCCGATGGCGGCAAATAATGGCGAATTTCAGGTATTAACAGTCAATTCACAAGCCAATGATCAACTAGTATTTAAAGCAAAAATAACATTGATTCGCGCACATGTGCCGTATCGACCACATCCGATTCATCCACCGTTAATGCCAGACTGTTTGGCAAATATTACCAGTGATCATGTTGATGAGCAGGGTAGTTATTTTGTTAAACCAAAATTTGATACATCGCTTGATACTAATACGTATCCTGTGCGTTTGTTGCAACCCTATAGCGGCAAAAATTATGGCATGCATTTTCCACTCACCAAAGGCACGGAAGTTTTATTAACGCATATTAATGGCGATCCGGACCGACCTGTGATTGCTGGCATGTTGCCTAATCAAGAAAGTTTAAGTCCCGTGAATGCCGCGAATAAAGCACAGCATATATTGCGTACGCCATCCGGGCATCAATTATTGATGGATGATAATAAAGATAAAGAACAAGTATTGCTGCACACAGCAGATCGACAATTATTATTGCATATGGATTCAACGCGTGGCGTGGGTAATACCACGTTGCGTTCCGCGCAAGGCAATGTGGCGTTGCATGCTGGGCAAACCATGACCCAGCAAACGCATGCAGCGTTTATTCAGCAGGTTGGTGGTAATCATTCAGTGAAAGCAGAAAAAAATTATCAATTAGAAACTAATAAAGGCGATATTAATTTGCAAGCTGGAAAAGATCTTGGGTTGAAAGCAAAAGAAAATATTTTTCTTAGCGCACAACAACCCATCACATTAAACAGCCAACAAAATACGGTTTTTCATGCGAAGCAAAATACCGTGTTCAATAATAAAAAAGGTGATGTGGTTGTCACAGCAACACAAGGTAATATCGTTGCTAAAGGCAATAACGTGCTACAAGTGAAAGGCAAAAGCATTACGTTAAGCCAAGCCGGCAGCAGTATTTCAATCAGCAGTAGCGGCATTATCATTAAAGCCAAAACAGTTAATTTTCAAACCAGCACAGTGTTGGGCGCGCCGCCAAATTATAGCGGCGGCAGTGGTCAAACATTAAGTGATAATCCTGAAATAAAAAATCTCGACATACATATTTTCGACGATGCAAATTGTCCTGCAACACAAGATGTCGCTGATGGACATTATGTGATTAGTGAGGGGGATAATAATGAGCAAAACGGTTAAGTGCGAAATTAAGGGAATATTCGCCGCCATTACTATACCCTTTATGGGTATGGTTGTGTTATGATATTCATCGAGGCAGCGACATTTTCAAAACATTTGGCTGATTATCTGTCAGATGATGAATACAGTAAATTACAAGAGTTTCTTATAGAAAAACCAACTGCTGGGGTCGTTATTCAGAATACGCATGGATTGCGGAAGCTCAGGTGGGCATCTGGAAATAAAGGCAAACGTGGAGGCATAAGAGTGATTTACTATTGGCAAACTAACGAAGATCAAATTTATTTATTAACATTGTATGCGAAAAATGAAATAAGTGATCTATCCGCAGCCGAGAAAAAATTGCTCAAACAAATGGTAGAGCGGTGGTGATTATGAAAACGCACAAAAAACGTAATTTATTCGAAGAATTGGAACAAGGGATCAAGGAAATAAAAGCTCATAAAATGGGCAAAATAACGTTGCGTACCCATACATTTGAGAAAAAACCGCGTCCAAAGGTTAGTTCTGCAATTATCAGAGAAACACGCGAAAAACTACATATGTCACGCGCAGTATTTGCCTTAAAATTACGAGTATCTCTAAGAACATTGGAAAAATGGGAGCATGGTGAAACTATCCCAAATGATCAAGCATCGATACTTATTTTAATGGTTAGAAAATATCCTGATACATTAAAGCGTTTAGAAAAAATTAAATAATATATCTAATAAATACCCAACAATAATGTTAATAAGAAGGAATATCTCATGACTAATAAAATCATTTGGGCAGGTGGCGTTAATCACACGTTGCATCATCCAGGATTAAACCCTAATCAACCATTGCGCATTCACCATCCGGCAACATCGGTTATTGCCGTAAATGGCAAGCAGCAAAAGCCCTCAACAACATATTCTCTTCCTCAAGGCGAAAATAACGTTACTTGCCATTGTTTATTTCACCCGATAGACAAATTTATGCAAGGATATTGGAATGAAAAGACGGGCAAATTTTCGAGCTACATGGAAGAACCCAGTATTGAAGATCTCGATTATTTTAAAAAGAAAGGTAATAACGTTTTAATTTTTTTACATGGATTTAATGTGGGCAAAGGTTATTACGGTGGATTAGAGCTCGATAAGCAAGAAACAGTGGATGTTGGCGGTAATATTCATTTAAATCTTTATGGTAAAGGGCCAAGATGCACTTACGCACGCACTTACGAAGACTTAAATTTTCCCGATGACATTCCTTATATTTGTGGTAGTTATTGCAAAAGTAATCATGATCGTAATGTGGCGATTGATATGGCAGTTAATGGCGCGGGTTCATGCAATTGGTTATTGGATATGGAATACAATTTAAACTGTGCGGCGGCAGGTCAATATCCATTTCCATGGGAGCAACATGCGCTTGATTACACACGTATTTTGGCTTTTCATTGGAATGGTAACGTTGCATTTTGGGAGGCGCAGAATAATGCTGTGGGTTGCGGGTTATCGTTAGCGGCAGAGATTGAGCGCTTTCACAAACACGGATTAAAGATTAATATTATCGCGCATAGTTTAGGGAATCTTGTATTGCTAAGCGCACTACAAAATTTAGCCATCAATGGCAATTACGAATATGTGGATCGAGTGATCATGTGGGAAGCGGCGGTATCAGACAAAGCACTATCGCCAACGGCATTGCCGGTGCATGACCAAATACCGCATGGTTATTTTCCGATGGCGTTTATGGGCGCAAAACAATTTACCGTACTCTATAGCCATGAAGATGATGTGTTAAAAGATATCTATTCATTGCAAGATTTTTTTGGCAATATCCCGCATCCGGAAAATATTCATCCCGCGATGGGTTTTCGTGGACCAGATGAAGAAACGCTTTCGAAGCTTCCTAAAAAAATAACTGCGCATAATCAAAAAAATTGGCTTGGAGGTCATTCTGATATGAAAATTCCCACAAAAGCATTATTCGACCATGTTTATTTAAGATATGTGATAAACAAAGACAATGGAATTGCCAATTTTGGCAATTGGCCAATCAAATAATTGTCACCAAAATTTTAATAAAGAAAGGAGTTTTTTATGTCAAAACAAATAATGAAAATACTGCGAGTCGTTTTCATATTATCGTTTTTACCTATTACCGCATTTGCTGATAATAGAACTACTGGCGCTATGGTCGTCAGTGTTTCTTCCAATGGAAAATATGCCATTAGTTCAAATCAAGATAAAAAGATCATCTTGTGGAATATCGCTAACAAAACGTACAAAGTTATTTCAAAAAATGGAAATATCTATAGTGCTTATTTCATCAAAAATACCAACGATTTTATGTGGCAAGATCTCAACGATATCGTTCATGTACAAGATGTGAATGGTAACGAAATTTTGTCGTTTCATAATTTTCCGACGTATGGCGAAGTGATGACGTCAGATTTAAAAAATTATTTCGCCTCAGATATCAATTGGGTGGTTTATTCTGGCTATGGGAAGTCTCAAAAAATAGTAAAACCATCTTACGGAGATGGAAGTGATTTTATCGGCAATCAAAAGTTATTGAATTTGACTTTGTCATATAATGATAAGTATTTATTGCTTTCGGGCTCTGGCAATGCCGGGGAAAAAAATAAGAATGCAATTTCAATTTCTAAATCGCAGATTTTTGATGGAAAGTATATCGATGATGTTACTTTATGGTACGCGGCAACAAAGGAGCCAATTTTTAAATTTCCAGGAAATGTTTTTTCAACGGTCGCTACTATAAGTCCCAACGACAAATATATTGTTTCTATTGATGAAGATGATTTTGCTTATCTATGGGATTTAAAAACCGGCAAACGCTTGCTGCATTTGTGGGATATTTATGGCGGCCATGCACGCAAAGTAACAAAATATGGGTTGCGTTATGATTTCGATACCACAGGTTTAATTAAACCACCCGCCGAATTTGCTCAGTTACAAAAAGAAGCACCGTATGCAATTTATTCGGTAAGATTCATTGGTAACAACCATTATTTACGTTTTGATGACGATGAACCTTGGGCAATTTTGTATAACGTCCATGATCCACGCCCAGTGAAATATTTGCCTTTGGGAAGTGATCCAATGCCATCGTTAGATGATCCCTCGCGCGATGCCGGAATTGATACTTCTCCTGCTGCGCATATTCTCGTTATGGGCCAAGAAAATTCCGATGGAATTATTGTGTATCAATATGATCCCGCAACAAAAACACTGGAGAAAATTTGGGCGCCAAGTGTCAGCAGTTGGTTTTAATTAAGAGTAGTTGTAGGTTGGGTCAAAGACGCCGAAGCACAAAGTGCGAAGGCGGCGGACCCAACAATAAAAACTGAAAGTTATAGAATTATTTCTGCAAGAGGAGCCAGTAGCCATGAAGAAAAGACATTCCAAAAACACCGTGAAATATCGCGCAGCTGATTTACCTATGGATACAAAGACCGATTGGAAAAAAGTTAAATCATTAAGTCATACTCAATTAAAGGAAAATACAAAAGGAGATAAGGAAACCTTGTTTGCTGATGAGCATTTCTGGCGAGCCGCGCATTTAGTGATGCCATCAATGGCTGACAAAGATGGTCAATGATGCGTTAACCGTATGCATCCGTACATCGACTTGAGTATTCAAATATATAGTTTTATTTTTTAATTACTTCTCTTTAATTGGCCTAACTATTACAATGTTGAAAAATTGGGTTTAGGCAGTTCTCCCCCATTATAAAGTGCATGATGGACAAGGAAGTTTGATGCATTACATCCTCTGCAAGGCATGCGATATAAATCAAAAATACAGAAAATATAAGACAAATTATATTGTCGAAACTTCGTGTAACTAAAATTTATCTTAAGTAAAAAGTTAATATTTAACGGATAAGGTGAAAACTTGTATGGAAATTCTGTTAGAAAGATCGCAGCAAAAAATCGTAAATAGAGACAATGTGTTTAATAACAAACTGTGGAGAAAAATTACCAGTGATGTTTGTCGAGAAATAGATGTTGAGAAGGTTGGCTTTGAAGTTATTTCGCCGTGGGGATTTGAATTATTAGGGGACAAAAATTATTTAAGTAAAAAGTTGAGGCGCTTTTATTGTTATCTAGGTGTTCCTGAAAATTTTACTGTTGATAAAGCACAGCTTGCTCATCGCTATGCTGAAGCGCTAATGCAAAAGCTCATGTTAGAGTATCCTAAAATGGCAAAAGATTTGGTTATTGTCATTGAGCAGGAAAAATTGATTAAATTAAAACCGGATAACCATATTTGTGGCGTCAATGATAAGTTGCTTGATGTTCAAGTTAGACAGACTAAAAACGGAATATTGTTTGACTATGCTCAATATGTCATTGCCATGCTTGACGGATTCATTACAAAAAAGGGAGAGGTTGGTTATTACCATTTTAACAATACTGCAAGATGGCGTTTGTACCAACTGTACATTATGCAGGAAGCCCTATTTGGATATTTGCTCCCAAGTTTTACAAGAGAAGAATATAAGGCCTATCACTCCATTTTTTTACTATGTGCAAATTTTATTCAGGACTATTATTCGCCAAGTGAATCTAATTATCCTCTAAGTGCTGAGGAGCAATGCGTCATAGATGATTTTATTTTCCCAAGGGTAAAAAAAATACATGACATTGTGGTTTCATCAATACCAGAGGAGAACATAACTCTGGCGTGCCATGCCTATCACATAGAAGATGCTTTACAAATAAATATTAGCCGTAAAATTTTTAACCGCGCCGTTGAAAAAATAAACCAAACATACACGAATTTTATATAATTTTTAGAAGAGCATTGGTTATTAAGAACTATGAGTCTTTGATTCAAGCAGTTTGATTCGTACGCAACCACGCCAAAAAGGGCTGTTGTCGCAAAACCATGGATTGTCATCTTTGTTTTTTTTGAATAAAAATCGTGGATCTTCATCTGGAATTTCAGAAGCATTTCGAATTTCGTTAAATTGATCTTTTTCGGAATGAAAAAAGTCAAAATCAGCCGTTTTATTTTTAACGGACTCAAGAAGAATCAACATTAATGTTTTTAGTTCGCGCATGTCCGTCATGATGCTGGAGGAACTTTTAGCTTGATGTACATATTCTAACTGGGTTGGAAGTGATAATGAATAATAAGCTATTTCGCCTTTTTCTCTAAGATGGCATGGTTGCATAATAATGGGTTCATAGTGTTTTAACAGATAGCTTTTTCTGTACGCTTCTTGGATTAAATTAACAGGCAGTGCATCTTCGTTATTTTCTATGGCAGGCGTAAATCCTGGAAAAATGCCTTCGCCAATGGTTAGAAGATGCTTGATGACATTAATAATATATGCGCCAGGTTTATAGTTTCTTCTTCCTATTTCTCGAGCGAAGTCTTCCCAGGCGACGTCATAACTCATCTGATTTCGACAATTGAAAGATTGCTTCCACGCTTCACTAAGCCAATATTTATGTAATTTCAAGTAGCCAAAATTATCATCTTTGTTCTCAAGCCATTTATCTGAGAAAAATAATATGTCGCAATACCAATTATCCTCTTGTTGTTTTCTTGCTAAATCCGCAAATATTTTGTGATGATCCAGTAGTTTTTTTGGAGGATGTGTGTGAATTCCATAATCTCTTTTTAAGCGGTTGTGCGAAATTGCATCAGAGATTTTCGGCAACATAAAAACAGTTCGTGCTCCAGCGGATAAATTCCAAACTTTTTTGACAAATTCGGATGGTTCGGGATCAAATGCTTCCCATAAACCAAATAAAGTTCCTGTGCTAAACAATTTTGACGGCATCGTGCGTTCTTCGTTTTCAAAGAATACCTCGATGGATTTGCTCAAAATAATTCCCATCGGCATAGTGCTGTAATTCAATTTCTTTCTTATTTCGGCAGGAATGGTGTGATGTTGAAATGGCACAGTTCCCGTTGCAGTAGGTAATTGCAACTCACCTCTTTTGAGAATTTTGTCGCCATATTGATATCTGGCTTTGATAAATACGAAATCTTTGCCTGGGTTAAATTTGTCGATAATCTCGACAAGTTTTTGGTTGACTGGTTTGATGAGCTCTCGAGCCTCATTCCAATGCAGTATTTGCAATAAGTCCAAAGTTCCTTTTGGCATGTCGTCACTCCTGTGCGATCAATATTTGCTTCCGATAATGGGAGGCGATTTTGTCTGGCGAATATAGCATTTAACTATTTTAAAATCTACGAATAATGCCAAAACTAGATAATTTTAATGTATCTAGTGAAAGCAATATTGAGAACAAAAGATTTTTGGAAGTTTATTTTTGTGGTTTGCAGGGAAATTATATGGAATGTAGTACCAGTTTGTTATCTAGTCTTTCGCATGAATTTTTAAAAAGGTTTCTTATAGAAGAGCCATCAGTAAAGCAAATAGAAATTGCTAAATCTTTTATAACAGAAGTCATTCATTCCGGTAAGTTTGTCTTTGATAATAAACTCACCCGCCGAGAAGCACTCTGTTTATATTGGGCAGCGCAAGGAAAGTCCTCCATTGAAACGGCTGAAATTCTTCATATTACATCTGACACTGTTAACACTCACCGCAAACGAATTCTGCAAAAATTAAATTGTAAAAATATATCGCAAGCAATTTATCATGGTATGAAATACGCCTATGTTTGTCCGCAAGTTAATAGCGGACTTTTAAATTCCGAAATTACCCACGATAAAAAATCACTATTCTTAAGGACTATTTTTTCTTAATTAATAAATATATGGTGCAATAACTTTTTTATTATTTGATGTTGGATGTATGGATAAAGGGAAAAAAATTCAAATTTGTTTGCCAGATGGTTTGGATGGATTAATTACAGAACAAGCAAAAAAGACTGGCGTATCAAAATCTGATGCCGTGCTTTCACGAGTGTTAGATGCAATAGAAAATGATAATCAAATGATGCTGTTACAACGATTTTTGTGTTGGATAAGAACAACGCAGGACAGGGAGTAAATTTATGCAAATAGTTAGTTTATTAAATGGATCGAAAGCGATGGATATGCCAATAGATCAGTTACCGAATTCAAGTGCTCTAAAGATCTTCGTTAAAAAACCAAGAATTTTACTAATAGAAGATTCCCCTCTCATCCAGCGGGTCCACGTAGGATTTTTAGAGTTGCTTGAATGTATTGTGGATGTTGCCGATTGTGGCAAAAAAGCATTACAAGCAAATGTATGTGATTACGATTTAATTTTTATGGATATCGGTTTGCCCGATATCGATGGATTTGAAATATGCAAACAAATGCGCAAAGAAAATTGCCACGTTCCTATTATCGCGTTAACGGCTTATGGTGATTTGGTGGCGCATGATATTCAAGAAGCGGGCATGAATGCCTTGTTAACGAAACCTTCACCACCCGAAGCTATAGAAGCATTACTGCGTCAATGGCTGCCGCATTTAGTAAAACACACCACAATCAACTAATAATTTGGAGCGAATGACATGGTTCGTTATCGTTTGATTGCGCAAAATCGCAATAATTACATTACCGCAGAAATTATTGGGCAAAATTTGTACTTTACGAGACCAGCCAAAGATATCGCGAATGATCCAATATTAATTAGTCAGTTCCCACCTGAAGAAGCCATGATTATTGGTTTCATTGCATCGGAAAGTTGTTATCATTGCACGCTTTAACAAAAGACCACTACGTGAGTGCGAGCAATGACGGAATTAGACAAAGCCTACGATCCTCATCAGATTGAAAAAACATGGTATGAAAAATGGGAAAAAGCGGGTTATTTCAAACCTGCTGGTAAAGGTGCATCTTATTGCATCATGTTGCCACCGCCCAATGTCACGGGCAGTTTGCACATGGGACATGGTTTTCAACATTCTTTAATGGACGCGCTCATTCGTTATCATCGCATGTGTGGTGACAATACGTTATGGCAAGGTGGCACAGATCACGCCGGTATTGCCACGCAAATCGTTGTTGAACGTCAACTTGAACAAGATCACAAAACGCGTCATGACCTAGGCCGCGCGAAATTTGTCGAACGTGTATGGGAATGGAAAAAAGAATCCGGCAATAAAATTACCGAACAAATGCGACGCTTAGGATCAAGCATTGATTGGTCGCGTGAACGTTTCACCATGGATGAAAGTTTATCTAAAGCCGTACAACACGCCTTTATTAAATTATATAACGACGGATTAATTTACCGCGGTAAACGTTTGGTAAATTGGGATCCGAAATTACGCAGCGCGGTATCTGATCTTGAAGTGGTCAGTAATGAAGAACATGTCAAAATTTATCATATCCATTATCCCATTGTTGGTAGTAAAGATTATTTAACCGTTGCAACCACGCGCCCTGAAACATTATTTGGCGATGTAGCTGTCGCTGTGCATCCTGACGATGAACGCTATAAAAAATTAATTGGCAAGTTTGTACATTTACCGTTAGCGAATCGCGACATTCCTATTATTGCAGATGATTATGTTGATCCTGCTTTTGGCACCGGGTGCGTCAAAATCACACCCGCACATGATTTTAATGATTATGCTGTCGGTCAACGCCACAAATTAGCTTTAATTAATATATTAACGCCGGATGCACATTTAACTAACGTTCCTGATGTTTATTTAGGTCTTGCGATTAGTGAGGCGAGACAAAAAGCTGTTCAAGAATTAAAAGCGCAAAATTTATTAGAAAAAATAGATGATTACAAAACCATGATTCCGCGTTGCGAAAGAACGGGTGAAATTATTCAGCCGTATTTAACTGATCAATGGTATGTGAGCATGCAAAAATTAGCGGCTCCTGCTATTCGCGCCGTTGAAACCGGCGAATTAAAATTTATTCCTGAAAATTGGACGAAAACCTATTTGCAATGGTTGAACAATATTCAAGACTGGTGCATCAGTCGACAATTATGGTGGGGGCATCGAATCCCTGCGTGGTATGACGACAAAGGCAATATTTTTGTTGGCGATGAAGAAAAATATAAAAATGATCCCACCTTAAAACAAGATGACGATGTATTAGATACTTGGTTTTCTTCAGCCTTGTGGCCATTTGCCACATTAGGTTGGCCAGAACAAACGCCTGATTTAACAACATTTTATCCTACCAATGTGCTTGTCACTGGCTTCGATATTATTTTCTTTTGGGTAGCGCGCATGGTGATGTTTAGTTTGCATTTCACCGGAAAAATCCCGTTTAAAGAAGTTTACATCACGGGCCTTATTCGTGATCAGCATGGTCACAAGATGTCGAAATCCAAAGGGAATGTGTTGGATCCAATTGATTTAATTGATGGTATTGAGCTGGATAATTTAATTAAAAAAAGAACGTTTGGCTTGATGAATCCTAAAATGGAAAAACAAATTATAGAACACACGAAAAAAGAATTTCCTGAAGGCATTCCTGCATTTGGTACGGATGCTTTGCGTTTTACTTTTTGTGCATTAGCTAATACGGGGCGCGATATTCGTTTTGATTTAGGTCGTGTAGGCGGTTTCCGTAATTTTTGTAATAAATTATGGAATGCCACACGTTTTGTGATGATGAACGTGAAAGCGTTTGATTTACAAAGCGCGCGCGAATTCAGTGTTTATGACCAATGGATTCAATCGCGATTACAACAAACTATTTTTTCTGTACATCAACACTTTGATGATTATCGTTTCGATTTATTAGCGCAAACCATTTATGATTTCATTTGGGGCGATTATTGTGATTGGTATATTGAACTTGCTAAAATCAATTTAACGCCAGGTGCTCAATATACTTTATTAGATGTGCTAGAAAATATTCTGCGTTTGGTGCATCCATTAATGCCTTATATTACGGAAGAAATTTGGCAAAAAGTAGCGCCTTTATTAAATCGACAAGCAGAAACGATTCAATTAACACAATTTCCATTGCATCATGCCGGCGCTAACAGCATGGCTGAAGCGAGTATTCATTGGTTACAACAAGTCGTATTAGCCATTCGTAATATTCGTGGGGAAATGCAAATTTCGCCAGCGAAAAAAATCACGGCATTATTGCAGCATGGTAATGAAAAAGATAAAGCTTATGCGAAAGAGCATCATCAAGCATTATTAACATTGGCAAAGTTATCCAGTATGGATTGGTTAACAGGTGAAGCGCCACCGTCTGCTACCGCTGTTTTTGGTGAATTACAAATTTTATTGCCCATGGCGGGATTTATTGATAAAGACGCAGAACTAAATCGACTACGTAAAGAAATGGATAAATTGCAAATTGAATTTACTAAATCTACTCAAAAATTAGCCAATCCTGGTTACATTAATAAAGCGCCGGCAGAGGTTGTTACCAAAGAGCGTGAGCGTGTTGCAGAAATTGAACAGGCATTGGAGAAGTTTCAAGTTCAGTTGAAGGCAATACAAAATTTATAGAAAAATGTCATTCCCGCGAAAGCGGGAATCTAGTAATTTGAAAGTTCTGGATCCCGGATATTCGCCTTCGCTTCGCTACAGCGAATTCCGGGATGACAAAATAAGCGCTACTCCTCAATCGTCGTCTCTCTCGCTAAGCCATGTTTTTCAATAATACGACGCAACGCGTGCAAACCTTCTATTTGAATTTGGTTTTTAAAAAAATTAGAGGTAGCAGAAGTCAGGAAAAAATTCCGCTATTTAATGATAAATCACGCTTTTTTCTCTTATTCAGGGGCTACTATTTAAATGCAGCTCTCAAAGCTGGAGACCTTGGAATTTCCTCCAAACATTCCAGACTTTCCAATTCCTTTAACTGATTTTCAATCAAAGATACATTTGACATTGCAGCTATTGAATTAAAGTTAATCGACAAGATCGCTTGATAATCATTCAATGCAAATTGTAAATATTTTATTTTCAAGGGAATAGAATCTGATTCTTGAGCATGAAATTGTAGAAATTCAGCGCGTGCAAATAAAATTGTTTCACTCTCATCGTAATAAATATCCAGTAATTCACTAAGGAGTTTAAAACACTTATTCGCATCTATTTCCCTATTTTGGTAAGATTTTTTTATTACTGCAATTCTTTGCGTAATCAAATCAGATATATATTTTTTTTCATTCTTTGTAATTGAATCTCTAATTTGATTTTTAAGTTTTTCTTCTCGATCTGCTAACCATTGCGATTCCCATTCTTGCAGTCGCGCTGAACTTTGTTGTTGAAGTCTTTGTGTAGATTCTCTGACTTCTTGCCATTCTCTCTCTTGAGCTTCTTCTTCTTGCTGTTGAGCTTCTAGGGCTAATCTTCGCTTAGTTTCAATTTCAGCCTGTTGTTCTGCTAGCGCTCTTTCCCTGGCTAATACTGTACTTTCTGCTCTGTTAAATATTTCTCGCAATTGCGTGGTATTTATCTGAGTATGTTTATTGCTTTCAAGACAACCATAAGCATCTCTGCCGCTTTTGGGAAGTTGAATGGCAGCAACTCTATGAATATCTTTACCTATCGCATTTGCAACAAGCACTACTGGCTCTGAATAGACAAAATGATTGTCACAGATAAAATGTAACGGAGTCCAACCATCATTATTTATCCTTGAACAAACTGCCGCAGCATTGTCACCGTATAGATTAAGTAATAACCTCACGCAAGATTCACTCGGATTATAACGACACACAGCATGCATGGGGGTCCATCCATCAACGGTTACCTCTAAGGCAACGTTTTTTGCTGTGTTATCTAAAATTCTTATAATAGTAGCGATTTCTGTTTCCGTTGCATGACCACACGCAACTTGAAGAGCGCTTTGATTTAAACGATTTCTAACTATAGCAAAAGGCTTAGCACCTCTTCCGATGATATTGATAACATAATTCAGTGCAGCTGATTTATTATTTCCTAATTTCTTATTCAGCAAAACAGCATGAAGTGCATTACAAGTTTCTGTATTTTCTCTACATGCCTCACCCAAAGCATCTGAGCCCAGTTGCTCCCCAACACATCGTATGGTTTCAACATTCGCCAATAAGCATGCTACTTGAAAAGCAGTTCTTCCATGGTTATCAAGAGAAGCTTTTAAAGCTGCTTTAGAAAACGTTTTAATCTTGACGAGATTATTGTCTTCAATTGCTTTTTTTAGCTGATCAACTTGTGATTGGTACATAATTAAAGTTCTCTCAATTAAATATATCGTTAGATAAATAACTTAAATTAATAATTTTTCATTATTTGATAAAATTATCCATTAGCTCTGAATTGCGATAAGTGACTTTGAATTTGTTCTTCCATCAAAGCACGTTTTCTAACAGATTCTACGACTATTGCTTCCATACCCGCTTCTTTCATTTCAAGTTCTAAATTATTAATTTCTTTTCGAATATTAGCGAATGCTTTTTGAGCTTCCGGATGAAATGGATTGCCTGACAAAACCGAATCAAAGTCATTGAGTGCGCTATTTAAAACAGTTATTTTAATGGGCATATTTTTGCAATTTTTCGAACAAAAATAATGAAATTTTGCCCTTATTAAATATAGATCTTCGCTAAATTCATATTCTGATTCAATCAGGTTCGTTAGCATACGAAAAATAGCTTTAGCTTCAACTTTTCCCTCTTTGAAAGCGCTAAGCGCGGGAGTTATTTTTGATAATAATTCTTGTCTTTTTGTTTCAGTTTTTTTGCACTGAGCATGATATTCTTGAATTCGATTTTTATCTTCAGCCTCTAATTTTGCATATTCTTCAGCTAATTTTTCTTGCAATATTTTTGCTTCATATACATCACGCTCAGCAATTTTATTTTGCTTATAACGCTCTTCTGATTTTCTAATGTTTTCTATTTCTTGCTGGGCTTTTCTCTGTTTTTCAGCTTGCTCAAGTTGTATTTCGCGCTCTCTTCTAGCCTGATGTTCTGCTTCTATCTCACGCTCTCTTTGTTGGCGCTCAAGTGCTTGTTGTCGAAATATTTCTTGTTTTTCAGCTTCGACTTGCGCTCGTTGTCTATCAAGCTCAAGTTGATGCATCATTCGCGCATTGGAAAGATTATTCTCATGCTCCCATGCCCAAGACCAATATTTATCTTCAGATATTTTAAATGCTTGTGAAAAACTTACAGCTGTAACTTCTTCAAAAGTTCTTTGAGTATCTCTTTCTGCATACAAATGCTTGGGGCTTTTATAACACCCTGGGTAAGTGGCATTAAATTTTTCATTATCATGACTACCACATACCCTTTTGCCAAATTTAATTGCATCTGTAGTTTGTCTATCACATATGAAATGTAAAGGCGTCCATCCAATATATTCATTATTTTCATATGGAACAACAATAATAGGTAAATTGAGTTGTTGATAAGCTTCACTCGCCAAATTTTCTAAAACAAAATATATTGCTGAATAATTATCAGGTGTGCGTGATACTAAGCTTAATACTGTTGTATTATCAGGGGTGGAAGTTTTCAATAAATTTTTGGCGTCTATTACAGAGCATTCATAAAGCAATGCTTTTAAAGAAGCAACTATTCTATGTCTATATGGTCTGTTTTCACAAACCAAATGAAAAGCAGTTTTACCATTTGGCAATGCTTTTGATAATATGGAAAAACGGGATTGCGCTGACATTGCTTTTGTGAGCGACAAAATTGTGTTTACGTTAAATTGTTTACAGACGTTTTCACAAACTAAATGTAATGCCGTATAACTCGTTGCCGGTAATGTCAACTTAAGTTGAGCATCTAAAGCATCTCCTAATCCTTCAACGATTGCTTCAATCGCTTTTTCACTAAATTTTTTAGATGTGTTCTCGCAAACGTAAAATAATGCATTGTAGCCATTATATAATTGAATTTGTAAAATTTCACTCGCATCATCGCCTAAAGCTTTTGTAAGAAAGATAATTGCATCAGAATCAAATTTTCCTTGTGAATTATATGCGACTAAATGAATAGGCGTCCAACCTTGCCATTCTACTCCCCATATACTAGTGAGCGGTTGCTTTATAACAGTTTTAGCTTCTGATCCTAATACATCTAATATAAGTTTTAATGCTTTTGTATCAAAATTACCTTTGTCATTCCAGCATACCCAATGTAGTGCTGTCATATCATCAATAGAGTAAATCGCCTCGTCTTGTGCTTGTTTTTCTAATACCGCAACAATTTTTTTAACTATCTTGAAATTACTTTTCCAGCATGCATAAATTAGCGCTCGATAATTTTTCTGATTGTTAGTATTTTCCTCTGTATCAAAACAAATAGTTGCTAATTGAGTAGCGCTGAATTTTGATAATGTTTTAATATCATCATTATCAATAGCTGATTTTATCGTTTTCGGGATTGTATTTATAATTTCTTGTAAATTAATATCATGATTTTCTTTTAATATATCGCAGGCACTTTTCCCTGACTTGATTCTTCTTCGACTCAAATACTTTGCATGAGTGCCTAACCCAGAAAGCACTAAATCTAATAGTTCCCTGGTGAATTTAGGATTAACAGCCACCAATGATAAAATATTATCTACATTAGCAGTCTCTAAAAGTGTTACATCTAAAATTCTTGAACCCAGTCTTGAAAACAATATCTCTACTGTTTTGCTATCGAATTTACCCGCGGTATTTTGGCAAACCAAATGTAAAGGCGTATAACCATCAGGTAGTTGAGAAGAAATCATATCAAATGCTTTCTTAGCCAGAGCATCAAGAACTACTTCAACTGCTTTAGTATCAAAACAACCACTTTTATTTTGGCAAATTAAATGTAAAGCCATCCTATTATCTGGCAATGGACGTATTAACATCAGTTCAGCATGATCATCTAGTAAGGTGATTAAATATTTTATTGCGGCATGGTCAAATCTCCCAAACTCATTGCGACAAATCGAATGCAGTGGAGACCAACCGTCAGATGTCACAAATCCTGCTTCAGTTTTTGCATGTTTTTTTCCTATGGTTTTTGCGATTTTTTTTACAACATCAAGATTGCCTTTCCAACATGCATAGCCTAGTGCGCGATAGCCACCGAGCTGAGATAAATTGCTAATCAGCTGCTCTCTAGAGAATTTAGATATTTTTTTTACGTCAAAATTTTCAATAGCTTCTTTTAGATCATTTTCCCAAGCCATAAATTTTTCCTAATATCATTAACAATTATTTTCCAAAGGAATAAATACTATCTAACTCACTTTCAAGGGTTTCACCATGATGTTGAACACGACCACTTTCTTGATCTGATGTCATTTCATCTAACATATTTCCTACTTCATTTGTAACGTTATTGATTTTTGTTGCCCAAAATGAAAATGCCCCTATACCAACTCTCGAGGGTGTTGGTAAAGAACTTGCAGCAGCATTTACGCCAGCTAAATAAGCTCTTTCTGCCCATGAATTTTTTGTTGTTGAATTCACTACTTCATTAGCTCTTTGTCGGCGATAATCATCTAATTCTTTTTGTTGTTGAATACGCTCTTGAGCACTTCTGCGCATCTCTTCTCGCTGGATTCGCGCAGCTTCTTCTTGCGCTTCTCTCTCTCGTGCTCTTCTAATGCTATCTTCAACATATTTGTCATACGCAGACTTAGCGGGTTGTGTATTAGATGCCTGTTGCATTGAGGATTCTTGAGCAAGTCGCTGTCTTGCAATAGCCTCAGCAATTTGTCTCATTTGTTCGTCATTTAAATTTCGTAAGACTTCATCGGATAGATATGGCGGTACCCCAGAAGAAGGATAAGAGTTAGATGTGTTAGCACTATTGGTTTTCGCAATTTCTAACTGTGTTCGTAAACTTTCTAATTCCGACTGCTTTTTTTTATGTTCTGCTTGAATTGAAGCTAATTGTGATTTCGATTTGGAAAGTTCAGCTTGTAATGCTTTCTTTCGCTCTTGTAATTCTCTTATTTTTCTATCGTTATTTTTAATTTTTTCTTCTAACTCACGTATTTCATCTTTAATTTTTTGAATATCTTCTTTAAGAGTCTCAACTTTTTGAGATTGTTCACTTTTTTCGTTAAGTAATCGTTCTTTTGTTTCTTCAAGTTTTTCTTTGTTTTTTTCCAGTGCCTCAATTTTTAAACTAACTCGATTCAACTTTTCCTTAATATCCTCGTATTTTTTTTCTAAGTATTTGTGCTGTCTATCATGGTCATTACTTTTAACATAGTAGTATGGAACCGATCCACCCGAGTTTGTTGATTCAGCACCAACATAAGTTACTCTTAAAAAAAATTGGATTTGCTTTTCACATAAACAAGTGGGCATATGTTGACGATAAGCTTCTAATCCTCCTGGTACAGGATCGGGCGATCTTTTGCCAAAGATTGCATCTTCGCTTTCATTCGGCGTTACATGCATAATCGTGGTAAGCATACTTTCTAGCGTATATTTTTTATTGTTTTTTTGACGTATTTCCTCAATAATTTTGCGCAATTCGCCTTTATTGCGTTCGATAGCTTCTTCAGTTCTATTTAATTTAATGGTGGCTTGTTGTAATTCATTGCCTTTACTACTTTGTTCACTTCTCTTTCTGACTATGTCACTTCGATGTCTACTATTTTGAGTTTGTAATTCTTTTATTTGATTATCTACTGATTTAATTTGTTTTTCTGTTTCTTGAATTTTTTGCCTAATAGATTTTTCACGCATGGATAATTGATTTACCAAGGATGTATGTGACTCTATAGCCTGTTCTAAATGTTGAATACTAGTATCATTAAACATAAAAATTTCCTGATGAGTTAAATTGGGCGCTGCTGTAACTCTCCTACATAATGCTAAAGATTACAAACTGAGTTTCACGCGAGCCAAATCGCATTGCTATTTTTCCAAAATACTTTTCAAGCTTGAATAACTATAACTCAATGACCTTTTTAAATTTATCCACAGCACGACATAAATAAATTTTTTTGGCTTTCGTTTTTAAGCAAGTCTTACCAATTGTCCAGCTGTAATTCGCGCTATTTTTGTTTTCTTTTAAATTCATTTTCTGACTACGAGGGAATATTTAACAACCTGGCGCGATCAAGTATCGTGTTTACACTTTCCTTTGCCTTAGCTCTTTTAATATGTCGGCAGCTATGGGCAGGCAATGTACTAACGTTTGCCATCAAGATCTTGTATTTCAAAGAAATTCCTTGTGCTTTTGGACAAAAATTATAATTGCTACAGTCTATAAAAAAACGCTATTATTGTCATTTATGCATTTTTCCTAATTGACACCTTAAGACAAATATACTAGACGCAGCTAAATGATATGGAGATCAAATGATTATTCGTTCAGACCATCCAAGCTTGATGCTTGAATGCGAAGTTAGGCAAATTTGTAAATCTTTATTTGATAACAGCCCTATTACTTATTTCGAATACGCGCGTTATTATTTTGATGGGACATTTTTCCAAATCAATACTCACTCTCAAGTAGCGCATCTTTACTTATCACAACAACTATATCCACATCTTGCTGAATTTGCAGCTAATCAGCACCGATATATTTTGATGACTAAAAAAATTGCGCTGCAACCCGCCGCAGAATTGGATGCAAGAAAATATTTGAGCAACATCGACCTTTTTAGTGCTAACGATATTGAAGATAGATTTTACATCGACGACCAAGGTGAAAATTATTTTGACTGCTGCGGCTTTGGTACACCGAAAAATCAAAAAATAGATATTACTTTCTTTTTTTCGAACTTAGATATTTTAGAAAATTTTCGCTCTTATTTTATTCAAATGGCAGCTCCATTAATCAAAAAAATTGAACGACATAAAATTCAATTATTTAACGAAGAAGATTTGGCCAGAGCGGACTGGAGCAAGAAAAATTTAACCCAACAAGTAATTGCTATTCCCAAAGATACCTTGCGACGCGAAATGCTAAACAATCTTTATGCGACAAACATCACGCCTCGGGAATATGAGTGCATTAAACAATTAGCACATGGGCAATCAATGAAAATCATTGCGAGCAACTTAAAAGTTTCTTACAAGTCGATAGAAGCTTTTGTGCAAGGCGCACGACAAAAATTAAAATGCGCAACAAAGCAACATTTAATTAAAGCTTGTGAAAGTATTCTTTTTTAAATTGTATAAGTTCAAACCCGATCAGAAAGCTGCCTACATGAGATTGCTCGACAGTGTTTTCTTCCATACCTGTTGAGCGTATGGTTTCTGCAATTTGTCGCGTGGATAACTCCGCCAATGCGGTAAAAATAAGTTCAGCTTTGCTCATGTGATCACGCAAATTTTGTGTTTGCAATCCTTTCAATTTTTTATGCTGCTTTACACTGATATTCGTCCATTCTTGGTGAATAATATTAGTCAGAATGGCGAATTCTTTGCCTTCTTTATTCAGGCGGTTTTTTAAGACTTTCCAATAATTTCTTGCAGCTTGATGGTCTGGACTTGTTGCGGCATCTGGTTAGTTTCAAAAACTCGCCAGACCCCGCAATAAATGCGGGGTGACAAGATGACAGAAAATCGCTACTCCTCAATCGTCGTCTCTCTCGCTAGGCCATGTTTTTCAATAATGCGACGCAACGCGTGCAAACCTTCTATTTGAATTTGACGTACGCGTTCGCGTGTTAAGCCAATTTGTTTGCCAATTTCTTCTAAGGTCGTCGGCTCAAATCCTTCTAAACCAAAGCGTCGTGCTAAGACAGTATGTTGATGTTCATTTAATTCATGCAACCATTGTTGCAGGTGTTCATGTAAATCTTCGTGTATCAAATCATCAGCAGGATTATCGTGATCATCTGAGATGGTATCTAAAATTGTTTTTTCACTGTCGTCGCCATAGACATTACTATCAGCAGAAATCATATGTTCGTTATAACTTAATAAACGTTTAACATCTTCTAAAGGCTTGTCTACAAAGTCAGCAATTTCTTCCGCGGTGGGTTCGCGCGAAGAATTTTTGGCGAGTTGTCGCGCGGCACGTAAATAAATATTTAACTCTTTGACAATGTGCACCGGCAAACGAATGGTGCGTGATTGATTCATAATGGCGCGTTCGATTGTTTGACGTATCCACCAAGTCGCATACGTTGAAAAGCGAAATCCACGTTCAGGATCAAATTTTTCAATCGAGTGCATTAAACCTAAATTGCCTTCTTCGATCAAATCCAAAAAATCCATGCCGCGATGACAATAATGTCTGGCAATTTTAACGACCAAGCGTAAATTGCTTTCAATCATTTTTTGGCGCGCATATTCATCGCCTTGTAATGCAAGGCGCCCGTAATACACTTCTTCTTCAGCGCTTAATAAAGGTGAAAAACCAATTTCGTTTAAATACAGTTGTGTGGGGTCAGCAGAAGGTGTGGCAATATTGAGTAATGAATCGTCAGCAATCTCTTCGTCTTTTTTGATTTCTTCTTCGGCTTCTTTCATTTCTTTTTCGTTAATTTCAATTTCTTCTGGTTCAGCCACAATAACATCATCGTCATCTGTTGTAGATTTTACTTTTTTCTTTGGCATGAACGTTTCCTAATTAGCGTTTGGGCAAATAATCCAATGGATCAACGGGTTTGCCTGCTTTACGAATTTCAAAATGCAGCATGACATGTGAAGTGCCTGATTTGCCCATGAGTGCAATAGTTTGGCCAGCATGGACTAATTGACCTTCTTTGACTAACGCTTTGCTGTTATGTGCGTAAGCACTTAAGAAATCATCATTGTGTTTGAGGATAATTAATAAACCGTAACCTGGTAATCCACTACCACAATACACGACTTTGCCAGAAGCGGTGGCGTGTACTGGCTCGCCTAATTTTCCAGCGATATCAATACCACGACTGCCCGTGTAGCTATCAGAGAAAGTACGAATTACTTTTCCTTGCACTGGCCACAACCAATGTTTCACTGGTTCATTATTTTCAGGTGGCGGAGGAGGAGGAAGCAAAGGTTTTATTTTCACTTTCGCCGCAGGTGGTTTTTGATGCGTAATAATCGTCGTTTGTGGTTTGGCTTTCGCGGGTAATGGTGCCTCAGGTGTGCTGATGGCTTTAACGATCGTCGGTTTTGGTATTGGTTTTGGCGTTGCGGCAGGAGTAGCAGGAGCTGGTGTCGTAGTAATATTAGTCGGTTCAGCTACAACATCACTCGGTGCGGCAGAAGTGACGACGGCATTATTTTCTGGCGCTGGTGTTGATGTGTTACTGGATTCGTCTTCTGGCCCGCCGGTTAAATGTAATTTTTGACCAATGCGGATAACATAAGGCGCAGAGATGTTATTAATTTGTGCTAGATTGCGGTAATCCATGCCGTAGCGAAACGCGATGGAGTAAAGGGTGTCGTCTTTTTGCACGCGATAATTTTGTGATGCATCTTGATCGTTTTTCCAGCCATTCGTCACTGGCGCGAAATTAAGGGCGCTATTGCTACAGCCACTCAAAAAGAGAAAACTGACAATTAGAATCCAACGTACTAACAACGTTTTGCTCGTCACTCCTTGAACTCTCCGTGCAAGAATGGAATCTGGCATTATGCCACGTTAGAGATAATGGTAAAGGGCGTAGCCCAAACCACCCGCGATAATTAATATCCAGCATAAGCGATCGATGTATCGCAGTAGCAATTTTTCCATCACTTCACCTTTCCAACGAATGAGGGAAGCAATAATAAAAAATCGTCCACCGCGACCAATGGTTGAACCAATAATAAAAGGGATCAACGGAATATGCATAGCGCCTGCGGCAATGGTAAAAATTTTATAAGGGATGGGACCAAAGCCTGCCACAAACATGACCCAAAATCCCCATTGTTTAAACCAACTTTCAGCATGATTAAATGTAGGGCCATAACCAAAATGAACAATATAAGGATATAAAAAGTGAATGAAAAACGCGCCAATTACATAACCAAACAATGCACCTAATACAGAACTTAATGTAGTAAATGTCGCGTATTCAAATGCGCGATCAGGTTTGGCTAACGACATGGGCGCTAACATAAAATCAGGTGGGATAGGAAAGAAAGACGATTCAGCGAAACTTAAGCTATATAAATAATAAGGCGCGTGACGATGTTTAGACCAAGCAATTACTTTGGCATATAACCATGAAAACAAACGCATTATGCCGCTTCCATATCTTTGATCCAATTAGCGAGTGATTCAAACGCGTGATAATTGGTGAGATCTAATTGCATCGGTGTAATTGCTACACGTTTTGCATTCAGTGCGTGAAAATCAGTGCCCGGGCCTGCATCTTGTTCAGGTCCTGGTAAGCCAACCCAATAAATAGTGCCACCGCGTGGATCTTTATCTTCAATGGTTTTTTCAGCGCGATGACGTGTGCCCAAACGCACAATTTCAAAACCTTGTAATTCATCGACAGGAACATCAGGTACATTAATATTAAGAATAGTTTGTGAGGGCATCGGATGTGTTTGTAAACGCAGCGCAATAGTTTTAGCTACCCATGCGGCAGTGTCGTAATGTTGTAAATTGTGTCCAGCAAGAGAAATAGCAATGGCAGGAAAACCTAAGAAACGTCCTTCCATTGCAGCAGCGACTGTGCCTGAATAAAAAACATCATCACCAACATTAGCACCTGCGTTGATGCCGGAAATAACCATGTCAGGATCATTGTCTAATAAGCCAGTGATGGCGATATGCACACAATCGGTGGGCGTGCCTTGAACACTATAAAAACCATTGTCCATTTTTTGTACGCGCAAAGGGCTATCGAGTGTGAGTGAATTACTTGCACCACTGCGATTACGATCTGGCGCTACTACAGTGATATCAGCAATAGTCGCAATTGCTTTTGCAAGAGCGGCAAGTCCTGGTGCTTGTACACCATCGTCATTACTTAATAAAATTTTCATTGAATGCAGATAACCTTCTAAACATTATAAGGGGACACAATCATAGCAAGATATTTAAGTATCAGGGGAAATGTTGCAATGATCAAACCAAGAATAAGGAAAAATACGGGGTTACGTAAAGGTGTTTGTGAGGGATTATTGCGATAGTCGTTGTATTTGATGACAGCAATGCAAATTAACGCAATGCCAATGATATAGAAAAAATCGTCCAATATGCTCGAAAAAGCAGTGGTGGCAACGTTAAGATTTGTCGCTACCGTGCCAACAGAAGAAGAGCCGCCACTAGCGCTGGGCGTTACAACTACAATATCTCGTTGCTGTGCAAAAGCCGCAATCGGAAAGAAGTAAAAAAAACGAGCAAGTTTTCGTAGCATGGAATAACCTTGGCAAAAGTTTGAATGTAACATTTTGCAGCACAGAGGGTCTATCCGTTGTGAGAATTGTTTTTGCTGGAACGCCAGAATTTTCCGCCATTATTTTACAAGCGTTAATAGACGCGCATCATGACATCGTTGCTGTTTACACACGAGAAGATAAACCTGCTGGTCGCGGGCGACAATTACATGAAAGCCCTGTCAAACAATTAGCCAAACAGCATCATCTCAATATCCAACAACCGAAAACATTGCGTGATGTTAAACAACAAGAATATCTAACATCATTGCAGCCAGATATCATGATTGTCGTGGCTTATGGATTAATTCTACCTGCTGAAATACTAACGATCCCAAAATTTGGTTGTATCAATGTCCATCCTTCTTTGCTACCACGTTGGCGAGGAGCAGCACCTATTCAACGCACTATTTTATCGGGTGATAAAATGACCGGCGTTGCGATTATGCAAATGGATGCAGGATTGGATACCGGGGATGTTTGGTATCAAGAAACTTGCGAGATATTACCTGATGACACAGCGCAAACATTGCATGATCGACTAGCTATATTAGGCGCAGATATTTTAATTAAAACATTGCCTGATATTGTTGCAGGTAAATTAACACGTCAAAAACAAGATAATGCGCAAAGTTGCTATGCAGAAAAGTTCACCAAACAAGAAGCGCTGATTAATTGGCAAGACAGCGCCTATAAAAATGAATTAAAAGTACGTGGATTTAACCCCGCCCCTGGCGCCCATAGTTTTATTCATGAACAAATGGTCAAAATTTGGCAGGCAAAAGTCATTGATGCAAAAACCAATGCGGCTTGCGGAACGATTATCAAAGTTGATAAAGAAGGCATTGATGTTGCTTGTGGTGATGGCGTGTTGCGCTTGCTAAAAATTCAATTAGCAGGCGGCAAAGCATTGCCCATTAGCGATGTGTTAAATGCCCACGCGGATTTATTTGCTGTGGGTAATCAATTTATTGGTTGAGATTGTGATGAATGAAGAATTGTTAAAGCCAGCAAGAGAAGCATTGGTTGCTGGTCAGCACGACCAATTTTTTCTCGAGTTAGCAAAAGTTGAATCAAGTCACAATCGTTATAAATTAGCACAAGAAGCACGCGACGTGGCTTTTCAAAAAAAGAGTGCTGATTTGTTAGAACAAATAGCCACAGTGAAGCTTGATAAGTGGTATGAAGAAAATATCTTCGAAGAAGTAGTTAACGGTTTAGTTAAATTATCTTTCAGCGAAAAAGCGATTGCGCTTGTTTTCAACAATGATGGAGAAAAACTCGATCAAGGCAAGGGCTGGTATTTTTTAGCGAAAGCTTTTTTGGAGAAAAATGAGCTAACAAAAGTCAAAAGCGCTTATCGTTACCTTGATAAAGCACATAAAAATGAAATTGCACTGGGTTGTTTACTAAAAACTCCTTTGCAAAATGATTTATTAAGGTGGCTATATTGGTACGGCGATTGTGAGTTGGCAACGTATAGTTATCAGAAACCGTTAATTGATTTGCCACAAGTCATTAAAGCGATTGTTGAGTATCCTGATTTTGCAAAAGTTTGCGCGGCATTAAAAAACTTGAGCGCCAGCCATGGTAAAACGCTTTTAACTAAACTGTATTTACATTTATTTCGCGCGAACATGCTGGATAAATGTGCTGCATTGTTGCGGGTTTTGCCTAGTGAATTGCAATGGTTATCCAAAACAGCTGAATTGCTCGAAAAGGGTGAATCATTTGATCTATTAACTAAGTTTGAATCAAAAGATGCTGAGTCGATAATTCCAGCGGCTGTTAATAGCTTGATACAAACACACTCTGCAAGTTCAGATGATGTTTTATTTCAGGCGATTGATAATGCTGCTCAATATTCTCAAAATATTCCTGGTGTTGCGATACATGCTTGTATGCAACAACATCGTTCTGATGTGGCTATAAAGCTTTGGTTGAAAATGGGTGAATGGCCACGGAGAAGTTTTTTGCCGATATTAACAAAACACGAATTGCGCAGACCGCAATATGAAATAATTATTCGAGCGTTAGAATCTTTATTTGCGGATTCAGTTCCTGCGAATTTTCCATCAGAGATCGTTGAAGAAGAGCGTGAAAGACGTCGGCAAATACTTAAAGATAAAGTTGATAAGTTACTAGAAAAGAAAAAGAAAATACCCCCGGCTAATGCAAAAGAGTTTTCTTTATTAGGATCTATGGTTAGGCAATTAATTGCGCTGGGTAACTATGAAGAAGCACAAAAATATTGTGAGTACATGGTTGCTTCTAATGCGAGTGATCATTATGCCATGCAGTTATTTTTTAATGCATTTGAAAAGGAAGCATGGCCCCAAGTAGAAGCAATAATCAAGCTGTTTTGCAAGAGTGACACCAGGCAAAATCTTGGTAATTTTGTTTCCAATTATCGCGATGATCGTATCGAGCAAAACAAAACACCTAAATATCGCCGCGCGTTTGTTTCGCTCCTTAAGCTCAAAGACGAAGAGTTTTACGAGTTAATGGTAATGTGTGTTGAGAAATTGTTGGAAGAGCCTAATTTGGCGAATGTGATAGACTTTTTAGTGAAGAATAATGTATTCGATTTGCCAGTGTGTTTTAAAGAAAATATCGACTCGGAAATTTCCATAGAAAAATTGACCGCAGAAGCTATTGTTAGATGTTACGATAACGAAAAAAGATTAAAAAAATATATCAAAAGATTAAGGGCAAATAATACCAAAGGTTTTGAAGTTTTTGTGTTAAAGGCATTGTTGGCGGATGGACAGCAAGAGTTTGTTGTTGGTGTTTTAAATGAATATTTAAATGCATTTAAGTTGCCAGAATATTTTGATCAAGATGATGAAATACAAAAGCTTGTCGTTGCTGAGATAATCAAAGATTATCCAGAAGATGAAAAGTTAGTGGATTATGTAGGGAAGTTAGAGCGGAATACTTCGCGCAAGTTTGAAAAATATTTATTGAAAGCACTGCTTGAAAAAAATCGTTTTGTTGCTGTAGTTAGTTTGCTCAACCAAGTATCTGAAACGGTACGATACGCGGATTGTGTGGTTAAAAAAGTACCGGATAATCTATGCAAATCCTTTAAGAAGTATTTCGAGACGCATTTTGTTACGCAAGAGTTTTTGATAGCCGTATCAAGGCTAGAAGATACATCCCTCAGAGATGATCTTATTACAGATATATTCAATAAAATTAAAGAAGAGCAAGAGAGTCTTTCGAGAGAAACTATTGAGTTAATGGCGGCAATCCCAGTGGTTGATTTGCGCAATCATTACCTGCTCGAAGCAGCGTTTGATTTTGTTCATCTAGATAATACAGAGATGGTCGAGTTTGTTGTCTTGTACTTGCCCGAAGATACCCAGAAAAAACTTTTGTTGGCGGTGTCGCTTGTGAAAGAGCGTAATCTTCTTTCGCTTCTTGAATATGTTTTATCTGAGTTTCGAGAGGCGGATGGTTTAATATACATCCTTACTACTCGTCTGATGGAAGATAAGTCTTCTGATGATTTGGTAAAAGCATTAAAATTTTGTTTTCAATGTTTAATTGACCCGAATCAGAAAAATATTTTTAAAAACGGATACAGAACAAGAGAGTTTTTTGATCATTTTTACCAATGTTTATGGATGCTATCATCCACCAGTAAAAATTATAATGCAGTGGTTCAGCTTTTAATTGAATTTTTGCCGATGATGGCGGACCCACGTTTGAAAGATGATTTTCTTTACAAGCTCGAACAGTTGGTTTCACCGCTCACGGAGGCTAGAGACGAGAAAAATCTTTTTTTAGTATTCGCTAATCTTTTTAAGCATGAACAAAATCCAAGGCACCGAGTCGATTGGTTGTTGAAGATGGTGAATTTGAATTTTGATCAGTGTCAAATAGAGGGGTATATAAAAGATTTTCTTCCAGCCGCAGACGAAAACTTTTCTATTAAGTTAATAGAAATTTTATTAAAAAAATCCGAGATTGTTCTTGCTAGCGACTATTTGCAAGAAGCGAAAATAATCACCCCGGGCACGGTGATTCGTTTGCGTAATCAGTTAAAAGAACGGTATTTGAAAAATTTAAGCGATCTTTTAGAAAAAGAAACGGTGTTAGAAAAAGAAACGGTGGATGAGTTGTGTATTTTTGCAAAAAAATATACGGATTCTTTGGATAAAACTAAAGAAAATGAAGCGCGGTTTTTGCGCGGAGAATTGGTGACTGGGCTTCGCGCTTTGCTTGATAAGCGGTTCCTGAAATTTTACGAAGACAATTATGGATCCAGGCCATCCAATATTTATTTTTTAATGCTGTCTAAAAAAGACGAAAAATCTTTGGAAGTGGCGCTAGAGAGTCGCTTAGTAAACGAATATAAAATGAAAAATTTTCGAAAAGATTTCCAAGAATTATTTGAATATTTTTTGTTCATTCAGCCGCTGAATAATCCAGAATATAGTTGGGCTCGCTGTCTGTATGAGCTTTCTAATCAAGTAAAGCATTCTAAAAATCTTCCATCACAACCACAAGTTGATGGGCAGTCTATTAACATGGAAGAATTTTTGCTCCATGCACTTGATGGCGTTGTGGAAATTTTGCTAAAGCTTGCTGACCATCGTATGCCACTGGAAGAAATCCAAAAACTTCAGTTTAGCAAGTATGTTTTCACAGAGAATCCCCGCGTGAGTTTGGCAAAAGGAGCAAGTGTTTATGGATTATTACCAGCGCCTTCTACCGCAGCTGTTTCGGTGCCATCAACAGAAAAAGACATGAGTTTATCGTATGCAAAAACAAACTGATCGTTTCCACGCTATTGGTAGCTTGCAAAAAATCGTGAGCAAAAAACAATCCTTATCTGATAGTGATTTTTCTAATGCGTTTGTTCAAGAATTAGTTTACGGCACTTGCCGTTATTATTTTTATTTAAAAGAATTGCTTAAAAAGTTATTACAGAAGCCATTAAAAAAAGATGATCTAGATATAGAGTTATTGTTGCTGGTTGGTTTGTACCAATTAATTTATTTAGACGTTGCACAATATGCGGCGATTAATGAGACTGTTGAAGTGGCGCGCGAGTTAAAAAAAGCGTGGGCAGTGAAGTTGGTTAATGGTGTGTTGCGTGAATTTTTACGACAAAAAGAAATATTGCTTAGTGTGCCTGATCCTTATTTTGCACATCCACAATGGTTGTATGAAAAAGTTCTAGCAGCATGGCCTGAACATTACACACAAATTTTGCAAGCTAATAATGCTCGCCCGCCAATGACATTGCGTATTAATTTAGCCAGCATAGTGTTAGAAAAACCTAAACCCGTTGAAGAAATTGAGGGTTTCAAAGAAGGAAAAGTTTTTGTGCAAGATGCTGCTGCACAATTAGCGGCCAATTTGTTAGAGCTTAAGCCCGATCAATTAGTCTTGGATGCGTGTGCTGCACCCGGTGGAAAAACCACGCATATTTTAGAGCTTGAGCCTCAATTGAAACAATTGATTGCTATTGATTGCGAAGAAAAGCGTTTGGTCTTTATAAAAGAAAACTTAAATCGATTAAAATTAAATCATTTGCCTGTTGATGTATTATTAGCAGATGCAGGAAAGCCGGATGCTTGGTGGGATAAAAAATTGTTTGACCGTATTTTATTAGATGCTCCTTGTTCGGCTACCGGTGTGATTCGTCGTCATCCTGATATTAAATTACTTAGAAAGCCTAATGACATTGCCAAATTAGTGCAACAGCAAAAACATTTGCTTAATACATTATGGTCTTTGTTAAAGCCGGATGGCTTGCTGCTTTACGCAACGTGTTCTATTTTTCCGGAAGAAAATGTGGAAATCATTAGCGAATTTTTAACCACACATACGGATGCAAAAGAATTAAAAATTGAAGCAAGTTGGGGGGTAGCACAAAAATTTGGTCGGCAGATTTTGCCGGGCATGGATAATATGGATGGATTTTATTACGCGAGGTTGGTGAAAAAATAAATATTGCCCCGGAATTCATTCTTTTGTCATGCCGCACTTGTTGCGGCATCTGGTTGACTTCAAACATTCGCCAGACCCCGCAATAAATGCGGGGTGACATTGTGTTTATTCAATGCCCATCGCATATTTCATCAAAAAACTTTTCAATAATTTTTGCTGATTAAACAATTTTATTCCAGCATGCCGTAATAAGCGCAAAGGAAGTAGTTGTTTAGTGTAGATAAATTTCAACGCATCCATCGCTGCAATCATTGCCATATTGTCGCCTTTGCGCGCGCGCTCAAAACGACGCAGTGTATATAAATTACCAATGTCACGTTTTTCTTGATGCGCAATCATAATGGTTTTTGCTAGCGTTGCTACATCTTGAATACCTAGATTCATGCCTTGACCTGCGAGCGGATGAATCGTGTGAATTGCATCACCAATTAATGCGATTCGAGGTTTGACATAGTGTTTTGCGTGACGCATTTTTAAAGGGTAACTGGCGCGTGAACTTAATAATTTTAATTGCCCAAATTGATGTTGAAAGCACTGACTCAATTCATGACAAAATTCATCGTCCTTTAATTTCAACAAAGCAGTAATTTTTTCGGGTGGGTGTGACCAAACAATTAAGCATTGATGTGGGTTGGCGCAAGGTAAAAAAGCTAAAGGGCCTTCAGGTAAAAATCGTTGCCAGGCTGTATTTTCATGCGATTGTTTAGTTTCAATTTTAACAATTAAGGCCGTGTGTCCATAATCCCAATCGATTAATGGAATGTTGGCTAGTTCGCGTACACGTGAATGTGCGCCATCCGCACCGACTAATAACTTTGCTGTGATCTTTGAATTAATGGTTATATGATTTTCTTCGGCATGAAACGTATTCAGAGGCGTTTGTTCGTGTAATTGAATAAATTCGTTTTCTTTTGCGGCATGTAACAATGCTTGATAGAGCGCGCGATTTTCGACGTTATATCCCAACGCCGGTTTTGCATTGAAATGAATAACCGTATTTTGTGCATCCCACACTGTCATTTTTTCAAAGGTACAAATAGCGTTCGGCGCAATGTTTTGCCAAATGCCGATGGCGTCTAATATTTGTTGAGAAGCCGGAGTAATGGCATTAACGCGGATATCTAAAAAGTGAGGATTGTGTTCAGAAAGGTGATGGTTGTCTAAAACAACAGTGTTTATTTGTTGTTTTGCTAGATAAATGGCCAGCATGAGCCCCATGTGTCCGGCGCCAACAATGACAACGTCTTGCATTAAATTTCCCCAATGAAAGAAAAAAGACTATTATAGCGCTCTTTTTTGCCTTGCTTAGTGTGTTTTTATGTCAACCCAATCAATTTTATACGAACAACCTGTCAATGAATTAATTCGTGTTTGTTTAAGGCTCGAGCATTTATTGGAACAAGTGCAACACGGCGTGCATGGTAACCATATTCATGATACCCAAATGGCCGTTACAGTATTAACCCAGATATTGCATATTGTTGAACGCCCTGATTTACGCACCAAATTTACCAAAGAATTTATACGTCATATGTCAACGTTTAATCGTTTTTTAAATTCGGAACATATTGATCAGAAAAAATTGCAAGCCACATTGAGTGAATTAGACGATACCATCAAATATTTGCAAACCACCAATGGGCGATTTGTTCCGGAATTACGTGATAATGAATTTTTATTTAATATTCGCCAACGTCTTGCCACGCCAGGGGGTACCTGCAGTTTTGATACACCCGCGTACCATTATTGGTTGCAATCTCCGCTTAATGAACGACAACGACTATTAATGCAATGGATCAATTATTTTGAACCATTAGTTCAAATTGTTGATTTGTTGTTACGTTTAGTCAGACAAAGTGGTCATCCTCAGTTGCAAACGGCGCGTGAAGGCTTTTTTCAAATGACATTTGATCCACAATCACCTTGTCAGTTAATTCGCGTTGCTGTACCTAATACCACGATAGCTTTTCCAGAAATTAGCGTGGGGCGACATGGGATGAGTATTCGTTTTTATCAGCCAACGATCAAAGAGCGTCCGGCTTTGTATGATGAGGATGTTGTGTTTAAATTAAGTTGCTGCATTCTATAAGGAGTCGTTATGTTTGATAAAAAGTTTTTTGATGATGTGACCAAACGTTTCATGGATTCTGTACCTGAGAGTGTTAAAAATATGGGTAGTGAAGTAGAAAAACAATTTCGCTCAGTGTTGCAAACAACATTTGCTAAGCTTGATTTGATTACCCGCGAAGAATTTGATGTACAGCAAATGGTGTTGTCAAAAACGCGTGCGAAGGTTGAAAAATTAGAAGAGCTATTGCATGAATTAGAGAAGACGTTAGAAAATAAAAAGAAAAAGTAAGTTATTTATAATATCAGTTGTGTCATTGCGAGCGTAGCGAAGCAATCCAGAAACCCTAGATTGCCACGCCTCGACTTCGCCTTCGGCTACGTCGGGCTCGCAATGACAATATCTTAAACGCGCATTCCGTAGACATCTAACAAATTCACCAAGTTTTGTCCGGGAATGGTTTTTTGTCGTCGCCAGTAAATATTGAGATACGATTCTAAAACATAACGATATTCACGAATGTTTAAGATGGTTAAAATTTTCTCCACGCGCTCAGTATCTTCCTCTCGTAAATATTGGCAGTGTTGAAATAATACAGCGCCCAACACCGCCGCTTTCGATGCTTTGCGCGCAGGCGTGGCTTCTTCAAAGTTACTTATGCAATCATACAGTGCACGATCTTGATCCCAGCGCAGCCAGCGTTGATAAAAGTCGAGCGCGTGATCAATACAATCTCGCATTTTATCTTTTTGGAAATGAACTTCATCCGCCAGCAATAAAAACATAATGGTAGGGATAGCCGCTTCTACATTGGCCCAAGAACAATTACCCGTGATTTGCGAACTTAATGGCAATAACCATAAATGCTCTAGCTGTAATAATTTTTTAAAGTCTTCATCAATAAATGATTTTTGTTGGCGCACATACATGAGTTGTTTGGCTAATTCGAAATAATCCACGCGTCGATGAATGCGATAAACATTAATACTGCCTTCAGTTTTACTATTTTCGCCACGATCACATTTTACAAATAAATTACCATATTTGATAAACGTAATCGCATGTCCGCGATGCGCCACAGGAATAATTAACGGTTCATTTTCAAGTAACTGTTCGATTTGATGCGAATATTCTTTTATATTTACTGTGTAGTGTTGATAGCGAATGAGTTTGGCAGCAGTTGAAAAGCTATCAGTAATACGCTTTAAATGATTAAAATAACGCCGCATTTTTTTGGCAGCGAAATGATTGCGATAACGCTGTAATGAAAAGCCAACAATGCTTAACGTGAATTCTAAAAAAAACCCTTCGAAATCCAACTCAATAAATTCACCTTTATGATTCACAATATCGGTTTGACCAATCAATTCAAAACGATGACCTAACAGCTTGGTATTAATGTAATCTTGTGCAAAAGAAAGATTAGCTTTGTAATCATAAAGTAAATTTTTTAATGAATTTTGATTGCGCAATAAAGGGTAAGTTAAGGCTGGTTGGCTTGCTAATGTATAACTATTAGCATCAGCGCCATGCTTAAGCAGTAATTGCGAAAGCGCGAGATTACTATTTTCTATCGACCAATGTAGCGCGGAACGACCTGTGGCATCTTTTTGTTGCACATCAGCGCCATAATTTAACAATAATTCAGCGATATCATTTTTGTTGGTAATCGCCGCTTCCACTAATGGACGAAAACCATATTCATCAATTTCATCGACATCAGCACCGTTACGTAACATTTCTTCCACGGTAGATTTGTCGCCGTAAATAATCGCACTCGCGAGAGACATTAACCGCCCCCTGGTGCAACAGGTCTTGGATTAAATCCAGGTTTGGGGCGATGTTGATTTTGTAATCGATTAGCTTCTTCAGCAGCCGCAGGATTTTGCTTGGTATCGGGATTAGATTTTGGATCGCTAATCCCATCAAATTGTGGGCTAGATAATAGCGGGTGTTGTTGTAATAAATCACCGCTTTCTAACGTATGCTGCGTTTTTTCGCTGAGCATGGACGTGTACGGTACTTTTCCAAAACGATTTTCATGCGAGCGCAGCTCTGCTAAAAATGCATTAAACTTTGCTTTGATTTGTTCGGCTTTTGGATGTTGCGCCAAAATCGCATAAATTTTGGCGAGTAATACTAAATATTCATCGAGTTGTTCAACGCTAATGGTTTTGCTGACTTCATCAATCAGTGCTTGCGCGGATTCAGGTGAGACTAACAAGTAGCATTCAGGAATTTCTTTTTTGAAATCGAATTTAACATTTGCCTGGCCGAGTGTTTTCATCATGATGCAATTGGCGCAAACGGTTTGTAAAAGATTAATGGACGCGTCAGGATTTTTTAAGTTTTCGACTGAAGAGGTTCGTGTTGCCGTTTTTTTCAACAAAAGACAACACGGATGTTTACGTAAAGATTCATCTGCCATAGTTTTTAATCATGACAGATTTTCATTTTAGGGAAAAGCTTAGATAGTGGGCAATTCCATGATAGTGCTAATGGCGTCTTTAAAAATCATCTGCAAACTAGGTTGGTCAAGAAAAATGCTATGCTCATCAAAGTGAGTGATTAAGCCTTTTAATTTAATACCATTTTTCAGATATACTGCCACAGGAACTTTCTGTGTTACCAAATAGTGTAAAAAAGTGTCTTGAATATTAACTTCGATATTCATCGCCATCTCCATATGTCGATCAGCGGGGCCTTGCTAAAAATCTACGATATTGTTGTTAGTGGTGAGGGGCAGAATAGCAATATTCTCAATGCTGTCAAGTAAAACAGGCATGAAGAAATGCGATGGGAAATGTGCCCGGTATTCAAACGGATAGAGAGCTTTGCTCAAATGACGGTGTTACAGAATTATGGTTTTTGTTGTATCTCATTATTATTTTTTGCTGTTTCAGCCGCTATTCTTATTGTCATGGGACTGAGCCATAGTCTTTTAAGCAAAAGTCTTTCTAGAGTTTGCCTGGAGTTACCCGGGCACATTCCGCATAACACCACTCATACATTTTTATTATTAATAGTGATGTGTTACACCATGAGTCTTACTTTAGCAGCGCACATAATATGTGTCAATGCATAAATGCAAATATTTTATGCCAAAAAGAATTATAAAATAATATTCACAAATGCATAATTTGTGTTAAGATCACGCTCATTTTTGTTTAATTTGCTAATGAGAGAGTAAGCAGATGTCGATTAAACTAGGACCTATATTAAAGCAATTAATGGCTGAACAAGGATTGTCTGAGTCTGAATTGGCTCGTCGCACAGGTATTGGCCAACCCGTGATCCATCGTATGGCCTCTGGCGAAACCGATAATCCTAAAGTGGCTACTTTAAGTCCCGTCGCGAATTATTTTGCTTTATCCATTAGTCAATTAATTGGTGATGATGCGTTACCTGCTGATCGTGTTTCTGGTACGCACAATCCCACGAGTGTGCAATTACACAAATTACCTATTTTAACGTGGGAACAAGCGATTCTTTGGCCAGAAAAAAAATCGGACGTGCAAGTCGCAGAATACACAGCAACCGATATGGAAGTAGGTGAAAACGCTTATGTATTGCGTGTCAAAGATACGACGATGCGCCCGCGATTTCCTGAAGATACATTAATTGTTGTTGATCCAAGTTTAAAACCACAAGATCGCGATTTTGCTATCGTGCATATTGATAGTTATCAACAAGCACTTTTTCGCCAAGTATTAGTCGATGGTGGTGATACGTATCTCAAACCACTTAATGCGGATTTCAAAATTATTTTATTAAGCGATCGCTATAAAACATTAGGTGTAATGGTTCAAGCACGTAGTGATTTTAAACGCGGATAGCTATTCTGTCACCCCGCACTTGTTGCGGGGTCTGGGAATTTTTAATTTGTAATAAATCTCAAAGAAGTCAGCGATGATTGACAAAAGTTACCTCAAAGAATACCAGCCAAAAAATCCAGATGTAAAAGTTTGGCACTATATGCGAATAGATAAACTTATTTGCCTTTTACGTAATAAAGCCCTGCCGCTGACATGGGGGCCATTTTTTGATGATAAAGATGAAGGAGGTATGTCGAAGCGGGAGCAGCAAACGATATTACAAATACATAGTCAAGTTAAAATACCAACCCCTTATAAAATGATGGCTAGTACTAGCGTGATTTCACAAAGTTATGCCCTTTGTTGGCATATGGATGAAATTGAATCTGACCAAATGTGGGTAAATAAAGAAATAGCTATTCAAACAACCTACAGAAAACTTCGAGATATTGCACATGAAAATGATTTTCACATGGGCGTGGTTAAATATGTGGATATTGATGAATCGGAAATCCCATCTGGCGTAGAAAAATTTTTGCGAAAGGATGAAAGTTATTCGTGGGAAAAAGAAGTTAGAGTTTTCACTTTTGATAGTTCAAGTGCTTTCCCTTTAGAAAAATTGCTGAATATTGAAAATATAGAAAATTTTATAGAAGGGATTTTTGTTAACCCTGGATCTGTAGAGGAGCAGTATTGTTTGGTTAAATATTTGCTTGCCACTAGTCCGCATACCCATAACGGTATCGTTAGAGAAAGATTAATTTATAGGCCTAGAAAAGTACAAGAATTTTCAAAAGATGCCGTTCAACACAAGACTCAGCATGTTGTGGTACTTGAGTAACAGTTAATTTTATCCCTCACCCGCGCGCTTTGCGCGCACCCTCTCCCATAACGGGAGAGGGGAAACTGTAATAGATTGAATTCAGGGGGAAGAAATGGTGGCCAGAGCTGGAATCGAACCAGCGACACAAGGATTTTCAGTCCTCTGCTCTACCGACTGAGCTATCCGGCCTTCAAAAGGAGCGCTATTTAAACGACTGAGGCTGCTGCCGTCAAGAATAAAATAACAATTGTTTGATCGGCGCTGGCAAACCACAAGCTTTGGGTTGTTTTTTATCGTACCAGGTCAAATTTTTTGCTGAATTTCGCTTCGTTTTCGTTACTTGAATCGCAATCGGCGTGATATCTAAGTGAAAGTGTGAAAAAGTATGACGAAAAGGCGGTTGTTTTTTCAATGATTTGATTTCGCAATGATATGTTTTCTCACAGAAATGCTTAATGTCCGCATTGTTGTATTCCGGCAAACTCCATAAACCACCCCAGATGCCTTTAGCTGGGCGTTTTTCTAATAAAATTTTTCCTTGGCTATCGCAAAGTAATAATAATTGTATTTGCCTGATGGGCAATATTTTTTTAGGTTTTTTACCTGGGAATTCAGTTTGTTGCTCATTGCGATAAGCGATGCATTGTTTTTGTAATGGACAAAGCGTGCATTTAGGTTTGGTGCGCGTGCAAATCATGGCGCCCAAATCCATCATCGCTTGAGTATATTCTGCAATATTTTTTTGCGGTGTTAGTGTTTCAGCAATTTCCCATAATTTTTTTTCATGTTGCCACGCATTTAATGCAAATACGCGCGATAACACGCGCTTTACATTGCCATCTAAGATGGCTGCCTGTTGATGCATGGATAAAGCAAGGATTGCACCAGCCGTTGAACGACCAATGCCAGGCAATTGTTGCAGTGTCGTGAGATCCGTTGGAAATTTGCCACGAAATTCTTTTTGAATAATTTTAGCTGTTTTCAATAGATTACGCGCGCGCGAATAATAACCAAGACCGGTCCACAAATGCAAAACCGTATCTTCGTTAGCCAGCGCTAATTTTTTTAACGTAGGAAACTGTTTAGTAAAACGTTCGAAATAAGGAATGACCGTTGTTACTTGCGTTTGTTGCAACATAATTTCGGAAAGCCACACGCGATACGGCGTGGTGTTTTTTTGCCAGGGTAAATTTTTGCGACCGCGTTTTTCAAACCAATTTAATACGGCACGTTGAAATATCTTGTTGTCATTGCGAGCCCGACGTAGCTGAAGGCGAAGTCGCGGCGTGGCAATCCAGGGTTTCTGGATTGCTTCGCTGCGCTCGCAATGACGAAGGTGTTTCATTTAATTGCCCAACAGGCTACCCAATCCTTGTTGTATTTGTTGACCTAATTGACTGTTGCCTAGAACTTTTTGAATTTGTTTGCCTGCGGCATCTTGCAATTGCGATTTAATTATACTTGTTGCCAACACCGTCCAATTGGGTTGAATGACTGGTTTTGCAAAAGGACCTGTGACCGAAATAGGAATAGCTGGTCCGCGAGGTTGTATAGTTGAACCGTTAGTTAAACGTTGTAATGATAATTCATAATTTAATTGTTCACTGACTAAATTAGCACTACCTTTACCAGTCACCGCGGCTAACGATGTTTGCATAACAAGATCATTCGTTTGTGCAACACCGTTATTAATTTGGAATGAACCAGACATTCGACTAAATGCCGTTTGGTCTGTATTTGATTTTGTCGGCGATGTTTTATTAACAATCGAATCCGCGAGCGCGCTGTAATAAGCAATATCAATGCCATGCAGTAAACCATTTTGAATATTGAATTTAATGTTGCCATTGAGATTTTTCTTGATGGCTGATGCTGTGGCGCCTGCCATTGAAAGGTTAGCGTCGACATTGGTATTGCCTGTCATGTTCAAGTGCGTATTTTGTGCAAAACTTGCTAACAATAATTGCACTGGCACATTGCTGATAGCGGTATTCACAGAATAACGTGGCATGTTACCCGATAAATTCGCGTCGACATGGCCCGTTAGCGTTCCTTGAAAAATCTGTGCTTGTAATTGATCAATAGCAATATTGTTTTTATTAGCATGTAGCTGAAATTTAGCCGATGCATTATTTAATCCAGGTGAATTAATTGGTTTGCCAAAATCAGTCAATGTTTGATTAAGATCAAACGCCGGGATAGTAAAATTGCCGTTGGCTGTTGGAGAGGTGCTGAGTGATTGGATTAATAAATTCCCGAGTACTTTTAAATTGGCCATGGTTAATTGTAATTGGTTTAAATTAATTTTTTGTTGCGAGGGGTTAATCGTTACGTTGGTGTTTAAGTTAATATTTAATGGTTTAGTGAATTTGTTGCTATTCACGACAGTTTTAAAGCTGACGGGAAAAGATGAATTAAGCGCAATGTTTTTAGCTTTTAAATTGAGATTATTAAGATGAATCGTTTGATTCGCTTGCGCATTTTCCCAATTAATTGAGCTATTGGTAATTTGAATGCCCGATAAGCTTAAGCCTGCAAGTTTAAAGAAGGTTTTTGAATCGCTGGAGTTGCTTTCGGTAGTTGCATTGTTTGTTTTTGATTGAATTAAGTCTTGCCAATTGGTTACACCCCGCGCATTTTTAGCTAAATTTAACGTCATGCCATTAAGAATTAATTTACCTAATTCAATGTTGCCCTTGAATAATGGTGTGACCGCAATACTAATATCCGCTTGTTTAATATTAATCATGTCGGCGGCAGAAAACCCAGGGGCATTGCTGAGTGAAACGCCTGACGCTGAAATGCCTAACATAGGGAAAAAAGTCCAATGTAATTGACCATTAATGATGAGTCGTCGACCAGTCAGTTGTTCAACTTTTCTACTAATAGGCGCTTTGAAATCGTTGAGATTGACGTAATTGACGAGGAAAATAGCGCTTGCGATCGTTAATACAATAAGTAAGCTTACAATGTAGAAAAACCATTTGAGCAACTTAGTCATTTCATTTTCCTCTCATGCTTTTGTCATGCCGCACTTGTTGCGGCATCTGGTTGGTTTCAAACATTTGCCAGACCCCGCAATAAATGCAGGGTGACAAGTAGTATTAAATTACTGACATAATAATTGACAATCGTATTAGTCTTATGGCAATTTCTAAAAAGATAATTATTTTTCAATCTTACCCTGTAGGATAAACAATGAACAACCACTTTCAACGATGGCAATGGTGATTCTTATATGCCCATGAGGCATCAAGGGTTACGTCTGTCATTATTGATTGGTAAAAAGGGGTTGTTCTAATGAAGTCTGAAATTACATTTCGCAGTATTATTATTTCTATCTTTCTCGCGGTTATTCTTGCTGCATCAAATACATATCTTGCATTAAAAATTGGTATTTTAACGTCAGCATCAATTCCTGCGGCAATTCTTTCCATGGGTATTTTGCGCTTTTTTCGCGGTTCGTCCATTTTAGAAAATAATCTTATTCAAACGGCCGCTTCGGCAGGAGAGGCAATTGCTGGTGGTATTGTGTATACCATTCCGGCATTAATCATTATTCATTACTGGACGCATTTCGGTTACTTGCATAATTTTTTCGTCGCGCTCATTGGCGGTGTACTTGGCGTATTGTTTTCCGTACCGCTGCGCAAAGTATTAGTCACCGATAAAAATTTACGTTTTCCGGAAGGCCAAGCCATTGCCAACGTTTTAATGTTAAGCGCCAAAGGCGAAGTGCGTTTGCGTGAAATGTTAAGTGGTGGATTAATTGGTGGCTTAATTGAATTTGCGCAATCGGGTTTGCAAATTGTTTCATCTAGCGTGCAAGGATTTTTCACCGTCGGTAAAACAATTATTGGGTTTGGCACCGGGTTTTCTGCGACTTTAATTGGCGCGGGTTATTTGATGGGATTTAGTGTCGGGTTAAGTTTATTGATTGGTGCTGTGTGTGGTTGGTTAATTATCGTGCCTGTGCTAAGCGGTATTTTTCATTCAGTTTCTACTGTTTCTGCGGCCAGTAGTGATATGCGATTTATCGGTATCGGCAGTTTATTAACCGCCGGTGTGTGGACATTACTCACGTTATTAAAACCAATCGGCGCGGGAATTTTAAAATCTTTACAAGCATTAGGCCAAAAAGATCGTTTGCCGATTGCGCCACATGAACGTGATATCCCATTAAGCTTCGTTGCTATTTTTATTGTGCTAGCAACAATAGCGAGCTTCTTTTTGTTAAAAAATATTTTGCCGATGGCGTTTTTGGCCGAAACAACTAAACAATATTCTATGTTGCTTTTTAGTTTATTGTTTATCGTGGTTGTCGGATTTATTTTCGCGGCTATTTGTGGCTATTTTTCTGGGCTAGTCGGTGTTACCGCAAGTCCTGGTTCTGCGATAGTCATTGGTGGTTTGTTAATTTCTGCATTAGTGTTGAAAGCATTTTTGCATGGTCATGGCATTGAGTTGTCTGCTACGGCCGTGAAAAATGCAAGTGCCGTGGTTATTATTATCATGTCCGTGGTGACAGGCATAGCGTGTATTACCAACGACAATATTCAAGATTTAAAAGTAGGGCACATGGTTGGCTCTACACCTTGGAAGCAACAGATCATGTTATTAGTCGGTGTGGTGGCAGCTTCCGCGGTTATTCCATTATTAATGCAATTACTTTTTAGTGTGTATGGTTTGGGTGGTGTGTTTCCACATGCGGGAATGGACGCAAGTAAAATGTTGCCAGCGCCAGTACCCGCTGTTTTAGCTACCATCACACTGGCGGTATTTTCTAATAAATTACCGACGCACATGTTATTAGTTGGCATTGGCATTACAGTATTTTTTATTATTGTTAATGCCGTATTGCAACAGTTCGGTAAAAAAATATCGGTGTTGGGTGTTGCCATGGGATTGTATTTACCTTTGTCATCCACGGGCCCATTATTTATTGGCAGTTTGTTTGCATTGATAACGCGTAAAAATTCCACGCAACGCAGTACGTTGTTTGCATGTGGTTTGGTCGCCGGCGCTGCATTAATGGATGTATTGCTGGCCGTTCCTTTTGCTATTTCAGGTAATCCGGATGTATTAAAAATATTACCCGCGCATTTGCATTCGTTAGCCGCAACGCTGGGTGTTGCGAGTGTTCTTTTCTTAGGCGTTTGTTTTTATCGTTTAGCGATGGGATCGAAAGTGAATGAATAGATTATTTTATGGGATGCTGTTTGTTGGTTTATTTGTTTTTTCGCCTATAGTTTTTGCTCAAAACGCTATTCAAAATACATGGATAGAGTATGGCCCTAATAATAAAATTTTAGCGCGCGCTGTTACAACGGCGGATCAATGTCCTGCAATTTTATTGAATAATAAAAAAGTTCAGATGTCTATTTATGAAAAGAAAGACAACGCTTTTCCCGTGACAGTTTGCCAAACAATCATTCCTGCAAAGACAACATCAGCAGTGATTGATCACCATGTTCTGCCGTTACCGAAAAAAGATCCCACGCGGATTGTTGTGATTGGCGATACTGGTTGTCTTTTAAAAAACGGTGTGTGGCCACAAGCGTGTGACAAAATAACGCGTTGGCCTTTTCCATTAGTCATGAAAAATGCAGCGAAATGGCATCCTGATTTAGTGATTCATGTCGGTGATTATTATTATCGTGAAGGTGCATGCCCTAAAACGGATCCGCAGTGTACAGGCAGTCCCCATGGGGATAATTGGCCAACGTGGCGCGCGGATTTTTTTCATCCTGCCAAACCATTATTAGATGTGGCGCCTTGGATTATGGCGCGTGGTAATCATGAAAATTGCGATCGAGGTGGCGAAGGTTGGACGCGATTGCTCAATCCATTTCATTTTTCGCAATGTTTAAAACATTCACCTTTGTATAGTGTTCAATTAGGGCCATTAAAATTATTTATCATAGATTCAGGTATTGCTAACGATTTTGCGGCACCTCCCATACAAGTAAATATTTACGAGCAGTATTTAAAAGCCATTAATCGAGATCCAGCAAAAGAAAAGTGGATTATTACTCATAAACCTTTTTGGTTTATTTATGATGACAATAAATTTACACAAAGTTTGCAACAGCATTTTATGAACACCGAAGAATCTGCCTGGCACAATATCCATCCTGATCATATTCAATTGGTGTTATCTGGCCATGTGCATCGTTTCCAAACACTTAATTTTGCCAATGGCAGGCCGGCGCAAGTGATTGTGGGTGCCAGTGGCACAAGGTTAGATACGGCATTAAAACGCAGCAATATTGCAGGTTTAAATATCGCTGGCGCTAAAATTATGCAAGGTATTTCTATCACGCATTTTGGTTTTATGACGATGGAAAAAACACCGCAAGGCTGGAATGCACAAATGCGCGACCCTTATGGCAAAGTATTAGCCAATTGCCAATTGCGTGGTCAGAAATTTCTTTGCAAAGAAACGCCATTGGCTGTCAGTAACGCGGGTTGATCGCTGATATTTAATTTTTTCTAATTTCTTTATTCATAACACATCACAAATATACTAAAGGATACTGTGTGATGAGTAAGGGCAAAAAAGGTTATTTAGCAGATAACGACGAAGAGCTCGTAGTAATAGGTTTAAGTAGAAAAAAGAATAATTCGGAATTTGATCCTGATGAAGAGCAAGCACCTCCGCGTAGAGACAACCAAGAGAGCGCGTTTCAAATTATTGATTACACGCTTGAAGGTACGCCTTCTTGCTACGCAGTAGTTTTTGTTAGTAAACAAATGCCAGACATTTTAAATAGAACACTTACGCCATTTGATGTGCTTTTGATGCCAGATAAAAATTTATTGTTTATTCTTGAAAAAAAACCAGATCCTGATGAGCTTCATGAGAATATAACAAAAGGATTGAGCCCTCGCTTGCAGCAAAAAATATTCGGTGCATTTCGTATGCATATTATTCCCATGTATCAGCCTATGGATTTGCTCGTTAAAAGAAGGGGCTCTGTGGATGTTTTGGTGGAGTTAAACGAATCATTAAAGAGAAATTGTGAGATAGTGCATACTTTTGATTGTCCGGTATCCCCCAGAAAACCAAAAGAACGGAGTGTTTCTCTTACTTATCGCCTTATTGAGAAAGAACTTTTAAAGCTGCAAAAACCACCTCAACAAAAAATAGCGTCAGATAATAAAGAAAATATCCAAGCTGTTTTTAGTAAAAGGAAGCGGGCATTTAAATTTTCAAAAGGAAAGCCTCGCGACCCTAACGATAAGGCGAGCTTGAAAAATAGCCGATAGCCCCCATGATAGAGTAGTCTATCATTAAAAGAAGGGGTGCTCATATGTCGATGGAAAAGTTTACCAGTAAGTTTCAGTCTGCTTTAAGCGATGCGCAGTCGTTGGCTGTCGGTCGGGATAACCAGTTTATCGAGCCAGTGCATTTAATGAGTGCGCTACTCAATCAAGACGATGGTGCGGCGAAACATTTATTCACACAGGCCGGTGCCAATGTAGAACAGCTAAAAAAATTACTTGAAGAAGCAATAAGTCAATTACCGCAAGTGCAAGGTAGTAATGCTGGCGAAGTGCATGTATCAAATCAATTATCTCGTTTATTAAATGTCACTGATAAATTAGCGCAGCAACGTAAAGACCAATATATCTCGAGCGAATTATTCATGTTGGCGGCATTTGAAGATAAAGACGCGCTGGGACAAATTTTAAAAAAATCGGGTGCCAATAAAGCCGCGTTGGAAGCTGCCATAAATAGTATGCGTGGGGGTGAAAAAGTGAATGACCCTAATGCCGAAGAACAACGTGGTGCATTGGCTAAATTTACAATCGATTTAACTGAACGTGCGCGCAAAAATAAATTAGATCCCGTGATTGGTCGTGATGAAGAAATTCGTCGCGTGGTGCAAGTGTTACAACGCCGCACTAAAAATAATCCGGTATTGATTGGTGAACCCGGTGTGGGTAAAACGGCGATTGTCGAAGGATTGGCGCAACGTATTGTCAATGGCGAAGTGCCTGAAGGATTAAAAAATAAAAGTTTATTGGTGTTAGATATGGGCGCATTAATTGCCGGTGCCAAATATCGCGGTGAATTTGAAGAACGTTTAAAAGCGGTATTAAAAGAAATCGGCAAACTGGAAGGACAAGTCATTTTATTTATTGATGAAATTCATACCATGGTAGGCGCCGGAAAAGCAGAAGGCGCGATGGATGCCGGCAATATGTTAAAGCCCGCATTGGCGCGTGGTGAATTACATTGTGTCGGTGCAACCACATTAGATGAATATCGTAAGTACATTGAAAAAGATGCGGCCCTTGAGCGCCGTTTCCAAAAAGTGTTGGTTGATGAGCCAAGCGGTGAAGATACGATTGCGATTTTACGTGGATTAAAAGAACGTTATGAAATTCATCATGGTGTAGAAATTACAGATCCTGCTATTATTGCCGCGGTTAATTTATCGCAACGTTATATTACTGATCGCTTTTTGCCTGATAAAGCCATTGATTTAATTGATGAAGCCGCCAGTCGTATTCGCATGGAAATTGATTCTAAACCAGAAGAGCTGGACAGACTTGAACGCCGTTTAATTCAATTAAAAATCGAACGCGAAGCATTGAAAAAAGAAACGGATGAGGCATCGAAAAAACGCTTGAGTATTTTAGAAACGGAAATTAAAAAGTTAGGTAAAGAATATTCTGATTTAGAAGAAATTTGGAAAACTGAAAAAGCCGCCTTGCAAGGTACACAACATATTAAAGAACAATTAGAGCAAGCGCGCATGGAATTAGACAGCGCGCGCCGTAGAAGTGATTTAACCAAAATGTCGGAATTACAATACGGGAAAATTCCTGAACTGGAAAAACAATTACAAGCTGCTTTAAATGTTGAAAAGAAAGAGAAACATTTAGTGCGTAATCGCGTGACGGACGAAGAAATTGCTGAAGTGGTTTCACGCTGGACACATATTCCTGTATCCAAAATGTTAGAAGGCGAACGCGATAAATTATTGCGTATGGAAGAGGCATTACACAAACGCGTGATTGGTCAAGACGAAGCAGTCAATGTGGTGTCGAATGCTATTCGTCGTTCGCGCGCAGGATTGTCTGATCCGAATCGACCGATTGGTTCATTTTTATTTTTAGGTCCCACCGGTGTGGGTAAAACCGAATTGTGCAAAGCACTCGCCGCTTTCTTATTTGATACCGAAGAAGCGATGGTGCGTATTGATATGTCGGAGTTTATGGAAAAACACGCTGTTGCGCGATTAATTGGCGCGCCTCCTGGATATGTTGGTTATGAAGAAGGTGGTTATTTAACCGAAGCCGTACGTCGTCGACCTTATTCCGTTATTTTATTAGACGAAGTGGAAAAAGCGCATCACGATGTTTTTAATATTTTATTGCAAGTATTAGATGATGGTCGTTTGACAGACGGTCAAGGTCGTACGGTTGATTTTAGAAATAGCGTCATTGTGATGACGTCGAATCTTGGTTCGCAAATGATTCAAGAATTAGCAGGTGAAAAAAATTATGTGGCGATGAAAGAAGCAGTGATGACTATTGTCGCGCAACATTTTCGCCCAGAGTTTCTCAATCGTTTAGATGAAAGCGTGGTATTTCATCCATTAATGAAATCACAAATTCGTAATATCGCGAATGTGCAAATTCATTATTTGCAAAAACGGTTGAATGAACGTGATATCAAATTAAATGTTTCAGAAAAAGCATTAGATTATTTAGCAGAAACAGGCTACGACGTTATTTATGGCGCGCGTCCTTTAAAGCGCGTTATCCAACAATTACTCGAAAATCCGTTGGCCAAACAAATCCTTGAAGGAAAGTTTTTGCCGGGTGATACGGTTGATGTGGATTGCGGGAAGGATGGATTGGTGATAGAAAAATAGTATGTTAATTACTCAACCATTCCAACATCGAGAATATCGCGAAACATGGTATGCCATGCGCGATTTTACCGATGAACGCAATGAACATACGCCCGATGAAATTTGGCCGCTGGAACATCCGCCTGTTTACACACTTGGCCAAGCCGGAAAATCTGAACATATTTTACATCCAGGTAATATTCCTATTATTCAAACGGATCGTGGTGGTCAAGTGACTTATCATGGTCCTGGGCAATTAGTGGTTTATGTATTATTCGATATTAAACGATTAAATATTGGCGTGAGAAAATTAGTGAGTATTTTGGAACACAGTGTTATTAATTTATTAAAAGAGTTTGATATTAACGCGCGTGCGCGAAAAGAAGCGCCAGGCGTTTATGTGAATGAAGCAAAAATTTGTTCTATCGGTTTGCGCGTTCGTCGCGGTTGTTCATATCATGGTTTAGCGTTAAATGTTGATATGGATTTAACACCTTTTAAAGGGATTAATCCGTGTGGATTTGAAAATCTTTCTATGACACAGTTAAGTGATTTAGGTATAAAAAAATCTGTGCAAGAAATTGCGCCAGTGTTGGTACACTATTTAGAGCGAGAATTAGATAATTATGTTTAAACTAAAAAAATGGTTACCCAGCGCAGAAGCAATCAAAAATCAACCAGGATTAAAGTGGTTAAGTTTTCTGTTGCATCAACCTGATTTATGGCATTTCAATAGAAGGGCTGTAGCAAGTGGAGTAGCCGCAGGATTGTTGGTCGCTTTTATTCCGTTACCTTTTCAAATGTTATTGGCTATCTTGATTGCGCTTTTGATTAGAGCAAATATTCCCGTTGCGGCAGCGGTAACTTGGATTAGTAATCCGTTTACGTTTGTGCCGATTACTTTATTGATCATTAAGGTGGGTAGTTGGTTTACTGGCATAAGGCCTGTTGAAACGATTGCCGTGACGGGTATTCAGCAATTGTTTTTAATGCTGGGTAAAAATTTTCTTATTGGGTTGCCCATTGTATCAGCAGTTGCTGCAGTGGCAGGTTATCTTTTAGTGAGAATTCTTTGGCGTTTAGCCGTTATTTTAAAAAGAAAGAAAAGATATCAGTAGTTTTACGGATTTTATTATTTATTGAAGTTCTTATACTGGCATCTCCATAGGCTGATAAGGAGATGCGTTTATGAATATCAAAGAACTTTTATTGCAAGCATTAGCAGAATATCTAGAACTTTTCCCCAGTCAAAATCAAGCGATTGTTTCTGAAATAGAAAAAGAGTTTTTATGTGATGAAAAATGGAATTCTATTGATGGCTATCTTTTAACGGATTTGTTGAAAGGAATTTTAGAGAAATTAGGCGTCAAAGAGTTTTCTGAGCAATATTGGCAATCACCCATTGTGCATGCTTTTTTTGTTCACTTTATCAAAGATGATCAATTAATTGCTAAATGTCCAGATGCTTTTGTTGTTGGTAGAATTCAAGAAGCTTCTGAAAAAATGGGTATGCCAAAATTTCTTGAAATTCAAAGAAATTGCTTAAAAGCAGCAAAAAAAGATTCGGAATCTGCAAAAAAACTTGAGTTTTTATTATCGATTGTTGATGGCTTGAATCACGATTTAGCAGCTACTGAAAAAACAACGCATGCTCCCTTGTTGCACTTTGGACCCAGTGGTTTGCCGTTAATTGGTCCGCAGCCCACTTACTCAACAGAAGAGCATGAAATTATTGGCAGGAATGTTACTCTATACGACCATAGATATGAGGTAATATCTCAGCCTTTACCTGTTTATGCTTATGATGCTGATAAAAAAATTCCTGTAAGAAGACCACATGAAGAATTAACTTATGGGGAAATGGTGGCACTTGCTGGAGATTATTATGGAGCAGAGACTCCAATTTCCGATAAGAAGGATCAAGAAGCCAGAAAATTATTCGTAGCACACTATAACGATATGGCAAAAGATGGGGTGCAAAAAGAAAAAATTAAAATCTTTGATATTGCAAGCGCTCATCACAGTGCTTATTACGAAACGCTACTTTATATTTGGCATCTTGGTTGGCACTACAAAACATTGTTAGCAAATAATTTCGATCATTTTTATCCTGATTCGTGGATAGCCTATGAAGCGGGTCACGCCGAAGCGTTAGCGATGGCATTAAAATCCCATGAATTAAGAGTGGCTGGCAAAAATGAAGAAAGTCAGCAATATCTTTATCTTGCTTATTCTATGAATGCTTTTGCTTGTCATTTTCTCTCAGATAATTTTGCTGGAGGTCATGTAGAAGTTCCTCGAAGAGCATTAGCCGAAGTTTTTGGTAAAACAAAATGCGGGAAAAAAGTCCATGATATGCATGATGACGATGGTGATCATGGTGTCATTGTGGAGGGTCCATTAGCAGATGGGACAAGAGGAAAATGGACGCTTTATGGTGATGGTTGTTATCCTAAAAGCGAAAATGAAAAAAACCGTTATGCACTGGGCTTAGTTATGCAAGCATCGGCTGATGAAATATACGAAGTTCTTGCGCATGGCAAAAACGGAATGCCAAAAGGTGAAAGCAAAGTAAAAGAATGTCTTCCAAAGCCTGTGAAACCTGAGGACGATCCTAAACAACGTTACCCGCTTTATAGAGTCAGAGATGGTAAGTTGGAGGCAAGAAAAAGCTCTTCAGATCGTCGTTGTAGCAAGTATAAAGTTATTGGTAAGGTTGATGCCAGAGAACATTATTTAGCTTCTTCACCTTGTCTCTTTATAGGAAAAACTGTAACTTCAAGACCATTTGTCACTGATAAAAAGCTGATGGACGATGGTTATCAACTGCATGCTCCGGCTGGCTTAGTTAGGTAAGTAACCTCTTAAAATCGCCTAGAAAGTAAATTTCTGGGCGGTTTTTGTTCAAAAATACGTTATACTGGAAAACATTTTTCCAATGTTAACGGTGCTCATGTAATGAACGTAACAGAAAACAAACAACGCGGTGCCGCTAAGATTTCACGTATTCCAATACAGATTGTTAATAACACAGCGCCACTAAGCAAACCTGATTGGATTCGCATTCGCGTTTCTAATTCCCCCAAAGTCGGCGAACTAAAAAATATCTTACGTGAAAATCGTCTGCATACGGTTTGCGAAGAAGCGTCTTGCCCTAATTTGAGCGAATGTTTCAATCACGGTACGGCGACTTTCATGATCATGGGTGATAAATGTACGCGCCGTTGTAGTTTTTGTGATGTCGCGCATGGCAGACCTGATCCACTCGATTCTGAAGAACCAGAAAATTTAGCTAAAACAATTGCGCAAATGCAATTACGTTATGTGGTCATTACTTCAGTAGATCGCGATGATTTGCGTGATGGTGGCGCTGCTCATTTTTCAGCATGTTTAAAAGCCATTCGTGCAAAAAATCCAGAAATAAAAATTGAAGTGTTAGTCCCTGATTTTCGTGGACGCATGGAAGTTGCGCTCGATGAAATTGCCAAACAATTACCTGATGTCTTTAATCACAATTTAGAAACGATTCCCCGATTATATAAACAAGCGCGACCTGGCTCTGATTATCAATGGTCATTACGTTTGTTGAAAGAATTCAAGCAACGTTTTCCACATGTGCCAACAAAATCCGGACTCATGTTAGGTTTAGGTGAGACGAATGAAGAAATTGTTGATGTATTAAAAGAGATGCGTGCGCACGATATTGATATGTTAACGTTAGGGCAATATTTAGCGCCGAGCACACATCATATTCGCGTGGCTCGTTTCGTCACACCACAAGAATTTGATGAGTTGGGTAATATTGCAAAACAGTTAGGATTTACTCGCGTGGCGAGTGGTCCTTTAGTGCGTTCTTCTTATCATGCCGATAAACAAGCAGCAGGCGAGATAGTTAATTAATGTCAGATCTCATACAGACGATTAAACCATGGCTGTATTGGTTACACATTCATCCGCATTGGGCAGCAGTGGTGACATTTGTCATTTCTTTTTTGGAATGTTTGGCTGTTGTTGGACTGTTAGTTCCTGGCACGCCATTAATGACGGCCATTGGTGCGTTAGTGGGTGCGGATGTAGTGTCGTATCACATGATTTTTCCCGCAGCAATTATTGGCGCTATGTTGGGAGACACCATCAGTTTTTTTATTGGCTATTACTATCATGATCATTTGCGTGATTTGTGGCCGTTCAAAAAATATCCTGGTTTATTACAAAAAGGCGAAAACTTTTTTTATAAACACGGCGGTAAAGGAATTTTTATCGGACGATTTCTAGGCCCCATTCGACCTGTGCTACCTATTATTGCAGGCATGCTCAATATGCCACCGTGGCGTTTTTTATTGGCAGATATTATTTCTGCTATTTTGTGGGCGCCGATTTATATGTTGCCGGGAATTTTATTAGGTGCTGCCTCGGTGGAGTTAGCGCCAGGCGTTGCGTGGCATTTAATTTTGTATGTCATTTTATTATTGTTTGTTTTGTGGTGTGTTTCTTGGGTTATTCAACGCTTTATTCGTTGGTTATTTAATACATTGCATCGTTTGCTTGATCGTTGTTGGTTAGCAATCAAACACACGCCACTATTAAAATCGCTCAGTGTGGCGTTGCAAGATCCTGAGCATCCTGAAGCACATGCGCAATTAACCTTAGGATTATATTTTTTATTATTCAGTGTGATGTTTCTAGTGGTAGCTGGCGAAGTGTTGTGTCATGGCGTGTTAACACATTGGAATACGCCATTGCTATATTTATTGCGTAGTTTACGTGGCCCTCAACTGGATCACGTAATGATGGTATTTACTATCATGGGCGAACCTTTGGTTATGCTCGGATTATTCGGCATCGTATTTCTTTATCTTTTAACAACAAAAGCATGGCGCATTGTTTGGCATTGGTTGATGTTAGGCATGTTGGGTTTTGGCGGTGCTGAAGTTATTAAACATATTGTGCGTTCGGTGCGTCCTACGGGATTATTAGTTACACCGAGTGGTTATTCGTTTCCGAGTGGTCACACAACGTTAAGTGTTTTGTTATTTGGATTTATAGCGGTACTTATTGCGCGACAGCTTAGTAAAGAACATCGTTGGATTCCTTTTTTTATCGCATCCGTTATTGCGTTGTTAGTTGCTTTTTCGCGCTTATATTTGGGCGCGCATTGGCTAACCGATATTATTGGCGCTATTTTATTAGCTATGAGCATTATCATGTTTGTAACGTTAAGTTATCGTCGACACGTTACGCCTAAATTAAATATTAAAACATTTATTGCTGTGGTTTTATCGGGATGGATAGTGATTGCAACAGCGTATGGTTATTTCCATTATAAAAAAGATTTAACAAATTACACGCCCTATGTTGCCGCACAAACACTTAATATGCAGACATGGTGGCAAAACAATGGATTGCAAGAACCGCTTTATCGTTTAGATCGTTTAGGAAAACCTGTTGAAACGTTTAATGTGCAGTGGGTGGGAAATTTAATTGATATTGAGCAAGGATTATTAAATAAAGGTTGGCGAATCTCACCTAATACAACGTTAGGATTAGTGCTGGATCGTTTGGCTAAACAAAATACTAGTTTGGAATTACCATTATTACCGCAATTATATCTAGATCAACGTCCGGTGTTGGTGATGATAAAGCCCATTGATTCATCGCACAGTATTTTAGTATTAAGTTTGTGGGATGCTAAAACCACATTTGCGGATAGCCATTTGCCATTATGGTTGGGCACAGTGACTTATTATCATGTGTGGCAAACAGGATTATTTCATTTGCATCCTAAGCGACAATATTTTCCCACCTTATCTGCCTTGCAAATTTTGGAACAAGATTTGTCGTTCAATCAATGGAAGTTAACGCAATATACTCATCAGCCAGTATTATTAATTAAGCCGCGATAGTAGATGTTTGTGCCATCTCCGGGATGTGTCATTGCGAGGCGACGGACTGGATTGCTTCGCTTCGCTCGCAATGACGAAGAAGCCTTGATTGTTGGGTCAGTCGTCTCACACTTTGTGTTTCGGCGTCTTTGACTCAACCTACATTTGCTGGATCCCGGCTCGCGCGACTTCGTCGCTTGGCCGGGATAACATCAAATTTCTCATCCCACCGCCAGCTTATCCACTCGCTGAAATCCTCGTGGTAATTTGCTGCCGCGTTGTGCGCGTTCACCAAAATAATTTTTGAGATCATTGGGTTTCAATGACATCGAGCGTTGACCGCTGTGCAAAATCAATGCTTGCTCAGACGATAACACGGCAACATCAATCGCAAATTCTTCACCCTTGGCAAATTTGGCCGAAGGAATATTAATAATTTTGTTGCCTTTGCCGCGAGGTAAAATAGGCAAATCTTTTAACGAGAAAACTAACAAGCTGCCGGTGTTAGTGACAATAGCAATAAGATCAGTTTTAAGATTATTAACCAAGCAAGGGGTTAATACTTGTGCGCCTGTAGATAATTTTAATACCGCTTTGCCGGCTTTATTTTTGCAATACAATTCAGACAATGTGGTCACGAATCCATAACCCGCGCTGGAACTTAATAACACTTGTTGTGTGTCATCACCCATTAAAACGCCAGCAAAATTCGCACCACTCGGTGGATTGATTGTCCCCGTTAATGGTTCACCTTGCCCGCGCGCAGAAGGTAAATTATATGCTGGCATGGAATACGTGCGTCCGGTTGAATCCATAAATATGGCTTGCTGATTACTTTTACCAAGAGAGGCCATTTTAAAACTATCACCCGATTTGTAGCTTAAATTTTCAGCATCAATTGCATGACCTTTGGCGGAACGTACCCAACCCATTTGCGACAAAATAACGGTCACAGGTTCTGTGGGAAGTAATTCTGTTTCATTGATCGCTTGTGCTTCAGCGCGTTTTACAATTGGCGATAAACGTTTGTCGCCGTATTTAGCACTGTCTGCTGTAATTTCATCGCGAATCATCTTCTTAATATATTTTTCATGGCTTAATATTTTTTCCAAGTGCGCACGTTCTTCTGCTAATGCTTTTTGCTCGGTTTTAATTTGCATTTCTTCTAAGCGGGCTAAATGACGCAATTTCAATTCTAAAATAGCTTCGGCTTGAATTTCAGTTAATTTAAAACGTTTGATTAATTTTTCTTTGGGTTCATCTTCGTGGCGAATAATGCGGATGACTTCATCGATATTTAAATAAGCGATTAATAAACCATCTAAAATATGTAAGCGTGCTAATACTTTATCTAAGCGATATTGCAAACGACGACGAACAGTGGTGATACGAAACGTTAACCATTCTTGTAAAATCATTAATAAGTTTTTAACTTGTGGTTTGCCATCGATACCAATCATATTTAAATTCACACGATACGTGCGTTCAAGGTCGGTCGTGGCAAATAAATGCGCCATCAATGCTTCAACATCGACGCGGTTAGAGCGTGGAATGATAACTAAACGCGTGGGGTTTTCATGATCAGATTCATCGCGCAAATCTTCAATCATCGGTAATTTTTTATCGCGCATTTGTGCTGCAATTTGTTCTAATATTTTGGCACCCGAGACTTGATGCGGTAGTGCGGTAATAACGATATTGCCATCTTCTTTAATAAATACCGCGCGCATGCGAATACTGCCAGTGCCTTGGCGATACATATCCATAATTTCAGTGCGTGGTGTGATAATTTCAGCGCGCGTGGGAAAATCCGGTCCTTGAATATGTTGGCACAATTCATGCAAGGTGGTGCTAGGATTGTCTAGCAATTGAATGCAACCGTTAGCAACTTCTTTTAAATTATGTGGCGGAATATCGGTTGCCATACCCACGGCAATTCCAGTCGTGCCATTTAACAATAAATTAGGTAAGCGCGCGGGTAATAATGAGGGTTCTTCTAACGTGCCATCGAAATTCGGAACCCAATCAACCGTACCTTGTTCTACTTCGCTTAATAATAATTCTGCATAAGGCGATAAACGTGATTCGGTATAACGCATTGCGGCAAATGATTTTGGATCATCGGGCGAACCCCAATTACCTTGACCGTCAATTAATGGGTAGCGATACGAAAAAGGTTGCGCCATTAACACCATTGCTTCGTAACAAGCGCTGTCACCATGCGGATGGAATTTACCTAACACGTCACCGACCGTGCGCGCTGACTTTTTATATTTAGCGGTATTTTTCAAACCCAATTCTGACATGGCATAAATAATGCGGCGTTGTACGGGTTTCAATCCATCGCCAATATGTGGCAGTGCGCGATCTAAAATCACGTACATCGAATAATTTAAATAGGCTTTTTCAGTGAATTCGCGCAGTGGTTGGTATTCGATGGCTTCGATATTTTTGGAAGTTGATGTTTTTAATTTCATTAATCTCGTCTCTTGTAAGATGGTTAGATAGGCGTGGATAAGTGATGGTGATTTTTATAAAAAGAACTTTTAAGAAAACTATTAATATCAACCTGCATTTTTTTGTAAATAGGGAAACCAGCGCGATCTAACATATTTAATAAAGTATCAGTGCTGAATAGGTCAATCTTTCCTTGCATGAGGTTGCAGACGCGTGGTTGAGAAACATCAAAAATTTTGGCTGCTTGTTTTTGTGTTAAAGATTTTTCTTTTATATATTTAACGATTACCGTCATGAGTGTTGAACGAAATTTTAAATTTTTCGCTTGTTCTTTAGAGAACCCCATGTCTGTGAAAACATTGCCAGCGCTATAAGTTAACTTAATGTTAGGCATGAAAATCTCTAATGCTGAGGATGATATACGCGGCAGTATATCAAAATTTGTATATTTGGAAAGGGCTTTCTAAATTGTTTGCTGCGTCACAACAAGAAATAGCTAAAGTTCAATTTATCAAAGGAAAATCTGACAGTTACGGGTGTTTTGCTATATGGTTAAAAATATTGTATTTTCCGCCATAGATAGTTGGCTTCGTGTGAGGTTGTAGCTGATTTAGGAGCGCTAAAATGAATTGTTTAATGCCTTTTGGATTTCTGTTTGATGATTCTTTAAATGATGCTTTAAATGATGCTTTAAATGATGCTCGAGATCCTAGTTCTTCTTTCTTTAGAGACTACCTAAAGGCAAGTTGGGATTCTCTCAATAATCCAGAGCTTGCGCTTGCTGAACTAGAAGATGACAACGCTCTTCTGGAAGCCAATGAAAAGCTTTTCAATATTTCTAGAAATGTTCTTTGTTCAATAAGGTCAGATCTCCAGAAATTTTCTCAAGCTGCTGTTAAGCACCCAAAAGAAATATCATTAATCATTGGAAGCAACAGCAAAATTCGTGTCGTGAGCGATCTTTGTAAATTTTATAAAGAAATGTTGGATGAAGTGCACCAAATCGAAATGGATGAAGTTCTAAATGAAACACACCGATTGGTTCAGGAGTTGGCTTCAAATAGTACTATTACCTCAGAAAAATTAACAACGCTTGCTGATAAAATCAATCAGCTTGATGGTGTGCTGGGTGCCGTGAATCCGAAAAATATTAAACTAACACCTGAGCAAGCCAGCGAAATTTTGAATAATTTGGTGGAATCACAAAATCAAGATGTAGAGTTCGAAACTAATGCTCAAAAAATAAAATCCATTTCACAAAGTACACGTGTTGGTGTGTTGGTTTTAACAACTGCGCTAGAAAGAACCAACCCTCAAGCAGCAAGAAATATCAGTGTTATTGGCCATTCAGTTATTAATATGGCTGAATCAGCTTCATTGTTAAAAAACATGGTTTCTGCTGGGGCGAGTTGGGTACAAATGCTTGGTCCTATCGGTGCTATCGTTGGTTCAGCGGCGGGATTGTTCAATTATTTTTTTCAAAAAGATACTCAAGATATTCCATCAGTGAAGCTAGTGGAAGAGGTTTTGGAAAACATTCGCACGATGCATGCAGAAATGCACCAACGATTTGATCGCATCGAAACTATTTTAGGCTACCAGTATCTTGGAATTACTCAAAAACTGGTAGAGTTATCTGAAAAAATTGAAATGCTTAATCAAGTATTCATAGGTAATATGCAGACCACGCATGAAAAACTCGATGATCTGGCTAGAGATGTTCATGAAGTCAAAATAGAAGCGCATCTGATAAAATTAAAACAGAAAGCTGCATCCCTAGCAACAACAATCCGTGATAAAAAAAAGTTTGAAATGTCAAAGTATATATACTTCAAATATTACAATGCATTTATTAGTTGGAGCGAACAATTAGCTAAAGAATCTGATCTTGCAGGCAAATACGATTCGAAAATAAGGTTAGATAGACAAACTGCCATTAAGATTTTGGAGGGCCGCTGGGAATTTAATATCAACTATTTAAATTTAATTGCTAGCCAATACTATGCAGTATCTTTAAGTGATGTAACACTCCCGAATCCTTTGATTTGGGCGCATGCTGTATCTCTATATCTACGCTTACGTTTAAATTGGCCTCAATTTGAATCTCAGCCAAACGGTGGTCGAGATCCTATTCAATCATCTCTGGCAAATGAAACAAAACAGCTTCGAAATTTTGTTCTAGCTATACAAAGCAAAAACATCATTGTAAAGGTACTTAAAAATCTCAAAAATGGTTTAGAAGCATTGCAAATACAGTCACTTGATTATTTTAAGATCGCTTTTGAAAATCCAGCTTCCGAAAATAATGAAATCTTAAAAAACTATCAATTTCATTACTTGTTTTTATATCGGCTATGTGAAATTGCACTGGAGCAATCCATGCAGTTTGATCCCGTATTGCTTGCTTTATTGAAAGATCCATCACAAAAAGATACGATTTATGGAAGGCCTGACAATGTCATAAGATCATTTTTTAATTTACATTCGCCAGAATCTTTGAGGCAAGTTATTAGCACGCTATTAAGGATTCCAGATAAAGCATTTGCAAGTTATCGACTCAATATATTGTTTTCAAATATGCTTTATTGTGTTGATATTTTGGAAAAATTTCTACAGCTTAAACTTGAGCCAGTTGAGGGAGAGTCTCGCTTAGAATGTCCCATAAGCATTAAACAAACAAAAGACAATCTTTTAAAAGTTGCTAGGAAATGTTTGCCTAATCTCTATGAGTTTGATGAACTGCCATCACCCTTGCTAAGAAAAGTTGTGCCTGAATGTTTAGAAGTAGAAAATATTTTTGCTGTAGTGATGATCAATAATGTAGCGCACTTAAAAGTACTTTTAAATCAGAACAAAAATTTACTCCATGTAAAGGATAAGCTTCAACGAGCGCCTATTCATATTGCAGCTATGGCAAATGCTAAGGAGTGCTTAGCAGAATTAGTTGCTCAAGGAGCATCTGCGAACGTATTCGATATAAACTATAACACCCCGTTACATCTTGCCGCAGAACAAAATTCTTCTAGCGTTATTTCTCTTTTAATGGATGCAGGTAATCCTAGCGCAGCATTTAATTGTCAAAATGAAACGCCGCTCAATATTGCAACTAATTTAAATCATCAAGAGTTTCTAAAAGAACTTTCTCGTCTAATACAACTGCGTCGTAAACCGATTGTAAGCACAGGCGTTCGCAGAGTTGACATGGAGTTTATTAATGCAGTCCGACGAGGAGATCTTGCAGCTGTTCAAATCAAGGTAACCGCAGGTATAGATTTAAATTTTACGACAGATAATCTTACTTGGACTGCCTTGCATGAAGCTGCTTCATATAATCAAATTACTGTTATGAGGTATTTGCTCAGCCAAGAAGGTATTGATACGGAGGTTCAACATCACGGTCATAATAATGGTTGGCGTCCATTACATAATGCTGCTTGGAATGGAAAAAAAGAAGCTATCACACTGTTACTGCAAGCGGGCGCTGATTCAACTGCGCTAACAACTGGTGCGTATGCAGGATGTACACCTGGTCAACTTGCAAAGCACAATGGATTTCATGACATAGAAGGTTATATTCAAAATGAACTAAATAGAATACGCGCCGCTTCTATACCTGAAAACAGATATACCACCATGTTTGCAAATACTAACCAAATAGGGGCGAACAACCACAATAATTACAATAGCGAGCTGAAATTTACGAAATAATTCGCCGCTTCGTAATTAAACAGGTGTTGAGCTTGTTAATTTTGCAATCTCACCAAAGTATTTTATGATGCGCGACTTTGACGCAATCTTTGGGGAAAGCTCATGAGACAAGAATCCGATAGCATGGGAGTGGTTGAAGTTCACGATGACCGCTACTGGGGCGCGCAAACACAGCGCTCGATGTTTTATTTCGCTATCGGTCACGACACCATGCCCAAAGAAGTTATCTATAGTATGGCGTTGCTCAAAAAAGCCGCCGCATTGGTCAATAGTGATCTGGGTCTACTTCCCAAAGACAAAGCCAAATTGATTGTGGCCGCGGCAGATGAAATTTTGGCTGGCAAATTAGATGAACATTTCCCATTGCGCGTGTGGCAAACCGGCAGTGGTACACAAACGAATATGAATGTGAACGAAGTTATTTCTAATCGTGCGATTGAAATGGCCGGTGGCAAAATAGGCAGTAAAAATCCCATTCACCCAAATGATGATGTCAATATGTCGCAATCATCTAACGATACTTTTCCTACGGCGATGTATATTGCGGCGGCTGAAGTGTTAGTTAAAAAAGTCATTCCACAAGTTACTGCGTTGCGTGAAGCATTTGCTAAAAAAGTTAAAGAATTTGAGTCCATCATCAAAGTAGGTCGCACACACTTGCAAGATGCCGTGCCGCTAACGTTAGGCCAAGAATTTTCAGGTTATGTCGCGCAATTGGATTTTGCACTGGATGCCATGAATAAAACGCTTCCAGGATTATTCGCATTGGCAATTGGCGGCACAGCAGTAGGTACGGGATTAAACACACATCCGCAATTCGCTAAAAAAGTCGCGGCTACTATCGCAGAAATGACGAAGCTTCCTTTTGTTTCTGCTGAAAACAAATTTGCCGCGTTGGCTTCACATGATGCATTAGTGTTTGCTAGCGGCGCATTGAAAACATTGGCAACCGCGTTGATGAAGATTGCTAACGATATTCGTTGGTTAGGTTCTGGCCCGCGTTGTGGTTTGGGCGAACTAACCTTGCCTGCTAATGAACCTGGTTCTTCGATTATGCCGGGGAAAGTTAATCCCACACAGTGTGAAGCAATGACCATGGTGTGTGTGCAAGTATTAGGTAATGATGCGGCCATTGGTTTTGCCGGTTCGCAAGGTAATTTTGAATTAAATGTATTTAAACCCGTGATGATTTTTAATTTTTTACATTCGGCTAATTTATTGGCGGATGCGAGTTGTTCATTTAAAGATCATTTGATGCAAGGGCTTACGGCTAACAAAGAAAAAATTGATTATTTTTTACATAATTCGCTTATGTTAGTTACCGCATTAAACCCCGTCATCGGTTATGATAAAGCGGCAAAGATTGCGCATACCGCATTGCATGATAATACGTCATTGCGTGAAGCTTGTTTGCGTTTAGGTTATTTGACAGGTGAGCAATTTGATCAAGCAGTAAAACCACAGGATATGTTAGGTCCACGTTAATTTAATATCGGAGAGCTTGATTAATGAGATTAGTTGCAAAACAACGGAAGTTTTGGCGTTTTTTATGTGGGTGCTTATTTTTAGGATTATTAAATTACACAACAGTGTCATATGCTAATCCTGCCGGCGCGATGGCAGGTCCTATTAGTGAACAAATTCACCAAGTCGAAGAAATTCAAGGCATCTTAGATCACTGGCGTGCGAGCCAAGATATTCCTGGCGCGACGTTAAGCATTTATTTACCAGGCCACAAAATTCCGATTACGTTTACCAGCGGTAAAACTCAAATTTATGGCGGGCAGCGAATCAATAGTAATAATTTATTTCAAGCGGGCAGTATTACAAAATCATTTACTTCAATGATTATTCTGCAGTTAGAAGCGCAAGGTAAATTAAATATCGATGACCCTATTACGAAATATTTACCACAGTATCCACAATGGCACGATGTAACCATTCGAGAATTATTGAATCATACTAGCGGTATTTTTAATTACACCGACACCGCGGCATTTAATGACATTCGTAAAGCAAATCCTGAGGAAGGTTTTACGCCAGAAGAAATTGTGCGGATTGCGAGTCGTTATCCAATGTATTTTCAACCCGGCCATGGGTGGCATTATTCCAATACGAATTATGTTTTAGCAGGCATGATTATTCACGCGGTAACGCATAAACCCGTAAGCGATGTGATGAATTATTATTTGCATGGTGGCATGCGCATTGATTTATTGAATACCTATTATTTGCCGAAGATTTATCCCGAAAGTATTTTGCATCGTATGGCGCATGGCTATAACACCAAAGGTGTCGATGTAACGGAAAGTAACATGGCTTGGGCGAGTACCGCTGGCGCTATTGTTTCTACAACGCAGGATTTGCTGACGTGGTGGCGCGCATTATTTCAAGGACATTTATTACCGAATCCACAACTTTGGCAAATGATGAGTTTAGTTTGTCTGCCAGGCGATAAAAATTGTCATCCAGGTCAACCAATATCACATTTACAAGGTTGGCAGATTGGCCACGGTTATGGTTTGGGTATTGCCGAAGCGGCTTTTGGTTCTTCCGAAATTGGTCCTGTGTGGTGGCACAATGGAAGTACGGCTGGCTACAAAGCAATTGTCATGTGGTTTCCAAAACCAGATATTTACATGGCAATAACGATCAATCGTAATCCGGGTTATTTATTAAGACCCGATTTACCAATTACTCGCCAAGTGCTTAACGTATTGCTGAATGTCCATCCGGTATATCACCATGTGATTAAACGAAGAGTAATCGAAAGAAAATACATCCCGAGAAAGAGATAATTTGAAATTTCTAAGAGGGAGAAATCAAAAACCCCGCATCATGCAGGGTTTTTAGAATTGTTCCGAAGACTAAGCAGCTTCGCTTTCTGTTTCGCGAGCTGGTTGTACTTTGGTGGCTTGCTTGCCTTTTGGCCCTTGTTCTACGTTGAAGGAAACGGATTGTCCTTCGTGTAACGTTTTAAAGCCTGAACCATCGATCGCAGAGAAATGTACGAATACATCTTCACCGCCTTCTGCTGGAGCAATAAAACCAAAACCTTTAGCTTCGTTAAACCACTTAACTGTTCCTGTTGCCATATAAATCAAAACCTCAAATATAAATATAAAACTAGAAAAAAAATCTTGCAGTAAGACTGCAATTGGAGGGGAGTATAAAGTAATTTTCTGGCCAGGTCATGCTTTTTTTACCATAATGAATGGAACTTTAAGAAAGGGGGTTTTATGTCATCCATTGACTCGTATGTACTGAAAGTAGGCGCGCAGGGCAGGCAGCGGCTAGATATTTTGAATAAAATTTTTTCTCCAACGAGCAAGCTACTTTTACAACGCGCGGGTTTAAAACCAGGAAATAACGTACTCGAAGTGGGATGCGGTACAGGTAATGTGACTTGTTTGCTTGCGCAACAAGTTGGTGAAAAAGGTAGCGTGTATGCTGTTGATATTAGCGGTGAACAAATTGCATTAGCTAAAGAAAAAATGGCGCAATTAAAAATTAATAACGTACAGTTTATCGAAAGCTCTGTTTTGGATTTGAACGAGTTAGCACATGATTTTGATATGGTTTATGGGCGCTTTATTTTGATGCATTTGCCAGAACCTGTGCGTGCATTAGCGCACTTAAAAACCTTTCTAAAACCAGGTGGAACCATGGCTTTCGAGGAAGGCACTAATGCGGTTATTGCTTGTTATCCAGCCAATGAAGCATTTCTTACTTTTCGTCGTTGGTTTATGGAGCTGTCAGCGAAAAAGAATTTAGATTTTAATTTCGGTGAAAAAGTATATGGCTATTTTCGTGATCTCGAATTGCATTCTATTCACACAAATTTTGTGCAACCGATTTACCAAAAGCAAGAAGAAAAATTAGCCATACCTTTAGTAGTCGAAGAATTAAAATCAAGCTTTGTTAAATACGATATTGCATCAGAAGATACCGTGAACAAACTCATTCAACAATTACATCATTTTACTGCTGACGATCAGTATCTAGTTTCATTCCCAAGAATAACGCAGATTTTTGGGAAGATATAAAAAACACTAAACCAATAGTAGCAATACTCATCATGATGGTGGCGAGAGCAACAGGTGTATTGTGTGATGACAATGACGCAATCAATGAAGCAGTACTTCCTAAAATTTGTTGGGTAAATCCAAATAGTGCGGTGGCGTAACCTGCTTTATCTCTGTGTGGTTTCAGCGCAGAGGCAATGGCGACGGGATAAATAAGCGATTGCCCTAAGGCTGAACATAGCATGGGGATTACGACAACATAAACATTAAAAATGCCGGAAAGATATAGCGCAAGCATTGTTGTACCGGAGGTTAATATTAACGCAAAACCCATCAAAATTATTTTCTTGGCATTTATCCGGGTGACTAAATAACTAGCAATGATGGTATGAAAAGCATAAATCAAAGAGATGAGTAATCCGAGCAAGCCAAAGTTTTGTGGTGATAGGTGTAAGCGAACTTGTAAAAGAAATGGCGCTATCGTGTTATAGGCGAGTGAAATTCCGTAGCTAATTCCACCAATAATCGCAATGAGCATAAAGCGTTTGCTTTTTATAATGGAAAAATAATTCTGCGCGACAGAGCGCAACGTTTTTTTCTTATTGTCGATTACGCTAGCAAATGGTTTGGTTTCATGAAAAAAATAAGACACGAGCAAGACTCCTGCGATGCCCAATAGCGTCATTACCCAAAAAACGCTGTGCCAAGGAAAGAATTTTTCCATGGTGCCGCCAAGTAGTTGAAATAAACCAGCCGCTAAAATAAAAGAGCCAGAAATGTACGACATTGCTTTTGCTAAGAGCGGGCCGTCATGTAAATCGCGCATAGCGGTTCTGCTAATCACAGCACATCCACCGCCGCCAGCGCCTTGGAAAAAGCGTAATAAAATAAACAATCCAATAGAATGATTCACGGCGCAAAGAAAAGCACAAACACTAAATAAGCTCGCGGCTGTTAATAACGCTTTTTTTCTACCGATGTGATCAGAAAGCCAACCCCAAAATAACATGGCGAGCGCGTAGCCCGCGGCATAACTCGTTAGCGTTAATGCAACTAAATGATTGCTGACGTGAAAGTAAGATTTAATTTGAATAAAATAAGGAAGATAAAAAGTAATGCCTGCTTGGGTAAGTGTCACCATAAAGCAGGCAAGGTATTTATTTGCCGCAAGATTTTTCTGCATGAACTAATTACAACACAGGTTCTGCTTGGCGAATCTTTTCTGATACCGTTGAAAACTTTTTAAAGTTATTAATAAAGTGTTCGATTAATTGCGTGGCTTGTTTGTCATAAGCGTCTTTATCTTTCCAAGTGTTGCGTGGATTCAATAATTGGCTGTCGACGCCATCTAGTTTTTTTGGAATCGCTAATTGAAAACGCGGCATAATTTCAAATTCCGTTTTTTCAAAGCTGTCATTTAATATGGCGTGAATAACCGCGCGCGTAACAGGAATAGGAAAACGATGTCCGCCTTGGCCATACGCACCACTCGTCCAACCCGTGTTGACTAAATACACGGGGCAGTTGGCATGCTCAATACGTTTGATTAATAAATCTGCGTAAATGCTCGCTGGGCGTGGAAAAAAGGGTGCGCCAAAGCAAGTGCTAAATGTAATTTTAATTCCACTGCCTTGACCAAATTCAGTGCTACCCACTAATGCGGTGTAACCACTTAAAAAATGATACGCCGCTTGTTCTTTGGTCAGTTTTGCCACTGGCGGTAATACACCGAATAAATCGCAGGTTAAAAAGATAATTGCTTTAGGGATGCCCGCTCGATTTTCTAAAACGCGCATGGGAATAAATTCGCGTGGATACGCGGCACGCGTATTTTCTGTTAAAGAAGTGTCATCGAAATTCGGTTGCAATGTTTTTTCATCAAGCACGACATTTTCCATGACTGAACCAAAACGTATAGCATCCCAAATGACGGGCTCATTTTTTTGCGAAAGATTAATGCATTTCGCATAACAGCCGCCTTCAAAATTAAAGACGCCTTCTTTGCTCCAACCGTGTTCGTCATCGCCAATTAAATAACGTTCAGGATCTGCAGATAATGTAGTTTTGCCCGTGCCGGATAAACCAAAAAATAAAGCGACATCGCCTTTTTCACCAACGTTAGCAGAACAATGCATAGGCAAAATATCGTGCTTAGGTAATAAATAATTGAGCGTAGTAAACATCGCTTTTTTCATTTCGCCAGCATAAAGGGTGCCGCAAATTAATATTTTACGTTCACTAAAATGCAAAATAATAGCTGTTTCACTATTCGTTCCATCGCGTGCAGGGTCAGCGTGAAAATGAGGTGCGCAGATCAATGTCCATTGTGAAGGATGATCTGTTTGAAGATTTTCTGAGCGAATAAATAATTGTTTCACAAATAAATTATGCCAAGCTAATTCAGTTACAGCTTTAACGGGCAAGCCATATTGTTTATCTTCGCCAACATATAAGTGCGCTACATAATGATCGCGCGCGTGTAAATAATCTGTCACGCGTTGCCACAACGTATGAAATTTTTCTGGTGTGAACGGTTGATTAACAGTACCCCAATCAATATCTTTTTCCGTGTGAGATTCTTTAACAATAAAACGATCTTTGGGAGAGCGGCCAGTGCGTTTACCTGTGGTGACACTTAATGCTTGATTCGCACTTAGAATACCTTCTTTTTTTTCTAGCGCATGTTTGACGAGTTCTTCAACAGATAAGTCAGTAAATGTTTTTGCCATCAAAGGTTCTCCTTTCGACATCGTTATTGTGAGGGTAATCCGCCAGGTGGCAGCATGTTTTTCATCTGTCCTAGCATGCGCATCATTCCACCACGACCAGACATTTTTTTCATCATTTTTTGCATTTGTATAAATTGTTTTAACAAACGGTTCACATCTTGCACTTGCGTTCCTGAACCTGCTGAAATTCGACGCTTGCGCGAACCACGAATGATATCGGGAAAGCGTCGTTCTTGTGGCGTCATAGAATTAATGATGGCGACCACTTGACCAAACATTTTGTCATTGACCGTATTTTTTAATTGACTGGGCAATGTTGCCGCACCAGGTAGTTTGTCTAGTAAACTTGCTACGCCACCTAATTTATTCATTTGTAGCAATTGATCACGATAATCTTCTAAATCGAATCGGCCTTTGTTTAATTTTTTCATGGTTTTTTTGGCAGCGGCTTCGTCGATTTTAGCGTGCGCTTCTTCGACCAAAGAAACAATATCGCCCATGCCTAAAATGCGTGAAGCAATTCGCTCAGGATAAAAAGGTTGTAGCGCATCGAGTTTTTCACCAGCGCCAATAAATTTAATTGGTTTGCCGGTAATTTGTCGGATGGAAAGTGCGGCACCGCCTCGAGCATCGCCGTCGGTTTTTGTGAGGATCACGCCGGTTAATGGCAATGCATCATTAAATACTTTGGCTGTATTCGCGGCGTCTTGCCCTGTCATGCTATCAACAACAAACAATGTTTCGATAGGTTGCGCAGCCGCATGAATCTCACGAATTTCACGCATCATGTCGGCGTCAATATGTAATCGTCCGGCTGTATCGATAATAACGATATCAATGGATTTTTGTTTAGCGGATTGAATCGCGTCTTTAGCAATGTTGACGGGTGATTGCGAATTATCGCTGGGATGAAAATGAACGTCTAATTGATGCGCCAATGTTTCTAATTGTTTGATGGCGGCTGGGCGATAAATATCGCAACTTGTGATCAACACAGATTTCTTTTGTGTTTCTTTTAAATAACGCGCCAGTTTTCCTGTGGTGGTTGTTTTTCCTGAACCTTGCAAGCCCGCCATTAAAATGACGGCCGGTGGTTGCGTATTTAATTGTAATGTTTCATTAAATTGTCCCATGAGAGTGATTAATTCATCGTGTACGATTTTAATGAATGCTTGTGAAGGATTAACGCTGGTTAAGACTTCTTGACCAAGCGCTTTTTCGCGCACGTGATCAAGAAAAATTTTGATGACAGGAAATGCAACGTCCGCTTCTAATAATGCCACACGCACATCGCGTAGCGCGTCTTGAATATTTTCTTCGGTTAATTTGCTTTTGCCCGTGATTTTTTTAACTACGCTGGCAATATTTTGTGTTAGTTGGTTGAACATAATTACCTCAATATTTTTTCTAAGCCGTAAACCAATTCTTTTAATAGCACGACTTTTTTACAAGCAAGGATCACGCCTGGCATAAAACATTCGCGATTGACGGAATCATGACGAATCGTCAACGTTTCACCGTGTCCACCAAATACCACTAATTGATGCGCAACTAATCCTGGTAAGCGTACAGAATGAATAGGAATCGCAGAAGATTTTTTATTTAATACATCCGCAATCATGTCAGCAGTTTTGCGTGACGTACCCGAAGGCGCATCTTTTTTGCCATCATGATGCATTTCAATAATTTCAACGTGCGGAAAATAGCGTGCGGCCGTTTCGGAAAATTGCATCATAAGTACAGCGCCAGGAGAAAAGTTCGGTGCAACAATGCCGCCGAGTTTTTTAGTGGCAGCTATTTTTTGTAACGCATCGATTTGTTCTAGGCTAAAACCCGTCGTGCCAATGACAGGATGTGCGCCGGCTTCAATAATCGTTTGTGTGTTTTTAAATCCGCTACCCGCAACAGTAAAATCGACGACAACTTGCGCTTGTGTGCTTTTAATTTTTTCTGCCAGATTGTCATTTTTGCCTGCGGTACCCGCTAGATTTAATTCTTTGTCCTGTTGTATGGCTTTCACCACTTCTTGGCCCATTTTGCCATTGGCACCGTTGACTAATACTCGAATTGGCATAGGTATACACCTTACAAAAAACATTTATGTTAATCTTGCGATAGTACCTTATTTTTACGGCTTGCGGAAAAAACCTTATGCGCCAATTCTCAGCTATTGATGCGTTTTGCTTAAAGGCAGATAAAGCCTTGCGTGTGCTCACTGGCCATAACGTTGGTCATGAAAACAGCAGAGCAAATCCTGCGGAATATATCGTTGACCATGCGTTGTCTGCCGAAGAACGAAAACATGTGGCGGGTCTTATGCGCGTCAACTATGCCGGCGAAGTCTGTGCGCAAGCACTCTATAAAGGTCAGGCATTAACTGCGCGCAATCATGAGATCACCAAACAATTAGAGCATGCCGGCCTCGAAGAAGAAGACCATTTGCTCTGGTGCCAAAAGCGTCTGCAAGAATTAGATAGTCACGTGAGTTATCTAAATCCAGTTTGGTTTACTGGTTCTTTTTTGTTGGGGTTGCTGGCAGGCGTTGCTGGAGACCAATGGAGCTTAGGGTTTCTGGCGGAAACGGAACGCCAGGTCACGCGCCATTTAGAAAATCATCTACAGCGAATTTCCGCCACTGATATTAAAACACGCAAGATTTTAGAAACGATGCGTGATGAAGAAGCGGAACATGCACAAGTGGCTATCACACAAGGTGCAGAAGAATTACCTAAACCAATAAAACACTTGATGTCAGCGGTTTCTAAGGTAATGACAGCGACAGCATATTGGTTTTGAATTTGGTGTCCCGGGGCGGATTCGAACCGCCGACCTGCCCCTTAGGAGGGGGCCGCGCTATCCAGCTGCGCCACCGGGACTTTCATATTTAAAGACTAGCATGCTTCCACCATTTCCTCACGCTGGTTATACTCGCACACTTATTTAATAAACGATCAAGGAATTACTGCTTTATGGCCGTTACCAAAGAAATTCGTGGCAAGATTCGCAGTGTAAAAAGTACGCAAAAAATTACGCGTGCGATGGAAATGGTCGCTGCCAGTAAAATGCATAAAGCGCACAAGCGCATGTCTAATGCTCGCCCGTATGCGCGAAAAATTCGCACGGTCATTGGGCATTTAGCAAATTCTCATCCGGAATATCGCCATCCTTATTTAGAAGAGCGCGCACTAAAACGTGCGGGTTTAGTCGTCGTGACTTCCGATCGTGGATTGTGTGGAAGTTTAAATGTTAATTTATTTAAAACAGCTATTCACGCGATGCGTGATTGGAATACCAATGATGTAGATATTTCATTGTGTTTAATTGGCAATAAAGCGGAAATATTTTTCAAACGCCACGGCGGAAAAATATTATCGCAAGCAAAACATTTAGGTGACGCGCCACGCGCCACTGATTTAATCGGTGCGATTAAAGTAATGCTCGATGCGTATGACGCCAAACAAATTGATGGTTTATTTATTGTGCACAATGAGTTTGTAAATAGCATGACGCAAAAACCACAATTAATTCAATTGTTACCGTTAGAGGCTATCAAAGAAGAAGGCACCAAAGGTATTTGGGATTATATTTATGAACCTGAAGCTAAAGAATTATTAGATTTATTATTAAAGCGTTATATCGAATCGCAAATTTACCAAGGTGTAGTTGAAAATATTGCGTGCGAACAAGCCGCACGTATGGTGGCGATGAAAAATGCGTCTGAAAACGCTAATGATTTAATTAACAAATTGCAGTTGGTTTACAATAAAGCGCGCCAAGCAGCGATTACCAAAGAATTAGCAGAAATTGTCGCCGGTGCAGCAGCGGTGGGGTCTTAAGTTGCCTCGCAATGACGGGGAAATATACTAGCGTTTTTTGTTACGTTTGCCTTTTTGTTTGCGTTTTTCTTTTTTGACCGTTTTCTTTTCTTCCACTTTTTCAGTGCTAACAAAATCAATTTTTTTATCATCAACATCAACGCGCGCGACTTTCACGCGAATAGTTTGGCCTAAGCGATAAATTTTTCCTGTGCGCTCACCGATTAAGCAATGTTTAATCGGATCAAATTGGTAATAATCATTAGGTAACGCAGTGATATGCACTAAACCTTCGATATAAAGATCCGCCAGCTCAACAAACAAACCAAAGCCAGTGACAGAATTAATGATGCCTGAATATTCTTCACCAACGCGCGATGACATAAATTCGCACTTCAATGCATCCATCGCCGAGCGTGTTGCTTCATCGGCTCTGCGTTCGGTCATCGAACAATGTGTGCCGATTTCGTGTAATGTTTTCTCATCATATAAAGAAACTATTTTTTTGCCCTTTTTTAAACTTTGACGAATTTGGCGATGCACCAATAAATCTGGGTAACGACGAATAGGCGATGTGAAATGCGTATACGCATCATACGCCAAACCAAAGTGCCCTACATTTTCTGGGCTGTAAACTGCTTGACGCAATGAGCGCAATAAAACTGTTTGAATAATGTGCGCTTCGGGGCGTGAATTAATTTGGCGCAATAATTCGCCGTAATCATTCGGTTGTGGATCTTTTCCGCCGCGCAATCCTAAATTAAATTCTTTTAAGAAATCACGTAAATCCATTAACTTTTCGGCGGTTGGTCCTTCGTGCACTCGATATAATGTCGGCAAATCATATTTTTCTAACCAGTGTGCGGCAGCCACATTGGCACACAACATACATTCTTCAATTAAACGATGCGCATCATTGCGTATGACCGGTACAATTTGTTGAATTTTGCGTTCAGGTCCGAAAATAACTTTAGTTTCCACCGTGTCGAAATCAATGGCGCCACGTCCATGCCGTGATTTTAATAATTGTTTATAAAGACCATGTAATTCTTGCAACTGCGGCAATACGTTAGTTAATTTTTTCACAGCGTCTTTTTCGCCTTTTAATGCGGCGGCGACATCGTTGTATGTTAATCGTGCTTTAGAGTGCATGACGGCAGGATAAAATTCGTAGCGCGATAATGTGCCCTCTGGACTAATTTGCATATCGCAAACCATGCATAAACGATCAACGTTAGGATTTAATGAACATAATCCGTTGGATAATACTTCTGGCAACATGGGAATAACGCTGCTGGGAAAATAAACTGAATTGCCGCGATTAGCCGCTTCTTTATCTAATGCGGTTTCTGGTATAACGTAATGACTCACATCAGCAATCGCTACAATTAAACGCCACCCATTGCGCGCACGTTTTTCACAATATACGGCATCATCAAAATCTTTTGCATCGTCACCATCAATCGTAACTAATGGCAAATGACGAATATCTTCGCGATCGGTATAATTTACGCCGTCTTTTAATGGTTTAAATGTTTTGATTTCATCATTCACATCATTGGGCCATACATAAGGAATGTCGTGTGAGCGAATGGCAATATCAATTTCCATGCCAGGTGCGCGTTGCTCACCTAATATTTCAGTGATTTTTCCAATGGCATTACGACTGAGTGTAGGTTGTGTGGTGATGGTAGCGGTAACAATTTGCCCGTGTTTTGCGCCATTCACTTCGCTCGGTGGAATAATAATTTCTTGCCTGATGCGTTTGTGATCAGGCATTAATCGGGCCACGCCATTTTCAATACTCAAGCGGCCAACCAATTGTTGCGTGTTATGTTCGAGTACTTGTACTAATGCCGCCTCGCGTCGACCACGTCGATCAATATTATTGACGCGGACTAAAACACGATCGCCATCAAAGACAGCGCGCATAAAGTGCGCCGGTAAAAACAGGTCATCACTGCCATCATCGGGAACCACAAAACCAAAGCCATCTTTGTGGCCAATCACGCGCCCAGGGATTAAATTCATTTTGCTGACTAAGCCAAAACCATCCTGACGATTCTGAATTAACTGACCATCGCGCTCCATGGCGCGCAGGCGTTTTTTTAAGGCGTCGATCGCTTCATCGTCTTTTAATTGTAGTAGCTCCTGCAGTTCTTGCGCGTTGGCAGGTTTACCGCGATCTTTCAAGATTTGCATGATATATTCCCGGCTGGGAATGGGTTGCGAATATTTTTGTGCTTCGCGATGTGCGAAAGGGTCATTGATCTTCGAACGTTTTGCCACGGGTCCTTCCTTTGTTTAAAATACCAAATTCACCAATTACGGAGTGCTTTTATGTCTCACTTTATTCGTTTAGCTGTTGTATTTATGGCCTCTCTTTTACTTGCTGGATGTTACACCAGCGCTACTCATTCCGCCAATTCTTCAACGGCTGCTTATGTTCCCGCTAAAATTAATTGCAAAGCGTTGGAAAGACAACAATTGTATAACCAAACTAATATGAATACAGAAACCGGTGATACCACTACTGCGCAACGCCAAGCATTAGACCAGCTTATTACTAAGAACTGCAAAAACAAATAAAGGGTAATCTTTTATGTCAACCATTCGTAAAGTCGCCGTTTTGGGTGCGGGAGTGATGGGTGCGCAAATCGCGGCACACATCGCTAATGCAAATATTCCCGTCATATTATTTGATATGCCAGCTAAAGACGGTGATTTAAATGGCATTGTCTTAAAAGCATTAGCAAATTTGAAAAAATTAAAGCCTTCGCCTTTAGTGGTGCCAAGTGTGGCTGATGAAATTATTCCAGCAAATTACGAACAACATTTAGCGTTATTAAAAGAATGTGACTTGATTGTGGAAGCGGTTGCAGAACGTATGGATATTAAGCAATCGCTTTATAATAAAATCGCACCGTTTATTAAGCCAGAAGCTTATTTTGTGAGTAATACCTCTGGTTTGATGATTCATGAATTAGCCGAAGCGTTACCTGAATCATTGCGCCATCATTTTTGTGGCGTACATTTTTTTAATCCACCGCGTTATATGCATTTAGTGGAATTAATTCCGCACGCAAAAACAGATAAAAATATGTTGCATGCGTTGGAACAATTTTTAACCGATCGTTTAGGCAAAGGTTGTATTTATGCTAAAGACACACCGAATTTTATTGCCAATCGCGTCGGTGTATTTTCCATGTTGGCAACGATTTATCACGCCGAACAATTTAATATTCCTTTGGAAGTTGTCGATGCGTTAACAGGTCCGGCATTAGGTCGTGCTAAAAGCGCTACGTTACGTACCGCGGATGTGGTTGGGTTAGATACGTTTGCCCATGTGGTGAATACACTAATTGAACGTTTGCCCAAAGATCCCTGGGCGAAGTTTTATCAAATGCCCGCTTGGTCAATGGAATTAATTCAACAAGGTGCCATTGGACAAAAAGCAAGCAAGGGTATTTATCAAAAAATGGGTAATGCCATTTATGTGTGGGATATCGCGCAAAAAGCGTATCGCCTTGCAGATAAAAATGCAGATCCCGAGGTATTGAAAATATTACAAAATAAAAATCCGCAAGAACGTGTGCAATTGTTGCGTCAAAGTGCGCATCCACAAGCCCAATTTTTATGGGCGTGTCTGCGTGATTTATTTCATTATTGTGCTTTTCATTGTCAAGAAATCGCGCACTCTTTAGAAGATATTGATGCGGTGATGTGTTGGGGATTTGGTTGGCAAGCTGGGCCTTTTGCCGTGTGGAAAAATGCCGGATGGGAAGAGGTGCGTAAAGCAATTGAAGAAGAACAAAAAGCCAATAAAACCATGGCAGCAGTGGCGTTACCTGAATGGACAAAAAATCCAAGCTTTAAAAAACCTGCCGCGAGTATGCCAAGCGAAATTATTTTTGAAAATAATGTGCTGCGTTGTTGGCATCAAAAAGATGGCGTTGCTATTTTAAGTTTTAAAACTAAATTAAATACGATTAATGATGCTGTGCTTGATGGTATTGTTGAAGCAATTCGTTATGCGGAAAAAGATTATCGTGGTTTAGTGATTTGGCAAGGCACAGAAAATTTTAGTGCCGGTGCAAATTTAGCCGAAGCAGATCCAAGTCGTGTTTTAGAGGTAGTAACAAAATTTCAAAAAACAGCGCTTGCGATTCGTTATGCGAATGTGCCAGTTGTTGCAGCAATTCGTGGATTAGCGTTAGGTGGCGGATGTGAGCTGGCAATGCACAGTGCAAGAATTGTAGCTGCCTGCGAAAGTTATATTGGGTTACCTGAAGTGGGCGTGGGTTTATTGCCAGCCGGCGGTGGTTCAAAAGAATTTGCATTACGCGCTTATCAAGAAGCACGTGGCGATGATCCTTTTCGTGATTTACAACAGTATTTTAAACAAATTGCTTGGGCACAAGTATCAAGTAGTGCAGAAGAAGCGCAACAAAGAAATTATTTGCGCGAATCTGATGTCATTATCATGAACGCTGATAAATTATTGTCTGTTGCTAAACAACAAGTGTTGATGATGAGTGATTATTATCAAGCGCCGATGCATCCGCGAATTCCTGTAGTAGGTAAAGCAGGTATTGCGACGTTTATGATGCAATTAATCAATATGCGCGAAGGTAGTTTTATTTCTGATCATGATTATTTGATTGGTACCAAAGTAGCGGAAATATTATGCGGCGGACAATTAGATGCAGGCGCGATCGTTGATGAAACATGGTATTTGCGTCTCGAGCGTGAAGCATTTGTTGAGCTAGCACGCAGTGAAAAAACCCAAGCGCGTATTGCGCATATGTTAAAGACGGGCAAACCGTTGAGAAATTAATCGCATGACATCGTTTATTCATCTGAGAATTCACAGCGAATATTCCATCGTCGATGGTATCGTGCGTTTGAAACCGCTCGTTAAAGCCGTGCATGAAAAAAACATGTTTGCGTGTGCGCTCACTGATCAAAATAATTTATTTGGCGCCGTAAAATTTTATAAAGCAGCGATCGCGGCTGGTATTAAACCTATTTTTGGCATGGATATTTTTCTAGACTCATGGCGTGTGACGTTATTGTGTCAAAACGAGGAAGGCTATAAAAATCTTACACGTTTAATTTCGCGCGCTTATATGGAAGGGCAAGTGAATGGCGTACCTGTCATTAAGCTTGCGTGGTTACTAGAAAGTAGTGCTGGTTTATTGTTATTGCAGGGCAAAGAAAGTGAAATCGGCCAAGCGTTATTGACGCATCAAGTAGCGCAAGCAGAAAACTTGTATCAGCAATTCAAAGAAAAATTTTCCCAACGTTTTTATTTAGAAATTCAACGCACAGGGCGTGCGGATGAAGAAACGTTTATTGATGCCGCGGTTGAATTCGCTGCACGCTTTGATGTTCCGCTGGTTGCCACCAACGATGTACGATTTTTAGCGGCTGATGATTATGAGGCACATGAAGCACGCGTGTGTATTCATGATGGCGTTGTGCTGGCAGATCCGCAGCGCCAACGTAAATATTCTGCACAACAATATTTGCGCTCCAGTAAAGAAATGGAAGAATTATTTTCCGATCTTCCCGAAGCGCTGGCCAATAGTGTTGAAATTGCCAAGCGTTGTAACGTCACATTAAATTTAGGCAAAAATTTTCTACCGCAATTTCCTATTCCTTCTGGAACAACTATCGAAAAATATCTTTCAGATCAATCTAATCAAGGATTAAATGCACGGTTACAAGAAGCGAATATTACGGAACGAAAATTATATGATGACCGTTTAGCGTTTGAGTTATCTGTTATTAATAATATGGGTTTTGCCGGTTATTTTTTAATCGTGGCAGATTTTATTGCGTGGGCGAAAAATAATGGCGTGCCAGTTGGGCCTGGTCGTGGATCGGGCGCAGGATCATTAGTTGCGTATGCGTTAGGTATTACGGATGTTAATCCATTGCCTTACGATTTACTGTTCGAACGTTTTTTAAATCCTGAACGTATTTCCATGCCCGATTTCGATATCGATTTTTGTATGGATGGACGTGATCGCGTGATTGATTATGTCGCGCAAAAATATGGTCGTGAAAGTGTAGCGCAAATTATTACGTATGGTTCGATGGCAGCCAAAGCGGTGGTGCGTGATGTGGGGCGTGTTTTGGCGCATCCGTATGGATTTGTCGACAAAATTGCTAAATTAATTCCTTTCGAATTAGGTATCACCTTAGATAAAGCGCTCAAGCAAGAAGAAGAATTGCGCGCGCGTTATAACGATGAAGATGAGGTAAAAACTTTATTAGATTTGGCGAAAAAATTAGAAGGCCTAACGCGCAATGCGGGAAAACACGCAGGAGGCGTTGTAATTTCACCGTCGTTGCTGACAGATTTTACTCCCATTTATTGTGAACCGGGTGGTGATCATCCTGTGTCGCAGTTTGATAAAGATGATGTTGAAGCGGTGGGTTTAGTTAAATTCGACTTTTTAGGATTGCGTACGTTAACCATTATTGCGCATGCCGTAGAAAATATTAATCAACAGCGTCGCACGCAGCAAGAATCATTGCTCGATATCACTAAATTAATGTTAGATGATCAAAAAACATTCGCGTTAATTAAAGATTGTGCAACGACCGCCGTGTTCCAGCTGGAATCTCGCGGGATGAAAGATTTAATTAAACGTCTTCAGCCAGATTCTTTTGAAGATATTATTTCGTTGGTGGCATTGTTTCGACCAGGTCCATTGCAATCTGGCATGGTGGACGATTTTATTAATCGGCGTCATGGTCGTGCACGCGTGGAATATCCACATCCATCATTAGAATCTGTGTTGCGTCCCACGTATGGAATGATTTTGTATCAAGAGCAAGTAATGCAAATTGCACAAGTTCTTGCCGGTTATACGTTAGGCAGCGCCGATTTATTACGTAAAGCCATGGGTAAGAAAAAAATCGAAGAAATGGCAAAACAACGCGCGATATTTATCGAAGGTGCGGTGACACGTGGTGTCGACGCGCACATTGCGAATACTATTTTTGATTTAATGGAAAAATTTGCTGAATACGGATTTAACAAATCGCATTCCGCGGCTTATGCGATGGTAGCTTATCAAACCGCGTGGTTGAAAGCGCATTACCCAGCAGAATTTATGGCGGCGGTTTTGTCTTCTGATATGGATAACACAGATAAAGTGGTCGATTTTCTACAAGAATGTTGTCGCATGAAATTAACCATTATTCCGCCGAATGTGAATTGCAGTAAATATCGTTTTACCGTGACAGAAAAAGGTGAAATTTTATATGGGTTGGGCGCCATCAAAGGTATGGGCGAAGCCATTATTAATCATATTGTTGAAAAGCGAAGTGCTGAGGGTGTATTCACGGATTTATTTTCTTTTTGCCAACGCTTAGATTCGCACAAACTTAATCGTCGTGCGTTAGAAGCATTAATTAAATCCGGTGCGTTTGATTCTTTTGCAGTGGATCGCGCTGTCTTATCTGCCAATGTTGATAAAGCATTGCTTGCCGCCGAACAAAAATTAAGCGCAAAAAATCGTGGCCAAGTGAGTTTATTTGATGACGAACCTGCCGCGCATCACGTTCATTACAATGCAGCTTCTCCTTGGACTGAAAAAGAACGATTACAAAATGAAAAAACAACATTAGGATTTTATTTGAGCGGCCATCCTTTGCAACAATATGCACAAGAGCTCAGCCATTTTACAACAGCCGCGTTAGCCGACATTGCCAAAACACAAAAACAAACATTGATGGTGGCAGGATTAGTCATCGGGATGCGCACGATGTTTACTAAGCGTGGCGATCGCATGGCATTTATTCAGTTGGAAGATCAAACCGCGCGCGTAGAATTAACTATTTTTTCAGAGATGTATGAGAAAAACAAAAAGTATTTAGTAACCGATCAAATTTTAATTGTAGAAGGTGAAGTCAGTTTAGATGATTTTACTGGCAGCCATAAATTAATCGCACGTAATTTATATAGCTTGGATGTAGCGCGTGAACGTTTTGCTAAATATTTATTGCTTTCGCTGCAAGCTGAAAAAATGGCGTCACACGATATTGAACGATTGCAGAAAATATTGCATCCCGCTTGTCCTGGGTTTTGCCCAGTGTATATTGAATATGAAACTAAAGAAGCTAAAGCCAAAGTGGCTTTAGGCGAGCAATGGAAAGTGAAATTAAGCGATGAATTGCTTGGGCAATTGCGTTTATCGTTGGGTGAGCAGAAAGTTGCCGTGTGTTATTAGCGCGTGAGATAAGATTTTTGTTTCTATGAAACCGAGATAGGATCGTAAAATTAAAAAAATTTCGCATATAGTTAAGGGGGGGGCGATAATGTTCGTACTTGAATGGATACGAAATAAAAGTTTTAAATTTTATTACAATCGAGGTGTAGAAAAAAAATTAAGCAAAGCTTATTCGGGAGCATTAGCGGATTTTGAAGAGGCGCTAAAGTACGATCCTAGTAACACTAAAGGCATAACAGAAAAGGCTATCACTTTAGGTAAACTGGGACACTCTCAAACCGCCTTAGAATTACTAGATAAAACGTTAGCCATGTCACAATTGTCTATGCGCGCTGATTTATTCGAAGCTAAAGCTTTTATTGAATGGGAAGATTTAGGCAAACACGAGAGTGCTTTGGAAAACTTTAATAAAGCAATAGAACTTTGCCCGGGTAACGCTTTATACCATTTTAATAAAGCTACTTTGCTAAAGCACCATCTTGATCGTCGCGAAGACGCACTTAGAAGTTACGCTGATGCTTTCGATAGGGAAGGTAAACTTATAGATACTTTGGGGTTTGCCGATAAGGAAACTACCCAAGAGGTAATGGAAAAGTACTTTTCTTCCAAAAAAGATATTCCTCGTTATTGACCAGATAGCCAGTATGTCGAATGCGTGTCGACATACTGGATGATTTATCGTTAAGGAATTATTTATGAGCAATTTCGAAAAATTAATTTCTGAATACTCAACAGATTACTGTTTATTCCTAGAAGGCACTTATGGCGATCATATGTTATCCGAAGGTGGAACGGTTGCCATTGATAGAATGTTTGCTGGGATATCTTTGCGCGATAAAAAAATTCTTGATATTGGTTTTGGGCTTGGTGCAGCTGCCTTTTATTTGGCAGAACATTATGGAGCTCAGGTAACAGGCATTGAAATTAATCCATGGTTAGTTCAAGAAGCTACGCATAGAACGCCGAGTGCACTAAATTCAAAAGTAAAATTTGTTCTTTACGATAATCTATCGCAGTTGCCTTTTTCGGATGAGTCTTTTGATGTGATTTATAGTAAGGGTGTTTTAGTTCATGTAGAAGACAAATGTACGCTGTTTCGAGAAGTGATGCGTGTTTTGAAGCCGCAAGGTTTTTTTGTCGTTGATGACTGGTTGAGCCCAGCGAAAAATCAATGGAGCGCCCGATTGCAAAAGATGTGCGAGATGGAGAATTTAACATTGTATGCTCAAACAGAAGCAGATTATAAGAATGCGCTTAAACGTAACGGATTTTGTGACATTCAAATGAGGGACGAAAATCACCATTATGTTGAATACAATAATGACATTGTTAAAAGACTTAGCGATCCTGATAATGCCAAAGTTTTTTGTTCTCGTTTCGGTGAGCTGGCTTGGAAGCAAGCCGTTGAAGCATATCAATTAATTGCTGATTCAATTTATGATCAAGAATTGCTAATTCGTTGGTTTAAGGCAACTAAGCCAAAAATTAAATAATGTTTTGAAATCTAATAGGATCTATCGTTATGAAGAATATTGTCTACGGCCTACACGCCATTGAAGCATTAATTAAACAATCTCCCGAAGAGATTCAAACGCTATTGATTCAAAAAGAACGTCGTGATCAGCGGATGAATCAATTAATCGATCTTGCGCAAACGCAGCATGTTTCTATACAACGCGTGGCGCTCGAACAATTAGAAAAGTATGCGCCAGAGCGTGTGCATCAAGGGGTAGTTGCACTGTGCGCAGGGAAAGAACAAAAAGTGTGGCAAGAACATGATTTGGAAAACTTATTAGAAAATATTGATGGCCCGCCATTATTGTTAATTTTAGATGGCGTACAAGATCCACATAATTTAGGCGCGTGTTTGCGTTCAGCGAATGCCGCGGGTGTGCATGCGGTGATTGCACCGAAAGATCGCGCGGTAGGTATTACACCGGTGGTGCGAAAAGTCGCGTGTGGCGCGGCAGAACTAACACCTTTTATTAGCGTCACAAATCTTGCGCGCACGATTCGTGAACTTAAAGAAAAAGGTATTTGGTTATACGGTGCAGACGGCGAAGCTACGCAAACATTATATGAAATGGATTTCAAAGGTCCGGCAGCAATTGTGATGGGTGCTGAAGGTGAAGGGTTGCGTCGTTTAACGCGCGATGAATGTGATTTTCTGATTAGTATTCCGATGTTGGGTTCTGTTTCTAGCTTGAATGTTTCTGTTGCCACGGGTGTGTGTTTGTTTGAAGTGATAAGGCAGAGAAGAACGCGGAAATAAATTTACGAATTCTTCGCATCAATTTCTTTTTTCACACTCTTTTTTACATCTTTTTTGACGTGATCATACTTGTGCATGGTGTATGTTTTAATTTTGGGGACGTGCGCTTTTTCAGTGGTAGTTTCTTTTTGTTGATGTTCCAGCCACGCATTAATCGCTTGCACATCTTCCACGCTTAATGTGCCGGCGGCTTGTTTTAATTGCAGCGTGCTTAAAATATAAGTGTATTCATCAGCAGCATAGGTTGTTTGCGCAGAATATAAATTTTGCTCGGCGGTTAATACATCTAAAATAGTTTTTGTGCCGACTTTAAATCCTTCGTTAGTTGCATCGAGTGCGCTTTCTGCTGAAGTAATGGCCACGCGATCGGCAGCAACTTTGCTCGCATAAGCAACAACGTTATTAAATGATTGTTCAGTTTGTAAATCAACAGTGCGTTGTGCCAACACCAAACTTGCATTAGCGCCAGCGTAGTTATCTTCAGCCTGACGTGTTTGTGCAAGCGTTAAACCGCCGGAAAAAATAGGGAAACTGACTTGCACGCCAACCGTGGTTGACCATGCGCTATCAGTAGAACTTGCATTGCTGCCGCTACTGCTGCCACCACCGCCAAGATTGTTACCATCTTGGTACGAACCTGTTGCAGAAACTGTTGGCAAATTGTTAGAAAAGTTTTGGCGCAATGTTTCATGCGAAGCAAGCATGGCATAACGCGCTGCGCGCACAGTCCAATTATGTGCATCGGCTGCTTGAATCCATTGATTTGTATTAGAAGGTGCAGGTGTCACCAAAGGAAATGATTTACGCAATGTGGCTAAATGCGAATATGTATTATTTGTCATCGCTGTGAGTGCTTCTTCATTATTAATGATCGCATTTTTTGCCGTGATTTCAGCGGCAACAATTGCATCATAGGAAGCTTGTACTTGGTAAACATCTGTCATGGTCGCAAGACCAACATCAAATCTGGCACGAATTTGTTTTAATTGATTTGCTAATGCTTCTTTTTGCGCTTCGGTATACGTTAGCGTGTCTTGTGCTTGTAATACATTAAAATACGCCGTAGAAACATTGATGATTAATGTTTGCAGTGCAGCAGCATATGTAGCGTCCGCTTGTTTTGCGGTAGCACTTGCAGAACGTAATGCCATCCAATCCGCTAAATTAAAAATAGGTTGTGATAACGATAAGGCGTAGTCATGTGAATTAAAAGCAGCAACGTTATTAAATGGACTGTTGGCGCTTGGTGAATTGGTTTGCGTGAAATTACTTTGCGCGGTAGCTCCTAGGGTAGGTAATAATGAGGCTCTACTGATTGGCACACCTTCGGCTGTTGCATTGCGCGTATCTAATGCGCCTTGAAATGTGGGATCATTTTGTACGGCTTGTTGATAAACAGTTAATAAATCTGCTGCCCGCGCATTGCTTGTCATACCAAAGCAGGTCGCGATGGCTAATAAAGTAAATAAGTGAAACTTTTTCATACTTAATTTCTCACAAACAAATATTAAAAAATAAATTTTTCATTCTGTGGCGCGTTAATTAATGGCTTAGCTAATGTTTCAAATAAAATTTGTGTTTGCCAAGTTTCTTGCCCTACGCGCGTGATTAATGTTGCTTGCATCAAAGGATCATCGCCGATAATAGCAAACAAACGTCCGCCTAAGGTTAATTGATGTTTAAAATGTTCGGGTAAAAATGGCACGCTTCCGGTGATGGCAATAATATCAAAATGCGTTTGCTTCATAAAACCATGCGCGGCATCTGCTGTATGTAATTTGACATGATGAATATTGAGCGCGGATAATTTGTCGCTTGCTTGTTCGGTAAAATCAGCGAAAATATCAACGCTATCAACATGTTTGCCCAAGTGAGCTAATAACGCTGTGAAATAACCACTGCCCGTGCCAATTTCTAAAATACGTTCATTGGGTTGGATATGGAGTGCTTGAATAATGCGCGCTTCTTCTTTGGGCGATAACATTTGTTGGTTATGTTCGAGTGGAATATGGGTATCGGCAAACGCTAATGCTTGATACATTGCTGGGACAAAATTTTCGCGCGGGACATGGCGCAATAAATCAAGTACTTGTTGATCAAGCACACCCCAAGCACGTGCTTGTTGCGAAATCATATTTTGTCTGGCAGTTTCGATCGGCATAAGGCGGCAAGAGTAAGTAGTTTGTTGGGTGAAGGCAAGTTTTATGGTAGATTTTACGTTTTATTTTATTTACGCAAGAGGGTAGTCATCGATGCATAACGTTGTTAGGAAAATTGGCTTAGTTTTGTTGGTTTCATTGTTTGCAAATATCAGTTTTATCTCTTCTAGTTTTGCAGATTCATCTTCATCAGTGAGTACATCGTCCGTATTTGCAACGCAAGCACCTGGAACCGTTTCACCTACTGACAGTGTTGCAGGCCCTACACAACAAAATACCAATACGACGACTGGCGCTACTACCGCTACCGCGACAGCTAATGCACAACCTGTGTCACAGCCTTTGCCACAAGCAATGCCGATGCCAACTGTAACTCCCGTGTTAAATCCTATACCGCCAGCATTGAATGTTCATGGATATTATTTGATGGATGTTAACAGCGGTGCGGTGATTGCGACGTTAAATCCTAATCAACATATGGCGCCTGCTAGTTTGACCAAATTAATGACCTTATATTTAACGTTTGAAGCGTTGCAAGCCGGACGTATTCATTTAAATGATCCTGTGTTGATTAGTAAAAAAGCATGGTCGACGGGTGGTTCGCGTATGTTTTTAACCCCAGGGTCATCGGTGACAGTAGAACAATTAATTAAAGGTATTGTGGTAGATTCAGGCAATGATGCATGTGTTGCACTTTCACAATATGTGGGTGGCACAGGCGCTAACTTCGTTAATTTAATGAATCAACAAGCGGCACTTTTGGATATGGCCAATACGCATTATGTGGATTGCACTGGATTGCCGAATCCTGATCATTACACCACGCCGCGTGATATTGCGACGTTAACGCGCGCGATGATGGTTAATTTCCCACAGTATTACCATTTCTTTGCTTTGAAAGAATTAACCTATGACAACATTACACAGCCTAATCGCAATGGCTTATTGTGGAGTGATCCTTCCGTCGATGGATTGAAAACAGGCTATACCAGCGAAGCAGGTTATTGTTTGGTATCTTCTGCTGTGCGCAGCAATGTGCGTTTGTTATCGGTATTGTTAGGCGCGCCTTCGAGTCACGATCGTGATGCTTACAGCGAAGCATTATTAAATTATGGTTATCGTTTTTATAATACGCACAAAATTTATTCTGCGGATCAACCAATTACCAATGTGCGTGTATGGTATAGCACCAATGGCAATATTCCTGTTGGTCTCGCCAATGATTTTTATGTGACGGTCGTCAGAGGTCAATTTGCTAAAGCAACGATTCAAAAAAATATTAATCCATATTTGGTAGCGCCATTAGCGAAAGGCGCGGTCGTTGGTAATATCAATGTAGTGTTAGATAAAAAAGTTATTGCCTCCGCGAATATTGTTGCGTTAACGGCAGCTCCAAGTGGTGGTGTGTGGACTGATTTTATCGATCATATCGAATTATTTTTTAAGAGATTCTTTTAATTAATGGATAATCAAGAAACCAAAACGGCATTAACATTCCCTTGTGATTTTCCGATTAAAATCGTCGGTGCGGCTAATCCAGAATTTGAATTAGCCGCCTTGTCGATTATTCGTCATCATGTTGCTGAGTTAAAAGAAACGGCTATTCGTACTCGCCCCAGTAAAGACGGTAAATATCTCGCGTTGACGGTATTAATTCAGGCGCAAAGCCAAGAGCAATTAGATAATATTTATCGCGAATTAACCGCGTGTGAACTGGTATTAATGACGCTTTAACGAATTTAATTTTAATGCCTGTAATAACCCATGCAAAATCAAATCAGGAACAATCGCGGTAAATAATTTTTCATTTTCAAATAAATACGCAAATCCACCGGTGCCAATGACAACAGGTTTTTCATTAGCAAAATAATCTTTGCTCACGCGCTCAATAAATTCACGGATGACGCCTAATTGACCATAATACAAACCTGATTGAATATGTTCTTCTGTCGAGCGACCAACCACATCTTTGGGTTTTAAAATCTCCACGGCGAATAATTTTGCTGTGCCACCTTGCAACGCATTCATCGATAAACGCATGCCAGGTAAAATCGCGCCACCTAAATATTCTTTTTGTTTGGTGATCACGCTGTAAGTAGTGGCGGTGCCGAAATCAATGACAATAATATTTTTATTCGCATATTGCTCAACAGCAGCAATCGCATTAGCAACTAAATCGGCGCCTAATTCTTTGGGGTTATACACTTTGATTTTTAAGCCGGTTTTGACGCCGACTTCAAGAAAGAAAGGTTCAATCTCAAAATATTTAATGCATGCAGCGCGCAATGAATAATCAATGGGTGGTACGACAGAACAAATCGCGATGCGTTTGATTTGTTTCGGATCAATACCATTTTCGCGCAAGACACTTTTTAAAAAAATACCTAGTTGATCAGAGGTGCTGCTGTAAGTTGTATCATGGCGAAAACGTAATTGAATTTGTTCTTTTTCATCAAACACGCCACCAAAAATTTGTGAATTACCGACATCAAGACAAAGAATCATAACGACGTTACTCCATGAAAGGCAGTTGCTGCAAATACGGTATTCGATAATAACATAGCCACTGTCATTGGTCCGACACCGCCAGGCACTGGTGTGATCCAACTGGCTTTTTCTTTGGCCGAATCAAATTCAATATCACCACACAATTTGTTATTTTGTGTACGATGAATGCCAACGTCGATGACGATAGCTTGGTTTTTTATCCAGTCACGTTGAATAACATTTGTTTTGCCCATGGCGCTCACCAAAATATCTGCTGCTTTAATATGCTGCGCTAAATTTTTTGTTTTGCTGTGGCATAACGTTACAGTGCATTGTGCGGTTAATAATTCTAATGCCATCGGTTTGCCGACAATATTTGAAGCACCTACCACCACGGCATGCATGCCTTGCAAATCAATTTTTGTGGCGTGCAGTAAATGCATGATGCCATACGGTGTGCAGGGGCGAAGCAAAGGTGCGCCTTGCGCTAAGCGTCCTAAATTATAAGGATGAAAACCATCAATATCTTTGTGTGGCGCAATGCGTTCAATGACATGTTGTGTATTGATATGTTTAGGTAAAGGCAGTTGTACCAAAATACCATCAATGACTGCATCATTATTTAATTGATCGATTAATAATAATAATTCTTTTTCAGAAACATCTTCTGCAAGATTAAATGATACGGAATGAATACCGATTTCTTTGCACGCTTCACTTTTTTTGTGTACATAAATGGTTGAAGCAGTATCCTGGCCGACTAAAATTACGGCGAGTCCTGGTGCGCGTGAAAGATGGCGAATTTTCTCACGTAATTCCGCTTGAATTTTTTCAGCTAAAGTTTTTCCATCCAATAATTGCGCTGTCATGCGTTAAGCTCCTTGACGATAAAAACAATCAACCAAATGATCATTGACCATGCCCACGGCCTGCATAAAGGCATAACAAATCGTGCTGCCGACAAAATTAAACCCGCGTTTTTTTAAATCGTTGGATAATTTTTCAGAAATTATGGTGCTGGCAGGAATTTGTTGGTGTGTGCGCCAATGATTCATTTTTGGTTTGCCATCCACAAATTGCCAAAGATATTGGTCAAAGCTACCAAATTGTTTTTGTGTGGCCAAAAAAGCTTTCGCATTGCTTACGACACTTTGAATTTTTAAACGGTTACGAATAATACGATCGTCTACTAAAATTTTTTCAATTTTTTTATCTGAATAACGCGCAATCTTTTGTGCATCAAATTGATCAAAAATAAGCCGATAATTTTCGCGGCGTTTCAAAATGGTTGACCAACTTAAACCGGCTTGCGCGCCTTCTAAAATTAAAAATTCAAATAGTAAGCGATCATCATGAATGGGTTTGCCCCATTCGTTATCATGGTAATTGATCATGAGCGGATCGTTATTTGCCCACGCACAACGTTTATTCATAAACAGACTCAATCACACGATTGGCTTGGTAATCAATAAAATCAGTAAAATAATCTTGCCAGTATTGAGGATTAGTTTTGTTGGGGTAACGCCATACAAATTCAACGAAGGGGCCGTGCATGGTTATGTGGCCGTCAGCGAAATGAACGTCTTCTAACTCGCCTCGACTAGCGCTTTGCGCGATACCACGAGTGGCATCGCCTTTGATGGTGTCATTGAGTTGAATAGAGTTATTCCATTGTTCAAGGCTTTCAAATTTTGGCATGTGATGAATGCTTAAACCAAAATGATTAATGCGTCGACCAAAAGCAAGCACCCACGCCATTAATTCATTAGATTTTTTAACCTCATTAAATTCGGCGAGCGTTAATGCGGGCCAGTCTTTTTCGTCACAATAATTAACCACTAAATTAACTAAAGGTTCTTCAGCAGAAAAATCATTTTTGTGTAGTTGGCTTAATAATTGATAAAAAGCGGCAAAATCAAATGGTTTAATAGACGCTGTATATTTATCAAGAATTTTTTGTGCATCATGAGATAATTGTTCATAACGAAAATCAGCCACAACAATTTGCGGCAATACGTTTGTGGCTGTTTGATTATTCGCATCGGTGGGTGCAAGCCAGGAAAAATCATTTTGTTTTTCGGGCAAATAACCATGCCCGCGTGTGCCATAACCCAATGCAGTAAAAATTTGCGTGAGCGTATGAATGCCGCTATGGCTACTAGGTAAGTCAATTAGGGCAAAATGATCAAGCACAATGGGTTGTTGTAATTCTTGCAGCTGGGCAATTATTTTTTGTGTCTTAGGCAAGCGATTTAAATAACGTTGCCACAGTTGTTCAATAATCTCAGTGCGAGTTTTTATTAATAAATTCATGGTTTATCCTATAGTTAATGCGTGCAATGTTTTAGTTTTGCCTAAAACGCGCAAGGTACTATTCAACGGTGGTGAAACGGTGCCGCCGGTAATTAATACACGTACCGCTTGTGCTAACGCACCTAATGAAATGGCATATTCCACGGTGAGTTGCTGCAAGATGTTGTGAATGTTTTCATCAGTCCAGTGATCTAATTGTTTTAATTCATCATGTAGTTTTTTGATCGCAGGCTTTACTTCAGGCGTGACATGTTTTTGTAACAGCGCATCATTAGGTTTAATGGATTCAAAAAAGAAGCGACTGCGTTCGGCCATTTCAGTCAGTGTTTTGCAACGTTCACGTTGAATGAGAATAATTTCTTTCAGCGACGGCCCGTGAATGTAGTCAATATTTAAGTGTTTTAATTGCCAAATAAACTCTGGTGCCACATCGTCAGGATCCATGGTTTTTAAATAATGTTGATTGAGCCAACGTAATTTTTCAGGATCAAATGCGGCGGCGGACTTATTTAAATGATCGATATCAAATAGAGCAATCATTTCTTCAGCGGAAAAAATTTCTTGGTCGCCGTGTGACCACCCTAAGCGGACTAGATAATTTAATAACGCATGCGGAAGAAAACCTTCTTCGCGATATTGTGTGACATTCACTGCGCCATGGCGTTTCGATAATTTTTTGCCGTCGGGGCCTAAAATCATAGGAATATGTGCATAAACAGGTAATGCAGCGCCGAGCGCTGTTAAAATATTAATTTGGCGTGGCGTATTATTTAAGTGATCATCACCGCGAATCACATGCGTGATTTTCATATCCCAGTCATCAATAACCACTGTAAAATTATAAGTGGGCGTGTTATCACTGCGTAAAATAATTAGATCATCTAATTCTTTATTTTGAAATACCGTACGACCATGCACCGCGTCATCAAAAATCACTTCACCTGATTCGGGATTGGCAAAACGTATCACAAATGGTTGGTCAGTAGATGGATGATTGAGATGACGACAATGACCATCGTAACGGGGTTTTTCTTTATTCGCCATTTGTGTGTTGCGCAATTGTTCTAAACGTTCTTTGCTGCAATAACAACGATAAGCTTTTCCAGCGTGTAATAATTCGGCGGCTACTTTGCGATAACGATCAAAACGCTGCGCTTGAAAAAACGGACCTTCGTCGTAATTTAATCCTAACCAATGCATACCATCTAAAATACCTTGCACGGATTCAAGTGTTGAGCGTTCGACATCCGTATCTTCAATGCGCAAAATAAACACACCTTGGTATCGTCGCGCATATAAATAAGAATAAAGTGCGGTGCGTACACTGCCGACATGTAGTGAACCAGTGGGGCTTGGAGCAAATCGCGTGCGGATAGTTGTCATGGTTATTCATCATTAGTCAAAAGGAGGCGAATTATAATAGACTAGCCGCTTATTGTCATACCTTGCAGAGAGAGTGGAGATACGTCATGACCGGTTTCGAATTTGTAGTGGGTTTGTTGGTATTGTTGGTGGTATTAGTGATTTATATGGGTGTTAAGCAAGTGCCCCAAGGGTTTGAATGGACGGTTGAGCGTTTTGGCCGTTATACCCACACCTTGCGCCCAGGGTTAAATTTGATTTTGCCGTTTATTGATAATGTTGGCGCAAGATTAAATGTGATGGAACAAGTCTTAGATATTCCTCCGCAAGAAATTATCAGTCGTGATAACGCCATGGTCCGTGTGGATGCCGTCGTGTTTTTCCAGGTGATTGATGCAGCCAAAGCGGCGTATGAAGTACGTTATTTAGAAAATGCTATGCGCAATTTGTCGATGACCAACATTCGTACGGTATTAGGCGCGCTTGATTTAGACTCCATGCTTTCTCAGCGTGACAACATTAATACACAGTTATTGCATGTTATTGATGATGCAACGACACCGTGGGGTATCAAAGTAACGCGTATTGAAATCAAAGAAATTGCGCCGCCTAAAGATTTGGTCGATTCCATGGCGCGCCAAATGAAAGCAGAGCGTGATAAACGCGCCGCGATTTTGGAAGCGGAAGGATTGAAGCAATCTGCTATTCTTAAAGCCGATGGTGAAAAGCAAGCCGTAATTCTAAAAGCCGAAGGTGATAAAGAAGCAGCCTATCGTGCAGCAGAAGCGCGCGAAAGAACAGCAGAAGCCGAAGGTAGAGCAACATTGTCTGTATCTGAAGCAATCGGCAAAGGTAGCATTCAAGCAATTAATTATTTCGTCGCACAAAAATATATTGATGCATTAAGTAAAATTGGTTCGGCGAATAATCAAAAAGTTATTTTATTGCCGTTGGAAGCATCAAGCGTCATTGGTAGCGTGGCGGGCATTGCTGAAATTGCAAAGCAGGCGTTTAAGGATAAGAATTAATAAAGGTTAAGTTATTGTGTTTTTCCCTCTCCCGCCGAAGCACACCGAAGTCACGTAGGCGGGCGGAGGAGGGGAGAGGGTTAGGGTGAGGGTGGGCAATTTCAAAGTAAAATAATTTTTTGAGAATTATCTTTGGAAAGCATGATGAACGGTATGGAAAAAGAGAGAATTAAAGAAGGCTTGGAAGTTTTGCGTTCCGGTGTTTATCGCATCAGGATATTAATTAAAATACATGAGCTTATCAGTGAGTATGCTTCTCGTTTGATTCATCAAAATTTCTGGGGATTCCAGCAAAAAATTTAATTATTAGTTCTGTTGTAATAGAGCTGCTTAGTATTTTTGATAGCAGAAGCGATAGTTTGATTAAGGCGGTTCTAAAATCAGAACCAAGTTTAAAGCGAAAATTTGAAGAATGGGAAAGTCAGATCCAAAAATATAAAGATTTTCGCCACAGTATGGCGCACAAGAAGAAAGATTCTATTAAAGAGAATAAGTTACATTATCCAGAGATTCGGGATTTGCTTCATGATCTTGAGAGCGTACTAAATGTTATTGAATCTAAAGTGTTGCAGACAAAAGTAATTCTTGATCGTGAACCTTCTGAGACCTTGTCTATTTTTAAGGATTTAAAGCAAATATTAAGTAAAGAAATTGGCGTTGTTTAGTTTTTTCCAGTTTTAACGCTAGTGAAAGAGAGTGGTAAAAAATAATAAAAGTTAGTGGGATGGTAATGAAACAAAAAGCACGCGCATTGCGAAAGTTTCAAACAGACGCAGAAAATAGATTGTGGTATTTCTTGCGAAATAGAAGATTTTACGGATTCAAGTTCAGGCGACAATACTGGGTCGGAAACTACATTGCTGATTTCATTTGTATTGAACAAAAGTTGATTGTTGAGTTAGATGGTGGTCAGCATCTGGAACAGATTGGTTACGATGAGAAACGTTCGCGATATTTAGAGGGATTGGGATTCAAAGTTATTAGATTTTGGAATGACCAAATTTTTAAAGAAGTTAGTACGGTTCTGGAAGTTATTTATAAAAAGTTAGAAGAACGTTCGAAATGATTTTTCCCACCCTCACCCTAACCCTCTCCCGCCAGCGGGAGAGGGGATTTCAATTTTTATCAATTGCTTTTAACTCGGTATCCTGAATTTGGTAGCGATTTGCGAAAAAGGATAAGATCCCATTTAGAAAGGCAGGCTGGACAAACAAAGGAAGGCAGCAGTCGATCTGAATTAGAAGCGTGTTTAAAGCACATAGATAATGGAGAAAAACTTCCGAGATCGTTAGAATTGAAGGCATTAGAAGAATTAACTGGACAGCTTGTGGTGATATTAGATAGTGCAGCGAGAGTAATCAATGAAAAGGGTGATTTGGCTATGAAGGATAGTGAAAAAGGCGAAACGTTGTTTGTTCAACATCGAGCAGATGGGACGTTTAGTATATTACGTCCTGAGCATGATGCCGGTCAGACGATGCGCCAGTTGCTGCAGGGCTATAGACGTTTAAGTACCGGTACGGCATCAAGTACAACGGAAAGCACAAGTGATGATGCAGATGATAATGATTTAAGAGGCTTTTTAACAAAAAAGGCACACTATAACGCTTGGAGTATGACGAGAAGTTATAAACGCATAGCGCGTTTATCAAGGTTAATTTGTGAAGAAAGGCCGCTTAAGAAAAAAGTTTACAATTTGTTAAAACGATTGGCAGCGACAGATGAACGAGCGAATTCAGATGATTGGCATAATGTTGCTGAGAAGTTTGAAGCTTTTGTTACCAGTTGTGCGGAACAGGAAGCTAAGAAACCTTTTATTGAGTTAGAAAAAAAGTTGTGTCAGTTTTTTAAGGAAGAAAGCCCGGAAGGAAAATTGAAAGAAGAACGAAGATTAAAGGAAGAAGCGCAAGCAAATGAAAGAAAAGCGCAAGCAAATGAAAGAAAAGCTCAAGAAGAAATAGCGCAGCTTAGAGAACAAGTAAGAAGATTAAGTGGTCATACTGCCGTAGACCAATCACCAGCATCAGCCATAAGTAATTTTGGCGTCTATGCTCATTCTACGCTTTCTGCTTCTAGTGGATCTGCCCAAAACCAAGTATCACAAAGCTCATCAGAGATTGTTAGCGAGTCTGATCACGAGAAAGGTCCAGGACCGAAAAATAGCCGATAATTTTGATTATTGGCAAGCCCCCGAGGATTCTATTTAATTGCCTAGTTAAAATACGTTATACCGATAATGAAATTATTTATAAAAATTTGGAAGAGCATTTGTAAAGCCCCCAAATTTACCCCACTGCACAACTAGAGTGGTTTTGATGTAAGTTGTTAATAAAAATCCTGGGTGGCAGATTATTTAGTGATTCATGTGGTCTTTCCTCGTTGTAGTGTTTAAGCCAATTATTAGTAATATTTTGCACCTCTTGTATGTTTCGAAATAAATACATATCCAAAACTGCTTCGCGATAACTACGATTAAATCTTTCAATGTAAGCGTTTTGTGCTGGCTTGCCTGGTTGAATATATTGGATAAAAATGCCGTGTGCTTTTGCCCAGCTTTGAAAATGGTGGGAAATATTTTCCGGCCCGTTATCAACGCGAATTCGATTCGGGTATCCGCGTAATGATGCAAGCTGATCAAGCCATCGAGTAATTCTTTTTGATGTCAATGAAAGCGAAACTAAAATACCTAATGCCTCACGGTTACAATCATCAATCACATTTGCTGTGCGAATACGTCGCCCGCTAGTGAGCGCATCACTCATGAAATCCAATGACCAGCACTGATTAAGATTTTCTGGTTGTGCTAATTTAATTTTTGTTCTTGGTGCCAGGCGTTTTTTGGGCTTTATCTTCAAGTTAAGACTTAAATCACAGTAAATTCGGTATACGCGTTTGTGATTAAACGAATAACTTTTAATTCGAATTAAATCAAATAATTTCTGAAACCCATATGTGGGATGCTGAGCAGAAAGAGTTTTTAATAAATCTTCAATCATTTTGTTGTCCTGTTTTCTCTTCGGGTGATAGCGATATGTTTTGCGATCTATATTGGCAACACGACATGCCTGACTGATAGAGGCGCCGCGACTTTCGATTAAATCTTTCGCTGTTTCGCGTCGCTCAGATCCACGTTGTACTTTTTTTCAAGCACCTCCTTCAGTAGCTCATGGTCCATGCTTAACGTCGCGTACATCTTTTTTAAACGAGCATTTTCATCCTCTAATTGTTTTAATCGTTTAAGCTCGTTTACTTCCATGCCCGCATATTTAGCATTCCATGCATAAATGGTGCTTTCGCCAATACCATATTTGCGCGCTAACTCAACTGCAGGTATGCCAGCTTCATGTTCTTTTAAAACATTAAGAATCTGTATCTCGTTAAATCTTTTCTTTTTCATGTCTAAAGTCTCCTGGTGCGTAATTTACCAAAAAACTCTAGTTGCTAACTGGGGAATTTTAAGGGAGGCTTACCCATTCGCAATGATTTTTTCCACCCTCACCCTAACCCTCTCCCGCCAGCGGGAGAGGGGATTTCAATTTTGATCAATCTCTATCACGAGAGAGGGGATTCTGCGGATTTAAACTCGATCAATTGTAAAGCTCATCACATCTGCAATAGATGCTTTTTGCGCGGCGATCATAATTAATCGATCAATGCCTAATGCTACACCGGCACAATTAGGTAGCCCATGTTCGATGGCCGCCAACAAATATTCATCCACCGGTGGTGTGGCGTAATTTAATTTTTTTCGTTTGACTAAATCATTTGCGAAACGTTGTCGTTGTTCGTTGGCATCACTTAATTCATGGTAACCATTAGCTAATTCAATGCCATGAATATAAACCTCAAAACGTTCAGCTACCGGAAATTTATCCGCGCGAATTTTTGCCAGCGCTGCTTGCGATGCAGGAAAATCATAAATAAATAGAGGACATTCTCTGCCTAGTTCAGGTTCGATAAAATGCGTCATTAATAATTGTAACCAATCGTCTTTGGTTAAATCGTTGGCATTAACGACTAAATGTTTTTCGTGAGCGATATGTTCTAGTGTTGTTAATGTTGCTTGATGGGGATTAATTTGAAAATATTTTTCGAATAATTTTTGGTAACTTGTTTTTTCAGCGGGTTTGGTTTGAATAACGGCTTGAAAAAATTCATCCATTTCTTGCATTAATTGATGATGATCAAAATTTAAGCGATACCACTCGAGCATCGTAAATTCAGGATTGTGCAATTTCCCTGTTTCATCATCGCGAAACGCTTTGCAAATTTGATAAATGGAACCACTGCCAGCAGCGAGCAAACGTTTCATCGCATATTCGGGGGATGTTTGCAGATACCATTTTTTGTTGACGTTAAATGATTGAATAAAAGGATCGGTAACAGTGCTGGACGCCATGAGTGGCGTGTCGACTTCGAGTATATTTCGCGAATGAAAAAAAGCGCGGATTTTACTGAGAATTTCCGCGCGAAACTTTAAAGCATCAATACTTGCTGTCGGTTGCCAAGCAATATTATTCTTTGACACGAGAAATATATTCGCCTTTGCGCGTGTCGACTTTAATGACTTCACCATTTTGGATGAATAATGGCACACGAACCACAGCGCCTGTTTCTAACGTCGCGGGTTTGCCACCGCCGCCAGAAGTATCACCACGAAGACCAGGATCTGTTTGCACAATTTTCAAATTAACGAAATTAGGTGGGGTGACAGTAAGCGCAGAACCATTCCATAACGTGATAAAACACATATCTTGTTCTTTGAGCCATTGTTTGGCTTCGCTAACAATGGTTTCGCTGGCCATGTACTGTTCGAAGGATTCTTGTGACATAAAGTGCCAAAATTCGCCATCGTAATAAAGGTATTGTACTTCAATATCAATGACATCCGCGCCTTCTAAGGTGTCACCTGACTTGAATGTTCGTTCGATGACGCGCCCTGATTTTAAGTTACGCATTTTGACGCGATTGAACGCTTGGCCTTTTCCGGGTTTGACAAATTCGTTTTCTAAAATATTATACGGGTCATTATCCATCATGACCTTTAGGCCGCTTTTAAATTCGTTGGTGCTATAAACAGACATACAATCCCCTTATGAAATCAAAACCCGCTTTTATCACTGACCCTAAAGAATTATTCAACGCCTTGGCATTGGATGCAACTCTCTTGGAAGAAGCTTATCGTGTGGCGACACTTTTTCCGCTGCGGTTTCCGCGCCACTGGCTATCAAAAGTTGAGAAAGGTAATGCCAATGACCCTTTGTTGCAACAAGTTTTGCCACTTCACGCGGAATTTTACTCGCCCAAAGACTATTCTTTGGATCCCTTAGGTGAAAAGCAAGCTAATCCCATTTCGGGATTGCTACATAAATATCAAGGGCGCGTGCTTTTGACGGTCACTGGAAGCTGCGCGATTCATTGTCGCTATTGTTTTCGCCGCGCTTTTCCTTATAACGACAATAATCCAGGGCGCCAAGGGTGGAATAAAGTGGTTGATTATATTGCCCATGATAAAAGCATTACGGAAATTATTTTAAGTGGTGGCGATCCTTTAATGGCAACTAATGCGTCGCTTAAAAATCTCACAGATAAATTGCGCGCGATTAAACATATTAAAACATTACGTATTCACACGCGCATGCCTATCGTTGCTCCCGACCGTATTGATACTGTTTTTTTAACGTGGTTGAAAAATTTACCGTGGCAAAAAGTTGTTGTCGTGCATTGTAATCATCCGAATGAATTAGATAAAAAAATTGCGAGCGTGATGGCGAAATTAAAAAAAACCGGCGTAGTATTATTAAATCAATCCGTGTTACTAAAAAATATTAATGACACAGCAGAGAGCTTAACTAAATTAAGCGAACAATTATTCGCTATGGGTATCCTGCCTTATTATTTGCATATGTTAGATAAAGTGAAGGGTGCTGCGCATTTTGAAGTGAGTGAAAAAACCGCGAAAAAAATTGTCAAACTTATGCAAGCGCAATTGCCAGGGTATTTGGTTCCGCGTTTGGCAAAAGAAGAAAAGGGCGAGAAAAGTAAAACGATTTTATTGTGAAATATTTTGGCATTGTTGATGTCCGTCATTGCGAGGCGACAAAGTCGCCGTGGCAATCTAGGATTTATGGATTACCGCATGCTCGGCATAACAAGGTGTCCCGAATATTTGCGATATTTTTTACTATCTTAATTTTACTTTCGAGGGCTAGGGTTTGCGTATTTTTCCCGCTCACGCGCAATTTTTTTCTGCAAATATTCACCCAGCATTTTTTCCATTATCCCCTTGCTATAACAAGCTTGTACAAACAATTTATAATTATCCTCAGCAGCTTGCTCAGTAAATTTTTCTCCTAGTTCATCCATTGTTTCTTGACGAATTCGTGGGAAACATTTTTCACGCATAGCTATAAGAAACATTTTCTCCTCTTTTAGTTGTTTTTTTTCTGCAAATACACCAGTTTTTTTAAAAATTCCACTTTGACTTAATTCCCTAGATCTTTTCATAAAATTTACCTCTTCTTAAGATTGACATAAGCTTTTGACAGCTTGCCAGCACTACCTTTTGCTAGAGTCAACAAGGAAGTTGGATTAGCAAATTCTTCGTCGATGACTTGTCCTACAAGATTCATATTTTCCTGATTAATCTCTGCAAAAGATGACGATGGGCTTGAAGAACCACTTGGCGAAGAAATTTGTAATAATCTTTCAGCCATTGCCGCTCTTATCATAAATTTAATTTTTTTGCGTTTAGAAATAGATGTTTTCGGTTCTTGTATAACTCCGCCTAATTTCCCTTTGGCGGTACTCGTTATTTCTCGCAAATACCCTGCTGCCGCTAGCTCTTCTTTGTAAGTATTTAAAAACCATTCTTTCGCTACTTTGGCCAAAACTACTTTTTGGCCAGGTTTTTCAACAGTATATAATATTGAATCACGATTTATCGCCTGGATTCCACCTGATTCATTGAAAAATCTTGCTCCGTATCTTAAGTGTGATTCTAGCCAATCAATAGGATTTTGATTAAGTTTGCCCAAGCCCGTATTTGCCGCGGTACTAATCAACCACAGATTATCAATGCAATTATGATACACCTGGAAAAAGTATTTCGTTCCTGCTATTTCGTCTCTACCATGTGAATGTACTTTTTTAAAATACTTGTCGGCTTCTTGATGTTCCATCATGGCTTCACAGAACAAAGAATCTATATTCATAGCCATGATTAATTCTAATTGTCGCTCGATGATTTCTTCAGAAGGCTGCAAATGATTGACTTGTAAATCGCCCATCGCATAATAATCTGACTCGGCAAAACTGAAAGCTTCAGCTTGATTTCGTGAGTTCATGCTTTCAACGAGCAACTGCCTTCTTACCGACGCAATTTGACCTAAATCATCTTGCCGACTAAAAAACGCTACTTTGTCTTTTTTATCTCTACCTGGGTCACGATAAACAGTGGTTTGCCAGTGTTTAACTGAATCATCATATTTTACAGGTAGAAAATCTTGCTCAGGCAGTGGAACACTTTCGTTTAATACAGGAACCTTTCCAACTGTTTGGCTAATTTCCCGCAAAAGAGTATTAACTACGCCATGAAGCACTTTGGGAAATTGATTGATTCGGTTGCTTAGAATTAATGCAATAAAACGCATTTGCTGTTCTAAAGCATTTTTTTCTTCCATGGCAGGAAGTTTAATCACTTGCTGAAGAAAATGGCGGCTGGTTTGAATGAGTTGGATTGCTATTTCTGATGGAAGCTCATTGCTAAATTTCCCTAGCTCTACTGGTAGCCCAACAACTTCCTCAACAATAGACTTAAGTTGTCTATCGATCTGTTCCCGGAGTGCTCTAATCGCTTTTTCCTTTCCGAAAGAATCAGTAGATAAAGGGGGACAAGTAAATCGAGCAAAGGCTTCTAACATAAATCAATCTCCTACACCTTTCAAAAGGTTGTTCCAGGTGAATTATAGCATTTACTTTGATTTTTTACTCTTTGTGCTTCGACCATATTAAAGCATTAAGCCCAAGGATAGAGCTGCGCGGTGGATTATATTGCCAATAAAACGAGCGCTCTTCCTTATTATTTGCACATTGACGTGAGTGAAAAAACCGCGAAAAAAATTGTCAAACTTATGCAAGCGCAATTGCCGGGATATTTAGTCCCGCGCCTGGCGAAAGAAGAAAAAGGTGAGAAAAGTAAAACAATTTTATTGTGAAATATTTTGGCATTGTTGATGTCCGTCATTGCGAGGCGACAAAGTCGCCGTGGCAATCTAGGATTTCTGGATTGCTTCGCTACGCTCGCAATGACGTGGGTGTCAGTCACCAAACGTAAACGCATACGCTTCTAATCCTGGTTTTTCCGCAACAATTTCAATGATGCCTTCTTGTGAGGTTGACATGTTCTCCCTCGCGATAATTGAATTAATACAACGCCCATTAAAATAGCCGCTGCACCGTATAATTCTTCCGCTTGTGGAATAGTGTGCAGAAAAAGTATGTCCCATACAATGGCAAGTAGTGGCACAAGATACATCACACTGCTGGCGCGCACGGCATCCCACACGTGTAATAAATGAAAGAAAATAATCCACGCGATAGCAGTCGAAAATAAACCTAAATAGAGCAATGACCATAACGCGATATGAGCATGAGTGAAGTGATGCCACGTAGGCCATTGTTTAAGCAGTAATGAAATGACTGAAAGAAAAACAAAATTAACCAATGTTTGATGCCATAAATTTGCTTGCAGTGGAATGCTTGCTCTGCCAAATAATAAACGTTTATTTAAAATAGCGCCTAATGCATACGAAATAGCCATGACTAAGACGAATAGTAAGCCTGCTAAGGTATCATGTGTTTTTTCATGTTGTAGCATGGGCCAAAAAACTAAGGTGATGCCGATAATACCTATCAATAAACCTGTAATTTTTTTAATAGTGAGTTGATCATATTCTTTTAAGAAAATAACGTTAATGACCAATGCCCAAATGGGCGTGGTGCTATTGATGATGCCGGCAATGGCAGGCGCAATTGTCGTTTCACCCATAAATAAAAATGCAAAGGGAATGCCTTGTGCTAACAGAGCAACAAGAATTAAGCGCCAATAAATTGTTTTTGGCACACCAAAAGAATGTTGTTGTTGCCACATAAATAACGTTAAAAAAATAAGACCGATAAAAACACGCATCATGGCACCAAACAATGGCGGAAAAGCAGCCACTGAAAAATGGATGGTGATGAAAGAACCGCTCCAAAAAAGCGCGAGTAAACTAAAGAGTAAATAATTTATTTTTTGCATGTTGTTGTTGCTGTGCCTCAGTTGATTAATTAGCGCAAGGATAATTGTATGTTATAGTAAAGTCCAAGATTATGATAATAATAGGAGGTCATCTTGTATCTTTGTTATATTGATGAATCAGGAAATACCGGGAATAATTTAAAAGATGTTCATCAACCTTATCTGGTTTTGACAGCCCTTCTTGTTCCGCCTGAAAATATTAAACATATTGAAAATGATCTGAGGTCATTAGGGCGTCATTATTTTGGCGTAGAGTCTAATAACACGGATTTTGAATTCCATGGAGATGGTATTTATAATGCCCGCGGCCGATATTTTAAAAGACTTCCATTGGGTGAGCGAATAAATATATTGGATGCACTTGTGGATGTTGTTCTGAAGCATGATTGTATTCGCATCGGTTACGTTTCTATTAAAAAATCTGAATATGATGGAAAATTGCATATCCAACAATCTGCTTTTTCCTTGCTGGTAGAGAAAGTTGAGGAGCTTTTAAAAGGGCAACTTAATTCATACTGTTTACTTGTTGCTGATGAGCAAGATGAACTTGAGCAGAGATTAATTGATGATTTAGATCATTATAAACAGCACGGTATGCGCTTTGGCCAAAATAATGTTTTAGTCGATCGTATAATAGATTCTGTACATTTTGTGCAGTCTAATAATAATTATCTTATGCAATTAACTGATGTGGTTTGTTATTTAATACGTCGAGGCAAGGAAGTGAGCGCGCACAGTGGTCACAAAGGACACCAATATTTTTATCAAACTTACGCGCGTGTTAATTTGAAGAAAAAGTGGTTATTTACTAAAGATTTTCCACTATAGAAAGAGTGCTAACGGAGGTCCGAAGACCGTGGCTCGCTCGTGCAAACCTGCTCTCCGCTAGCGAAGGCCAACTTAACATGGTGTGTTGAAAAGTTCAAGAATTGGCGGTGGCAGCATCCAAATGCAACGTCCTTGCATGCCATTGCGGTAAACTCGAGCGATGACCAACACTGATCACAGATGCATCAGGTAATTTTTCTTTTAATAGTTGATACATTGTACTTTCATTATTTTCATCTAGAGCGGATGTCGCCTCGTCTAAAAATATCCATTCTGGTTGGTGCAAAAAGATACGCGCAAATGCAATTAATTGTTGTTCACCCAATGAAAATTCCATCGCCCAATAATGTGTTTCATTAAGATACGGTAGAAAACGTTCTAAACCACACAGCGTTAATGCTTGTGTAATTTGCGCATCTGAAAATATTTCATTGCTAGGATAAGTGAGTGCTTCGCGCAGTGTGCCCAGCGGCAAATACGGTTTTTGCGGCAGAAATAATATTTTTTTGCTTTGCGGCAACACAATATGGCCTGCACCGTAAGGCCATAATTTGGCCAGTGTGCGCAGTAACGTACTTTTGCCCGCACCTGAATTGCCCGTGATTAATAAGCTTTCGCCTTTTTTGACATTAAAATTAATATTATTTTGCAGTACAGTGTTATTAGGCAATGTGATGCGCAGATTCTGTGCTTTTAATTCATCTGCTGCGACACTAAAAATAAAAGGTGATTGTGACATGGTGATTTCAGTTTCCTGCATAAATTGTTCGAATTCACTTAACCGTCGAATAACAGCGGCCCAACTTGCCAACGTGCTATAACTCGACACAATATAAGACAGTGCATTTACGACTGTTTCAAAGGCGCGTGTAATTTGAATGAGCGTACCGAACGTTATTTTTTTTGCAATATATTTGGGTAGTGCAATTAAAATCCCGACGACTTGTACCATCAAGTTATAGCCATTCGTAAAAAATCCCATGTATTTTTGTATTTTAATGATGGAAAAAAAGTTATCGAACACGGGTTGAAATAAATGGCGTAAACGAAATCGTTCATTTGTGCTGCCGTTGTATAGTGCAATTTGTTCCGCTGCTTCGCGCGCGCGGATTAAACCAAAACGAAAATTCGCATTGAATTGCTGTTGTTGATAATTAAGAGGCGTTAACTTTTTACCAATAAGATGTGTGATCCAGGTGCCGAATGCGGCGTAAACCAATGTTGCCCAAAACATATAGCCGTGAATGACAAAAGTTTTTCCTAGTAGATGTAGTGCAAATGATCCCGATAACTTCCAAAGAATCACACTAAATGCCACAAAACTTAAAATTGCACCAACTAAACCAGTTAATAAACCAATCGTTAATTGTGGGAATTCATTTAAATCTTCGCTGATACGTTGATCGGGGTTGTCTATTTTTTTGTTGAGTAATTGCAGACCGTAAAAAGTGCTATGCGATAACCAGCGATCAAGATACTTTTCTGTCATCCACAAACGCCAACGGTTAGCCAAAAGACCGGCGAAATAGCTGCCATAAGTAAAGATGATAATAGCCAATACCAAAATAATGACAAACTCGCCCATCAACAAAAGTATGCCGTGGAGATTGAAGGTCTCTAACGCATCATAAAACGCTTGAATCCAGTAATTGAAAATCACCATGATGCGTACTTGAATGATGACGGAAGCGAGTACGCCAGCAAGCAGAAGTGCGGCTGACCATTTTTGCTCAGAGGTCCAGTAAGGGCGCAGAATCCGCCAAAAATTTTTGCAAAACGTCAAAAAGGGCGTCATGTTTTTCCTATGAATGTGTATACTTCCTGTTTTTTTATGAAGCGATAAAATGCCAAACCGTTATACCTTAAACAACCCACAGCAGGAAATCGATCAGTATAAACGACGTATCGCCGTTGTCAGTATTTTCGTGGGGCTTTTGGTATTGATCTTGATCGTACGTTTATTTTATCTGCAGATTGTCGAACACAAATTATACAGTACCTTATCACGTCAGAATTTATTAAGTGTAGCGCCAGTTGAACCCAGCCGAGGATTAATTTTTGATCGCAATGGTGTGTTGTTAGCCAGCAATCTTCCGGTATTTAGTTTGGAAGTTCGTCCTGACAAGGTACACAATCTTAAACAAACATTAGAAGAACTTTCTAAGATTATTCATTTAACACCCAACAATATCCAAGCATTTTATAAGCAACTCAATCAGCAACGACGTTTTGATGCCGTGCCATTGCGTGTTAAATTAACCAATAAAGAAATTGCTGCTTTTTCTGTTAATCAATATCGTTTCCCAGGTGTTTTCATTCAAGCACGCATGCTGCGTTATTATCCATTTGGTTCAGTGATGGAACCTATCTTAGGTTATGTTGGGCGAATTACGGCGAGTGAATTGGCACACGTCGATCCCACCAATTACAGCGCCACCAATGATATTGGTAAAACCGGTGTTGAAAAAGAATACGAAACGTTATTGCATGGCAAAGTGGGTATTCAACAAATTGAAACCAATGTTAATGGTCAGGTGATTCGCAGTAATCAAAGTAAAGCAGCCACCGCCGGCGATAATTTATATTTAACGATCGATGCGCGTTTGCAGATTGCTGCGACGGAAGCATTAAAAAGTTATGCCGGTGCTGTGGTTGCTATTGATCCACGTAATGGACAAGTATTGGCATTGGTTAGCACGCCCGGATTTAATCCTAATTTATTTGTCTCCGGTATTAGCAATAAAGATTTCAAAGCGTTGAATGATGATCCAGAGCATCCCATGTTTAATCGTGCATTACGTGGTGAGTTTCCATCGGGCTCAACGATTAAACCGTTTTATGCCTTGGAAGGGTTGCGAGCGGGTGTGATTACGCCGCAGACAACTTTATTTGATCCTGGTTATTATAAGTTGCCTGGTGATAACAAACATATTTATCACAATTGGGTGCGTAGTGGATTTGGCTGGGTAGATCTTGAAACATCGATTATTCAATCATGCGATACATTTTTTTATTCGTTAGCGCACCAATTAGGTATTCAACGATTAGATAAAGTATTAACCGAATTTGGATTTGGACAACCTACGGGCATTGATACCTACAGTGAAAGTGATGGTCTAGTACCATCGCCAGCGTGGAAATTACGTGTGCATCATCAGCCTTGGTATCAAGGAGATACCGTTGTTACGGGAATCGGTCAGGGATATTTATTGGTCACGCCATTGCAATTAGCTAATGCGTTGATGACGTTAGTTGATCGTGGGCAAGGTTATAAACCCCAAGTAATTTTAAAAATTCAAACGCCTAAAGGGCAAATACAAACGATGCAACCTGCACCACGTCCATCGATTGCATCGAATTTTAAATTATCGTATTGGAATTTGGTATTGAAATCGATGGGTGAAGTGGTTTCGGATCCGCGTGGCACAGGTTATTTAGCGGGTATTAATGCGCCTTATAAATTTGGTGGGAAAAGTGGTACGGCACAAGTATTCGATTTGCATGGTGGTGACACAGACAAAGTACATTTGTTGCCAGTAAGGTTGCGAGATGATTCATGGTTTGAAGCATTCGCTCCTTTGCATCATCCGACGATTGTCATTGTTGTTTTTGTGGAACACGGTGGTGAAGGTAGAGCTGTATTTTTAGTACGTAAAATACTAGATGTGTATTTTAATTTGGATAAAACGCCATTACCTAAAGTGCCATTGCTAGCGCAGGAAGAAAATCATGACGCTCAATAAAAATCTATGGGAAAAATTACATATTGATTTAACGATTTTGGTAAGTCTTTTGCTTTTATGTACAGTAGGTTTATTTATTTTATATAGTGCGAGTAATCAAGATTTATCTGTCGTGATTGGCCAAGGCGTGCGATTTTTTATTGGATTTGCATTAATGATTTTATTAGCGCAAATTCGCCCGGATCATTACAAACGTTTTGCAGTATGGTTATATATTTTTGGTATTGCGTTGTTATTGATGGTGTTGGTGTTGGGTGCAATTAGCAAAGGCGCACAACGTTGGTTAAGTGTGGGATTATTTCGTTTTCAACCCGCTGAAATCATGAAACTCGCGTTACCTCTAATGTTGTCTTGGTATTTGGCTGGCCAAACATTGCCACCACGCAAACGCATATTATTAGTATGTGCGCTATTAATTGGTTTGCCAGCCGCCTTAATTTTGAAACAACCCGACTTGGGTACCGCATTACTTATTGCATCAGCAGGTATCGGCGTTATTTTATTAGCCGGCGTGCGTTGGCGCTTAATCGTTATTTGCCTGTTGCTTTTTGTTGCCGCGACTCCTTTGATGTGGCATCACATGCATGATTATCAACGTCAACGAGTGCTGACCTTTCTAAATCCAGAACGTGATCCACTCGGTGCGGGTTATCACATTATTCAATCGAAAATCGCGATTGGTTCAGGTGGTTTATTTGGTAAAGGTTGGCTGCAAGGCACGCAATCTCATTTACAATTTTTACCCGAGCATGCGACGGATTTTATTTTTGCCGTGTGCGGTGAAGAATTTGGTTTTATGGGCGTATTATTTTTAATTATTATTTATAGCGTTTTAATCGCGCGCGGTTTTTTCATTAGTTTGCAAGCCCAAGATACGTTTTCACGTTTATTAGCGGGTAGTATCACGCTCACGTTCTTTTTTTCCATGTTTATTAATATTGGTATGGTCACGGGTATTTTACCTGTCGTGGGCTTGCCTTTGCCGTTGGTGAGTTACGGCGGCACATCAGTCATTACATTAATGGCAGGTTTTGGCGTGTTAATGGCAATTTATTCACATCGTAAATTAGTGAGTACATGATGAAACAACATATTCACATTCTCGGTATCTGCGGGACATTCATGGGTGGCGTGGCTGTTTTGGCTAAGCAAAAAGGTTATGTGGTGAGTGGCAGTGATGCCAATGTGTATCCGCCGATGAGTACACAATTAGAAGCGCAAGGCATTCAATTAATTAATGGTTATGACCAAGAACAATTCGCTCAAGCTCCTGCGCAAGTCATTGTTGGTAATGCGCTTTCGCGTGGTAATCCCGCTGTGGAAGATTTGTTAAATAAAAACATTTCCTATATTTCTGGGCCGCAGTGGTTAGCGGAAAATATTTTACGTGATCGTTGGGTGTTGGCAGTTTCTGGCACACACGGGAAAACCACAACGTCGAGTATGCTCGCATGGATTTTAGAATACGCCGGATTAAAGCCAGGGTTTTTAATTGGCGGTATTCCAGAAAACTTTGGTGTATCAGCACGTTTAGGCGAAGGTAAATATTTTGTGATTGAAGCGGACGAATATGATACCGCTTTTTTCGATAAGCGTTCTAAGTTTGTTCATTATCATCCGCGCACCTTAATTTTAAATAATTTAGAATTTGATCACGCTGATATTTTCCCTGATTTAAATGCGATCGAACAACAGTTCCATTTTTTAGTGCGTACCGTGCCAGGCAATGGATTAATTGTGTCGAATAAAGAAGATAAAAACGTAAACAATGTTCTGGAAAAAGGTTGTTGGACAAAAACGACAACGTTTGCAGGCCATGAAGCGGATTGGAAAATTGAGCGAGCGACTAACGATGGCAGCGCATTTGATGTAATTTATCAAAATAAAAATCATGGACGCGTCGAATGGTCGTTGCTTGGCGAGCACAATGTGCAAAATGCGCTGGCTGCAATTGCTGCGGCGCACCATGTGAATGTGCCCGTAGATGTTGCAATTCGTGCATTAAAAGAATTTAAAAATGTAAAGCGACGTTTGGAAGTGCGCGCACAAATTCATGGCGTTACGGTGTACGATGATTTTGCGCATCATCCAACGGCTATTCAATCAACGTTAGCGGGTTTGCGCGCGAAAGTAGGGAAAGAAAGAATTTTAGCCGTGGTGGAATGTGGTTCAAATACCATGCGCTTAGGTGTGCACAAGGAAACACTGGCGCCTTCATTAAAACAAGCAGATCAGGTATTTATTTTGCGCCCCAATAAAGATTGGGGTGTTGATGCTGTTGCGCATCAATTATCTCCCGCGGGAATTATTAGTGAAAATGTGGACGACCTAATTAAGAAAATTACAGCGCAGGCAAAATCAGGCGATCATGTTGTTATTATGAGTAATACTGGTTTTGGTGGGTTGCATGAGAAGTTGTTGAAGGCGTTGAAATGATTTCTAAGGATTAATAAGAGAGAGAATGAAACCCCTCAGTGAGAATGAAGCTAAATTGTTTGCTGAAAAAATAATTGGCGATTCTGTTTGTAGAGATTGCCCGGATCTTTTAATAAAAATACATGAAGAGCTTGTTAAAAAATATAAGATGTATTCCAGAGAGTTGGATTCTAAGTTTCTAGATGATGTATTGAAGGGAGAGAAAACTCAAGTTACTTCGAGATTGTGGGAGTTTGTTGTCTTAGATCGTCTCAGGAGAGCTGTTGGCGTTAATATCTATCCTCACACGAATGATGGCCCAGATTGGAAAGTAAGGTTAAATAATAATTGTGAATATTATGTTGAAGCAACTTGCGCTCATCCACCAACCAATAGTAACTCCGAAATTAATAGAGTTACGCGCGAGTTTTCCAATGGGAACATGAGTTCTTCCGATGAAAAATTAAGTGTAGAAGCAAAATCCAGAATTAGTGCTGTTGTTGATCGTAAATTGAAAGAACATCAAGACTTTATGATAAGTAAAGATGCTGGCTACATACTTGCTGTGTCGTATGGTGGGCTTCCTTTCTATGCCAATTGCGATCTTTATAATGCAGTTCAGACTGTATGTCCCATCGGAGACTATCAATTAACAGTAAACATAGATCCACTCTCTGGTGAGCCAGTAGTAGGATCAAAAGGGTTTGGGTACCAAGAAGATTATAAAAAACCGACAAGCGATGCTTTGATTCCTTGTAATATTTTCGGTAGCGAAGAATATAGTTGGGTTAGTGCTGTATTATTCTCGGGGGTTAATCCTGGTTTTTTATTAGAATCAGCAGATGAGTTGCCTAATATTGTGTGGAATGGAATAAAAAATGATTTTGTTTTGGTTCATAATTCGGCGGCAAAAAAGCCTTTGTTAATGGATATATTCGAGAGTAACACAGAAGTAATATTTAAACCCGATAAAATTATAGTTAAGGGGGAAAACATTTTTCCCTTCATTTAGGTAAAGGGAAGATTTTTTTAAATCTTCGTTGGTTTGTTGCGGTAGATAAAAGTTGGGTTGGCTTGTCGAAACGAAGCGTAGGTGGTAGAAACTCAAAAAAACAAAAATCACCAGATTTTTTTTGGTTGGCTTATCATCTTTCGTTTGATCCCTTTTATAATGTTCGGCTTTATCCAAATTTGTTGTCCGCCGCCTGTAAGGAAGCATTTCTCGTAGGGGATTTTTTGGTTTGCAGCAGTTCCACGCCAGGTTTGAATTTCTTTTTCAATTGTTAGTATCACGTAATGAGTTCCATCATTCCAGTTGGATAAAACTGCAAATAATGATCGCCATTCTTCTTTTGATTCGGGAAGATTCTTTTCGAGAAACCAATAAGAACCATAAGGGGTATTTTTTATGCCAATTATACGTATAAGTTTATCACCGGGTTTCAATGTATGATGTATAGGGTGAGGATAAAAATTTACTGCATGTTGTTGGTTATGTCGATCGTTGTTCTCGGTTAAATGGCATGCCGTATCTTCATGTTTGCCACATTTTTTAAATATCGCATATTGCCGCCCAGATAAAATTTTTGTTGCTTTACTGACAATATTTTTAATTTTTTTATGGAATTCTTTGCGATCTCTAGGTTTTGCCCAATCAAGTGAGTAATAGTCGAAATATTTCGCAAACCCTATCAGTATTTCTGCTAAGTCTTCTCGAGTGTCTCGTTCTTTGTAGTGTTTACTCAATGATTCGAGATCTTTGATTATGTTCTCTTCCCAAATTTCTGGATTTTGCCATTGGTCTTCATTTTTTTTCGGACCGGTAGCTTTGATCATTGTTCTGATTAAAAAAATTAGTTGTGTTATTAAAGATAAAAGTGATTCTTTGTTATTCATAATACCCTCCTGCCGACCAAATAAAAAAATGCTTTTGCAGTATTAGTATAGTTAACGATAAGGTTTGTGCAGGAGAAAATAGGAAATATTTTTTAGTTCCAAAAATGCGATTTAGATTGCCACGTCGTCTACCTTCGCTTCGCTGCGGTAGACTCCTCGCAATGACAAGAGATTATTTGCTGGGTTCTATCTTTTTCAACACCGCGTTAAATACTTCATCGACAGAAATATCTTCCATTCTTGGTGCTTGCAGCAATGTTAAATTTTCCAATTCCGGATAAGGGCCAGTGCGGGTAAGTGATGTCGGGCCGAATAAAGCAATCATCGGCACGTGTGTGCTGCAAGCAACATGCATAACACCCGTATCAGGTGTAATAAATACGTTGAGGTATTTCATCAGCGCGGCTAATTGCGCGACAGTAGTTTGATCAATTAAATTAATGGTGCCGGGAACTTTTTTGCATAATTTTTTTGCCAATACTTGTTCGCTGTTGGATCCTGTAACGACTAAATGAATATGCGGGTTGTGTTTTTGCAAACGTTGTGCCAACGCAATAATGTTATTAAATGGCCACACTTTCGGATGTGAAGGTTTGCGCCAAATTTTATAACCACGTTTGGCAACACTATGACAACCTAAATGACAGCCGATTAAAATATCTTTTTTTAGATCAATATGATTTTCAGCCAGAATGCTTTCAATATATTTAAAATCATTAGCGTGCGGAAAAATGCGATATTGTCGTTCTACAATATCGGGGCTGCCTGGTAACAAACGCTGCATAAAACGTAATGCTTGTTCGGCTTGATGTTGTTGTTGATCGGCTGGTTCTATTTGATACGGATCTAATTTTAATAAAGAAAAATATTCGCGTGCTTGAGGCCCGTCATGAATATTAATGCCGATGTCGTAATGACCGGCTAAATCCATCGCTGTTTTGTGACTGGGGGAAATAAAAATACGTTTGATATCGGGATTATTTTTAACGGTGTCAGCGCATAAATCTGAAACACAGATGACATCAACTTGTGCGTTAGGATAATAATGTTTGAGGTAATGAATCGCGGGAGTTGTCATAAGAGTGTCACCCAAACGTTCGGGCAATACCATCAGAATTTTCTTCTGTTCGAACATTGCTATCATGCTCCCTTGGGTGAATAATGATGAATTTTACGATAAAGTTTGTGCGCACGTCTTTTCACTTGCCACCAAAAATGTTGGCTCATTTGCGAATCATAATGATACATGAACAATTGCAAATCTTCGGGGCTTAAACCAATATCCATCGCAGAAAAATAAAGGCCGGCGATATCTTTAATGCGCCAACGTAAAGGTATTTTGGCGCGTGTCTGCGCACGATGCCAATCAATGACATACAAGTTTAATGCATCAGGATCCAATAAATCGCGCCCACCGGTTAAGTCTAATAAAAAATGACATAAATAAAAATCACGATGATTAATGCCTTGGTCGTGAATATTTTTGGCAATTAATGCTATCTTTTTAATCAACGCGGCTTTGAGCGCAGAATCAGGCGCCACTGTTGGCCAATCGCGACAGAAATCTTCAAGACTTATGGTGCAATCTAATTCTTTCGTAATAATAAATGATTGTTGCGTGGCTGGATTTTTACCACGTAACCCATAACCGACAATAGTTGGTGTGAAGCCAAAATGTTCTAAACGACGTATGGCAATATATTCATTTTTTGCACCCAGGACAGGCAGACGACCTTGTGAAAGATTTTTAATGATTTCACGCCAACCCACACCAAAATGCATTTTAACAAAATAATTTTCATCTTCTAGAGTAAAGCGCAATGTTTTACGCCCTGGTTGTTCGCGAAAAATTTTACCTTGCAAATGAAGCACATGCCAAAAAGGATCAGGATGTTGCCAGCGTGCTAACCATTGCGGAGGTAATTCAATAATCACGTTGTTTTCCTAAACTGTTCAACAAAGTCTACGATTGGTGAATAGAATTCACTTAAGTGCGCGTTGCCGTAATGTAGCGCATTTTTTGCCCAGAAAGATAGTTTGGGTAAAGCATCGATGAGCGCTTGGTTTAATGTCGATTGATCAAACGGTGACGCAAGAACTGTGCCCGCATTAGCCAGCATGATTTGGTCAGCGTAACCACACACATCTGTGGTAATGACAGGTAATCCCATACTTAATGCTTCTAATAAAACTTTTCCAGCGGCTTCTTTGCGTGCCGGGTGAATGAATAAATCTGCTGCAAGATAATAATTTTTCGTTTCTTTTTTGGCGCCAAGAAAATGAATATTTTTTTCTGCTGCTATTGGTTTGTCGCCACCTAAGATGATGACTTCTACATTATTTTTTATATTTTCAGGCAATGCAGCAACTGCTTTAATCGTGCGATCAACGCCTTTAATGTTGAAATAACCACATACCATCAAAAATAATAATTTATCTTCGGGAATATTTAATTCACGACGAATTTGCGCGCGAATGGTTGAAGCATCGAGAGGGTAACGCCAATTTTTTTCCAAGCCGGGTTTTAATAAATGAGCGCGTGAAAAGGGTGTTTGATAACAATGAATAAAATCATGTTGTTGTTGTTTGTTTAAGAATAATGCGTGTGTTTTTTGATCGGGCGAGAAAATAGTATTTTCTAGTTGTAGTAATGTTCGGTAGCGAGGTAGCCAACGTTTTATGGAGTCCGCCACTTCTTTTTTTAAACAAACATCACCGGCAAAATAAATATCAAGGCCGGGCATTTTGTCAAAGCCGATGACAACGTCAAACGTGCGTGATTGTAAATAAGTGTTGCATTGTTTAGCAAAATTTAGTGCTTGTGTGTGGTTGGTCAACCCTTGTTTTGGAATGAGTTGTAAAATAAAATTTTTTGGCACTTCGCCTTGCCATTCCATAGTAAAAACAGAAACAGTATGCCCGCGTTCGGCGCATGCTTGCGCAATGGCTAAAAAATCTTTTTGCAATCCGCCAAAGGGAAAATAACGAAATAAACAAAAGGCTAGATTCACAAGGCATATCCTTATTTATACGGCAATTGGCGCATCAATTTTAGGGTGTGATTGATAATCGATGATTTCAAAATCGTCATAATGATAATCAAACAGTGAATCAGGCTGACGCCGAATTTTTAATTGTGGCAGTGGATAAGGCGTGCGCGCAAGTAATGTATCCACTTGTTCGAGATGGTTAATATAAATATGGCAATCACCGCCTGTCCAAATAAATTCACCTACATCAAGATTGGTTTGTTGAGCAATCATGTGAGTGAGTAACGCATAAGAGGCGATATTAAAAGGCACACCTAAAAAACCATCCGCACTGCGTTGATATAACTGACAAGAAAGTTTGTTATTGGTCACAAAAAATTGAAATAAACAATGGCAAGGGGTGAGTGCCATTTGTGCTAATTCACCGACATTCCAGCTGTTGACAATTAAGCGTCTGGAATCAGGATTAGTTTTGATTTCATCAACGACTTTTTGTATTTGATCAATCGAGCGGCCATCAGCGGTTTCCCAGCGACGCCACTGTTTGCCATAAACAGGACCTAAATCACCTTGGTCGTTGGCCCATTCATCCCAAATAGAAACATTATTTTCGTGCAAGTAGCGCACGTTAGTTTCGCCACGCAAAAACCATAATAATTCATGAATAATACTGCGTAAATGCAGTTTTTTAGTGGTCACGGTGGGGAATCCCTTGCTTAAATCAAAACGCATTTGATGACCAAAAATGCTTATGACTCCCGTATTCGTGCGATCATTTTTGCGTGCGCCGTTGGCGAGAATGGTGCGCAAAAAGTCTTGATATTGTTGCATGGATTTTCCTCCGCTTGCTAAGGGAAATCATGAATGACATGATGCGGTTTTTCAACTCATTATTTTGTTGGAGTGTTCGCATCACATGAAAAGGATCTTGTTGGCGTTTGTCTTGTTATTGATAAGCTCGAGTGTTTTTGCTAACGACAAAGTGCTCAATATTTATAATTGGGCCAACTACATGAGCAGCGATATCTTAAAACAATTTGAAAAGGAAACTGGCATCCATGTCAACTACGCGACGTTTACCGGCAATAACAGTTTGTATGCAAAATTAAAAGTGGATCCCAATGCGGGGTATGACATCATCGTGCCGACCAGTTATTTTGTCGCGCGCATGCGCGATCAAAATATGTTACATAAGTTGGATAAAGCCAAATTACCTAACTTTAAAAACTTAAATCCTGCGTTGCTCAATAAATCATTTGACCCACATAACGAGTATACCGTTCCTTATTTTTGGGGAACGACCGCCATGGTCGTTAATGATCGTTATTACGATCCTAAAAAAATCACGCGTTGGGCTGACTTTTGGAAACCGGAATTTAAAAATCAGTTATTAATTCTCGACGATACGCATGATGTATTTTCTATGGCATTAATGACATTGGGTTATCCGGCAAGTGATTCAAGCCCGGAACATATTCACCAAGCCTATTTAAAACTTAAGCAGTTGCTGCCTAATGTAAAATTGTTTAATGCAGATGCGGCGAAAGCAACGTACATTGATGAAGATGCTACCATCGGTATGATATATAGTGGCGATGCCTATGTGGCGCAGCAAGAAAATCCACATCTTGTTTATATTTATCCTAAAGAGGGATTTACCCTATGGGTCGATTGTTTGGCCGTGCCTAAAAATGCACCGCATTTATCCAATGCTTATCAATTTATTAATTTTTTATTGCGCCCTGATATTGCAGCGAAGCTAAGTCAAGATTTGGGTTATGCTTCGCCGAATATTGCGGCACTTAAATTATTGCCAGCAAATGTGCGCAACAACACAACTATTTATCCATCGGCAAAAGTATTGGCACGTGCGCAGTTAGAAACGGATCCCAAAAATGTCGATGCATTGTATGAAAAATATATGGAGTTGTTGAAGATTAGTGCGTGATGACAAGACTACAAAACTATAAAATCACACCACCACCTAAACATTTATCATCTTGATAAAAAACAACGGATTGCCCAGGCGTAATTGCCCATTGTGGTTGTTCGAATTGCACATGAAATTGATTTTCATTGGTCGTGGTTACCGTGCAGCGTTGTTCGGTTTGCCGATAACGCGTTTTGGCGTAACAAATTAATGGAAATGTGGGCGGATGTTCGGTTAACCAATTTAATTGTTCACACTGCAAGTTATCTTGATATAACAACGGATCATGATGACCTTGCACGATAACTAATACATTGCGCGTTAAATCTTTTTGCGCCACATACCAAGGTTTGCCATTACTTTGGCGTTGACCGCCAATGAATAATCCTTGGCGTTGACCAATGGTGTAATACATTAATCCATCATGACGGCCAATAATTTTCCCCTCAGTCGTTTCAATGTTTCCAGGTTGCGCGGGTAAATAAGTGGCGAGAAATGTTTTAAATTTACGTTCGCCAATAAAACATATGCCAGTGCTGTCTTTTTTATTGTGATTAATTAAACCTTCGCGCGCGGCAATTTTTCGCACGTCTGGTTTAGGCAATGAACCAATCGGAAATAACGTATGGGCAAACTGCGCGCGTGGTACACGATGTAAAAAATAAGTTTGGTCTTTGTTGGCATCGAGCGCTTTTAATAATTGCCCATCAACCAAGCGCGCGTAGTGACCGGTAGCAAAATAATGGCCACCTAATTGTGTGGCGTAATCTAAACAAGCTTTAAATTTAATTTCACGATTACACAAAACATCGGGATTGGGTGTGCGACCCGCTTTGTATTCTTGTAAAAAATAAGCAAAAACATTGTCCCAATATTCCGCCGCAAAATTAATAGTATGTAAAGGAATGGCTAAGCGATCGCACACCGCTTTTGCATCCGCCACATCTTGTGCCGCGGAACAATAAGTTGATGTATCATCTTCTTCCCAATTTTTCATGAACAAACCTTCAACACGCCAGCCTTGTTGTTTTAATAAAAGCGCGGCGACGGAAGAATCAACACCACCTGACATAGCAACAATGACTTTGTTCGTATTAGAAAAGGGCATCGAGAGATTCCTCTGCCTGAATGGCTGAAGTAGAAAGTTGCTTGGTTTCTAAGCCTTTAAAATCCCATAGGTTTTTATCCATTAATTGACTAGGTTTAATGCTGCTTAAGGCGTGTAACATGTTGCTGGGTACTTTGGGGTTTTCTTTGGCTAATTCGGCAATGAGATTTTTAACTTTTTTGCGCATCAGGTTTTCTTGAGAACCGCATAAATTACACGGAATAATCGGGTATTCCATTAACGTTGCAAAGCGCGCGATATCTTGTTCTTGGCAATAACTCAGTGGACGAATGACGATGTGTTGTTGATTATCTGTCAGTAGTTTTGGTGGCATGGAACGAATTTCGCCATTGTAAAAGACAGACATGAGTAAGGTGGTAATCAAGTCATCGCGATGATGACCCAGCGCAATTTTATTAAAGCCATTTTCTCTGGCAAAGGTATAAATATTGCCACGACGTAATCTTGAACATAGCGAACAATAAGTGCTGCCTTCAGGAATTTTTTCTTTCACAATAGTGTATGTGTCGCGATGCAAAATAGTATGTGGAATATCACGTTCTGTTAACCATTGGCGCAATGCAGCGTCATTCCAACCGGGTTGTCCTTGATCTAAAGTGAAGGCGTGTAATTCAAAGGGAACACGCGTTTTAGCCTGTAAAATACGCAGTAAAGTTAACATCGTAAAAGAATCTTTTCCACCAGAAAGGCACACGAGAATTTTATCGTGAGGTTGTATCATACGATAATCACTGATGGCTTTGCCCGTATAATGCAGTAGTTTTTTTTCAATGTTTTTCAAGGAAAGTGGTTTGGTGGACACGGTCGTTTTTCCCCAATTATTCAAGTAAATAAAATATCAAACGCGCTATCTTACACGAAAAAAATTAAGGGCAATGTAATAATTGCTTGCAAAAACCAATAAAATGATTAACATAGCAACTTCTTTAATGCCGGTAACATGATTGCCGGGTTTTATTAAACTTTAAATTGGGAAGGATGGATGTATGGCTAAAAAAGCTGGCAAGAGTAAGAGAACGAGTAAGGTATCTAAATCATCAACAACTAGTTTTTCTTCAAAAGCGATTTCTGACAAACAAACCAAAAGTTCTATTTTATCTTCAATTGCAGATGACACAGGTTTAGCTAAGAAAGAAATAGCTACTGTATTCGCGTCATTAGGCCAGCACATCGTACGTCACATGAGAAAACGTGGTTCTGGTGAATTTACTATTCCTGAAACAGGCGTTCGTGTAAAACGCAAAATGCGTCCAGCGACCAAAAAACGTCTTGGCCGTAATCCTGCCACCGGTGAACAAATTACTATTGCTGCGAAACCAGCTCGTACAGTAGTTAAGATCACTGCATTAAGATCATTGAAAGATAGCGTTAATTTGTAATCTTAGTAAAAAGGCGCTTTTTACCAAAAAATAAAAAGCGCCTTTTTTGTTACCCCTATGACCCATAAAATTGTTTATCCAGGTACTTTCGATCCGCTCACCTTTGGGCATATTCATCTTATTGAGCGTGCCACACATCTGTTTGACCAAGTGATTGTTGCCATTGCTGCGGATACGCATAAAAAATCTTCATGGTTTAATGGTAAAGAACGTTTAGCGATGGCGAAAGAAGCATTGGCGTTTCTGCCTCAAGTACGTGTGTGTGCATTTAATGGTTTGTTAGTGCACTTTCTGCAAAAGCAAAAAATCAATCTTATTTTGCGTGGTGTCAGAGCAGGCACGGATTTTGAATTTGAATACCAATTAGCGATGTTGAGTAAACAGCTTGATCCACAAATTGAAACGGTATTACTTATGCCGGATCCTTCGTATGCACATATTAGTGCAAGCATGATTCGTGAAGTGGCTAAATTAGGTGGTGATGTAAGCGCTTTTGTTCCCAAAGCTATTGCTAAAAAGATTAAAGCGCGCGCCAAGGGGAAGTAATTACATGGCATTAATGATTACTGATGAGTGCATTAATTGCGATGTCTGTGAACCGGCTTGCCCCAATGACGCAATTTCACAAGGCGCGTTGATTTACGAAATTGATCCACACAAATGTACTGAATGCGTGGGACATTACGATGAACCGCAATGTGTGCAAGTTTGTCCGGTGTCGTGTATTCCGCTGAATCCTGCTTACGTTGAAACCAAAGAAGCATTGATGAAGAAATACGAGCGTTTGAAATCAGTTGTGCTTACTTAGTTGCATGATATTTTGTTCGAGATATTGTTGATCTTGTTTGTTCAGATTTGGCCAGGCATTCATTAAGGCTTGACCAGCATTGCGTTGCTTAACCACATCGCCGTGCATTTCCCATGGCCATTCATCATTGATATAAAGTCCCATGAAAATAGCGACTAATAAGCTTAAGCCTGCTGCCAGTGCCAAATTTTTCCAGTGAAACCAACGCAAAATATCTGTCATTTTGCCAATGGCACCCGCGGCGGTATCTTTTACTTGCAGGCAACTTTGCTCGGTAAATTTTTGAAATTCATCCATCTTGAAAGTGCCGATGGCTTCGCTAATGTTTTTTGCTGTAGAGCTAATGGTGCGATCAAAGCGTTCACAACTTTCGCGCAATGTTTGGTTGGTGTCAGTACTCATTTGTTTTAAATGCTGAATTTGTGTTTCGCTGACACTCAATGCTTCTTTCGCCGCAATACGTGAACGCGCCGCACCTGCTTCTGTCATCACTTCACGTAAATCTGTCATGAGCGCATTAATTTTATCGACTTCTTCAGAAAGAAATCGATCTGCTGTTTGCATACGTTGTTCGATGGCTTTTTCATGTTCAGAAATCTTATCGACAGCTATTTCATAAGAAGCAACTAATTCGGCTAACTGAGTAGAAAGTTCTTGTGGAATTTCTAAAGGCATAAATTTTCCTGTTTATTAACTAAGCGTCGTTGATAATCGTTTTTTGATCGGCCTGTGAAAGTTTGGTCCAATCATGTGTGAGTGCTTTACCCGCTTCACGCTCACGCACTATTTGTCGATGCATCTGCCAGGGTAACTCACCATCAATATAAACGCTCGTTAAAAATGAAACGATTAGAGTAATGATGACAACCATGGTGAGATTTTTCCAGTGAAATCGATGCACCGCGTGTTCAATTTGGCTCAAATTAGCTTGAGAGATTTCTTTTAGCTCGTCTGTGTGTTTGTCAGTAACACGTTTGAAATCATTGCCACGGAATGAGCTAACGAGCTTAGCCACGGTTTTTACAGTATTCATAGAGGCGTGCTGTAAGCTTTCACAGCCTTGCATGACGCTGGCTTTCACCTGCTGATAGGTATTGCTGAGTATTTGTAGTTCGTGGGATGTTTGTTGTGCGAATCGTTCTGATTCTTGGCGCCACTCATGAAAACCCGTGCGACTCATAATAGAGCGAAAAGAGTGAATATCCGTGGCAATAGTTTTTAATTTTTCATCAACAACCGTTCGTCGGTGAGAAAGCATGGTATCAAATTGATTTTGTTTTGCTTGAGATTCATGCATGTGTGTTTCTATTTGTTCATGCAAATCCGCTATTCTTTGCGCAATAATGTTAATATCTTCCATAAACATTTTTCCTGTAGTCACAAAATGACGGCTTTTTACTCTAAGGCATCGGAGTCTAAGTCAGGTTAAAACTACTTTGCAACTAGGAGAATGCAATGAAAAGCATCGAAACTTATTTTATAAGTCTTCAAGAAATTATTATTAGTGAATTAATTGCACTTGATCCAAAAATAAAACAAAACGTTGATCGTTGGGAAAGAACAGAAGGTGGTGGAGGACGCACTTGGGTTTTATCAGAAGGTGAAATTTTTGAAAAAGCGGGTGTTAATTTTTCACATGTTTATGGTAATAAAATGCCTGCTTCTGCAACAGCGCATCGTGTTGAATTAGCAGACAGAGAATTTTCTGCGATGGGTATTTCTTTAGTCATTCACCCGAAAAATCCTTATATTCCTACAACACATTGTAATGTGCGATTTTTTAGCGCGCACAAAGAAGGCGCCGATCCTGTGTGGTGGTTTGGTGGTGGGTTTGATTTAACACCGTATTATGGTTTTGTGGAAGATTGCCAACATTGGCATCAAACAGCAAAAAATGCTTGTGATCCTTTTGGCCAAGATGTTTATGCGCGTTATAAAAAATGGTGCGACGACTATTTTTATTTAAAACATCGTCATGAATCACGTGGTATTGGCGGATTATTTTTTGATGATCTCAATGAAGGAAATTTCGAACAATCATTTGCATTTACGCAAAGTGTCGGCAATCACTTTTTAAAAGCCTATTTACCGATTGTTAAAAAACGCAAAGATTTACCCTATAGCGAACGTGAGTTAGCCTTTCAGCATTATCGTCGTGGGCGCTATGTTGAATTTAATTTATTGTATGATCGTGGTACGTTATTTGGGTTACAATCGGGTGGGCGTACGGAATCGATTTTGATGTCATTACCGCCACAGGTAAATTGGCAATATAATTGGCATCCTGAACCGAATACGGAAGAAGCAAAATTAACTGACTTTTATTTAACTCCTCGAGATTGGTTAACAACATGACAAAATATATTTTTATCACCGGTGGTGTGATTTCTTCATTAGGCAAAGGAATTACCTCTGCTTCTTTAGGCGCCATTTTAGAAGCGCGTGGTTTGAAAGTAACTTTTTTGAAATTAGATCCTTATTTAAATGTTGATCCAGGAACGATGAGTCCATTTCAACACGGTGAAGTTTATGTCACGGCGGATGGTGCAGAAACAGATTTAGATCTAGGGCATTACGAACGTTTTGTGCGTGTGACATTGTCGAAAAAAAATAATTTCACCGCGGGAAAAATTTATGCCAATGTTTTATCTAAAGAACGCAAGGGTGAATATTTAGGCGGTACCGTGCAAGTGATTCCACATATCACTGATGAAATTAAAAATTGTATTAAACAAGTCAGTGATGGCGCGGATGTGGCGATTGTCGAAATTGGTGGCACGGTAGGTGATATTGAATCACTGCCATTTTTGGAAGCGATTCGACAAATGCGCATTCAATTAGGTGTGCTGAAAACATTATTTATTCATCTCACATTAGTTCCTTATATCCGTACGGCCGGTGAAATTAAAACCAAACCTTCGCAACATTCGGTAAAAGAATTACGCTCCATTGGTATTCAACCTGATATTCTAATTTGTCGTTCAGAAAAGTTTTTGCCCAAAGAAGCGCGTGAAAAAATTGGTTTGTTTACTAACGTTGAGGCGCGCAGTGTTATTTCATTAGCCGATATGCCTAGCATTTATGAGATTCCGTGGGCTTTGCATCAAGAAGGGCTGGATGATTTAGTGGCGGAAAAATTGCAGCTTAATGTTAAAAAAGCCGATCTGACAGAATGGAAAAATGTGGTGGACGCAGAAGCGAATCCTCAACATGACGTGACTATTGCGATGGTGGGTAAATATATTGATCTTGCGGATTGTTATAAATCACTTTCTGAAGCGATTCGTCATGCGGGTATTCAAACACGCACAAAAATTCATATCGAATATATTGATGCAGAAGAATTAGAAAAAAATGGTACCGCGATTTTGCAACAAGTGAATGGAATTATTGTGCCAGGTGGGTTTGGCGGACGTGGTATTGAAGGTAAAATTTTGGCGGCTAAGTTTGCACGAGAAAATAAAATTCCTTATTTGGGTATTTGTTTGGGCCTGCAAATTGCCGTCATTGAATTTGCACGCCATGTGGCGCATTTGAAAGATGCGAATAGTACCGAATTTAATCCGGCATCGTCATATCCTGTGATTTCGATCGTTGATGAAAAGCAAACCGATTTGGGTGGCACGATGCGTTTAGGTAATCAACATTGCCAGTTAACTAAAGATTCACGCGCCTACCAGCTTTACGGTAAAGAAATGATTGAAGAGCGTCATCGTCATCGTTATGAAGTAACGCAAAAATATTTACCTGAGCTCGAAAAAGCTGGGCTACAGATTGTCGGTAAATCTAAAGAGCAGGGGTTGGTGGAGATGATCGAATTGAAAGATCACCCGTGGTTTGTTGCTTGCCAGTTTCATCCGGAATTTACTTCCACGCCGCGCGATGGGCATCCGTTGTTTGCGGGGTTTATTAAGGCGGCGGTGGAGTTGTAAAAAATGTATATCGCCCCCTTTGAAAAAGGGGGCAGCTGCCGAAGCATGAAATGCGTAGGCAGCGGGGGATTTAAATTTCTGAAAAAATCCCCCCGACTCGCTTACAGCTCGTCGACCCCCTTTTTCAAAGGGGGTGTCACAATCTTTTGTTTTTTCTCTTGACTGCGGTGACGTTCTCTCTATCATTAGCACTCTTTTTGTTAGAGTGCTAATAGGAGAAATTTGCATGAAGATTCGTCCCTTACATGATCGTGTGATTGTTCGTCGTTTAGACGATGAGCGTGTCACCCCAAGTGGTATTGTTATCCCTGATACAGCAGCAGAAAAACCGATGAAAGGTGAAGTGCTTGCTATTGGTACAGGCAAAATTTTAGACAGTGGCGAGATTCGTCATTTAGCCGTGAAAGTTGGCGACAAAGTATTATTTGGTAAGTACTCCGGTACAGAAGTCAAAATCGAAGGCAAAGACATTTTGGTTATGCGCGAAGAAGACATCATGGGCATTATCGAGTAACTTTTTTTATATTTTTTGAGTGAGGAATAGAACATGGCAGCTAAAGAATTATCGTTTTCTGGTGAAGCGCGTCAGTCAATTTTAAGTGGTTTAAATGGTTTGGCAGATGCGGTTGCAGTAACCATGGGTCCTAGTGGCCGCAATGTATTAATTCAACGTTCGTATGGTGAACCTACATTAACTAAAGATGGTGTAACCGTTGCTAAAGAAGTTGAATTTAAAGACAACTTTAAAAATATGGGCGCGCAATTGGTTAAATCTGTTGCATCACAAACATCTGATGAAGCGGGTGACGGCACAACAACAGCAACCGTATTAACACGTGCTATTTACAGCGAAGGATTAAAAGCGCTGGTGGCTGGTATGAATCCGATGGAATTAAAACGTGGTATTGATAAAGCAGTGATCACAGCTGTTGCTTCATTGAAAAAATTATCGATTGAATGCAAAGACAGCAAATCCATTAAACAAGTGGGCACTATTTCTGCAAACTCTGAAGAAGCGATTGGTGCATTAATTAGCCAAGCGATGGAAAAAGTGGGTAAAGAAGGTGTGATCACCGTTGAAGATGGCAATAGTTTCGATAACGAATTGAACGTTGTTGAAGGTATGCAATTTGATCGTGGTTATATTTCTCCTTACTTTATTAACAACCAACAAAACATGAGCTGTGAATTAGACAATCCTTTTATTTTATTAGTGGATAAAAAGATTTCTAACATTCGTGACATGTTGCCTATCTTAGAAGGTGTGGCAAAAGGTGGTCGTTCATTATTAATTATTTCTGAAGATGTTGACGGCGAAGCATTAACCACATTAGTGGTGAATGCTATTCGTGGCATTGTTAAAGTGTGTGCTGTTAAAGCACCTGGTTTTGGTGATCGTCGTAAAGCGATGTTGCAAGATATTGCTATTTTAACTGGCTGTGGCGTAATTGCTGAAGAATTAGGTACAACACTGGAAAAAGCGGCAGTCACTGATTTAGGTAGCGCTAAACGTGTTGTGGTAACTAAAGAAAACACGACGATTATTGATGGTTCTGGTAAAAAAGCAGATATTAATGCACGTGTAGAGCAGCTTCGTTCTGATATCAAAGAAACTTCTTCTGACTACGATCGCGAAAAATTGCAAGAACGTATTGCAAAATTAGCTGGTGGTGTAGCGGTAATTAAAGTCGGTGCAGCAACTGAAGTTGAAATGAAAGAAAAGAAAGCACGCGTTGAAGATGCATTACATGCAACGCGCGCGGCTGTTGAAGAAGGTGTGGTTGCTGGTGGTGGTGTTGCGTTGATTCGCGCATTGCAATCCTTGAAAGATCTCAAAGGTGACAATGATGATCAAAATATGGGTATTGCTATTTTGCGTCGTGCAATGGAAGCGCCATTACGTCAAATCGTGAGCAACACAGGCGCTGAAGCGTCAGTTGTTTTGCAAAAAGTGTTGGAAGGCAAAGGCAACTTTGGTTACAACGCGGCCAGCAAAGAATACGGTGACATGGTTGAATTAGGCATTATCGATCCAACTAAAGTAACACGTACGGCATTGCAAAAAGCATCTTCTGTAGCAGGTTTAATGTTAACAACAGAATGTATGGTTGCTGAATTGCCAAAGAAAGATGAGCATTCACATGGTGCGCCAGGCGGTATGGGTGGCATGGGCGGAATGGAAGGCATGATGTAATTGTTGTTCTGAGTGGAACAAAAAACCCCGCTTTTGCGGGGTTTTTTATTGGTGTTGTTTAAACGAATCTGTCACCCCGCACTTGTTGCGGGGTCTGGTTATTTAATTAATTCGTAATATAAATCTTTCCATTCAGGATTTATTTTTTCTATAGCATCTATTTTAATTTTTCTTTTCCAGCGTTTGATAATTTTTTCTCGATGAATGGCTAATTGTACATCTTGGAATATTTCATAATACACCAGTATTTTAACGTTATATTTTTTGGTAAATCCAGGGATTGCTTCACTTTTATGTTCATAAATACGGCGTATTAAATTATTAGTAACGCCGGTGTAAAAAACACTGTTTCTTTCTCGAGTTAAAATATAAACGTAATAATTATTATCCATTTTTAATCTCCCAGACCCCGCGACGAGCGCGGGGTGACACATCATATTTATAATCGATTCTCCAGTGTTTTCTCCACCCGTCGATATGACAGTGCTTCCGTAATATGTTTAGTTTCGATTATTTCTGTTGCGCTTAAATCTGCAATGGTTCGCGCTAAACGTAATACCCGATGATACGCACGTGCTGATAGATTTAATTTATGAATGGCGTGTTCTAAAAATTCACGTTGTTCTTTCGAAAGCGGGCAATGTTTTTCTAACGCCTTTCCCATTAATTGCGCATTAATTTTTTGCGTGCGTGCTAATTGCAGCAAGCGAGCGTTTTTCACACGTGTGCGAACCGTTAAACTATCTTCATTAATTTCATTTTGTGCATTGCTTAAAACACCAGCAGGTAACAGTGGTACTTCAATATGCATATCAATGCGATCTAATAATGGCCCAGATAAACGTTGTTTATAGCGCGCAATTTGTTCGGTCGTGCAACGACAACGTCCGGCGCGATCACCTAAATAACCACAAGGACAAGGATTCATCGCGGCGATTAATTGAAAGCGCGCAGGAAATTCAGCTTGGCGCGCTGCGCGTGAAATGGTGACACTTCCTGATTCAATGGGTTCACGTAATGATTCCAACACATGCCGATTAAATTCTGGTAATTCATCTAGAAATAAAACACCTTGATGTGCGAGTGATATTTCACCGGGTCGTGGTGGTGTGCCACCACCCACTAAAGCAACCGTGGATGCGGTGTGATGTGGTGAACGAAAAGGGCGTGTGCGCCAATCAGGTAACGAAATTTTTCGTCCACTGATCGATGCAATGGCGGCTACTTCTAATGCTTCATCGTCAGTTAACTCCGGCAAAATAGTGGGCAGGCGTGATGCAAGCATAGTTTTTCCTGTGCCTGGTGGGCCCATCATTAATAAACTGTGTCCACCACTGGCGGCAATTTCCAATGCGCGACGCGCATGTGGTTGTCCGCGCACATCGCGTAAATCAATCGCATCGGTTGAATTAATAATGGTTGTCGTGTGTGTTGCAATATATGGCGTGATTAATTCAGCGCCTAATATATGCGCACAAACTTGATTTAAATCTTTTGCCGCGAGTACGGTTAAATCACCACACAACGTTGCTTCTTCGGCATTAGCTAATGGCACAATTAAAATGCGGTTGGCGCGTTTGGTTTGTAACGCTAAGGGCAAAATGCCATTCACCGAACGTAGTTCACCAGAAAGTGCGAGCTCACCAGCAAATTCATATTTTTTTAATTCTTGGGCGGGGATTTGCCCAGAAGCAGCCAGGATACTAATGGCAATAGGTAAATCATAACGCCCACCTTCTTTGGGTAAATCCGCAGGTGCTAAGTTAATCGTGATGCGTCGAGCAGGAAAATCAAATTGCATATTTAATAACGCGCTTCTGACACGATCTTTGCTTTCTTTCACAGCAGTTTCTGGCAAGCCAACAATCGACATGCCGGGCAATCCATTGGAAAGATGTGTTTCAACGGTAACGAGTGGCGCTTGAATGCCGAGCGCTGCTCGGCTGTAGAGAATAGCAAGGGACATAAATACATTCCTTTTAATAATTATTAAACATTTATTTATTCCCTCTCCCACGAAAGTGGGAGAGGGTTAGGGTGAGGGGAGAGTTAAAAAGAAAATTAATTTTTAATTACCCTCATCCTGGCCTTCTCCCGCAAGCGGGAGAAGGGGATTACTAAAAATAATCTTTAATTAACAATTCTGCAATCTGAATCGCATTTAAAGCTGCACCTTTTCTGACATTATCTGCTACGACCCACATGTTTAATCCTCGGGGATGCGAAATATCTTCACGAATGCGGCCAACAAATACCGCATCTTCGTCAGGTAAACTTTCAACCGGTGTTGGGTATAATGCTTTTTTAAGATTATCAATCACAATAATGCCTGGCGCCGCTTTTAATAGGTCGCGTGCGTAATCAGCATCAATTTTTTCACGTGTTTCAATATGCAACGCTTCGGCATGCCCATAAAAAACAGGTACGCGCACGGTGGTAGGATTAATGAATATTTCAGGATTATTAAATATTTTTTGTGTTTCCCATACTAATTTCATTTCTTCTTTGCAGTAACCATTTTCAAGAAATACATCAATGTGTGGCAATAAATTAAAAGCAATTTGTTGTGGATAAACTTTGCATTCTGCTTTATGACCGTTTAACAAGTCAGCGACTTGATGCACCAATTCATCAACCCCATCGCGACCACTGCCAGATACGGATTGATACGTTGCAACATTCACGCGCTCAATACCGACCGCATCGTAAATTGGTTTTAGTGCAACGACCATTTGAATGGTTGAACAATTCGGCACAGCGATAATATTTTTATTGCGATAATCAGCAATGGCTTCTGGGTTTACTTCAGGCACAACAAGTGGCACGTCAGGATCCAAACGAAATTGCGAACTTTTATCAATGACAACGCAACCGGCTTGTGCAGCGATGGGCGCATAAGTAGCGGAAATTTTATTGTCGACGGCAAAAAAAGCGAGTTGTACTTTGCTGAAATCAAATTGTGCGGCATCTTCGACGAGGATAGGTTTTTTTTGGAACATCACCGTGTTTCCTGCCGAACGCTCGCTGGCGAGCGCATAAATTTTGCCAACGGGAAATTTGCGTTGTGCCAAAATATCGAATAATGCTTCGCCGACAATGCCGGTCGCGCCTAAAATTGCAATGTCATAACGTGTTGCCATAACCTGATTCCATAAGGGTGATTTAAACGGTTATCTTAGCATGAGAAGCGCAGATTTTTATGCTAAGGTTGCACAAATTTTATTGAGGATTTTTATGGGTTGCGAACACTCTCACAGTCATCATCACCATCATCATGCGCCGACTGAATGGAACAAAGTATTTATTCTGGCTGTCATCGGCAATGCAACATTTACCGTATTCGAAGCATTATATGCATTTGTTGCGCATTCCATGGGTTTGCTTGCCGATGCGGGGCATAATTTTGGTGATGTGTTGAGTTTGTTAATGGCCTGGGGCGCTAATTGGTTATTAACCAAACCGGCTACACAAAAACGCAGTTATGGCTATAAAAAAACAACCATTGTGGCCGCATTAACCAATTCATTATTTTTAATTGCAGCAACGGCTGTGATTGCGTACGAATCTTTTCATCGATTGATGCATCCTGTTTCCATTAACGAAAAAATTGTGATGTTGGTTGCCTTCATGGGTATTTTTGTTAACGGCGGTACCGCGATGCTTTTTATGCGCGGACAAAACGAAGATTTGAATATTAAAAGTGCGTATATGCATTTAGCATCGGACGCGTTAATTTCCGCAGGTGTTGTTTTAAGCGGCGCTATTATTTTCTTCACGCACGCTTTTTGGGTAGATCCATTAGTCGGTTTGTTGATTGTGCTCGCCATTTTATTTGGCACCTGGCAATTACTGCGCGATTCATTGAATTTAATATTAGATGCAGTACCTTCGCATATTGATCATCATGGCGTTAAAAATTATTTAACCCAATTGCCTAACGTAAATGCGGTACATGATTTGCATATTTGGGGATTAAGCACGCGCGAAGTGGCGTTAACTGCGCATTTAATTATGCCTGAGAAAAATTTGTCTGATCATGATTATCATGAAATTCACGAACATTTGAAAAATCATTTCCATATTCATCATGTGACACTACAAATTGAACGTGGTGACGGTGAACATGGTTGTCATCAAAAAGCTTCTTGCTAAAAGTGAGTTATTCGTATGGTTGAATTTAATGCAGTACAAAAGATTTTGTTGTGGGCAATTCCGTTATTGTTTGCGATTACCGTTCATGAAACAGCGCATGGTTGGGTAGCCTATCGATTGGGTGATCCCACAGCCAAAATGTTAGGGCGTTTGACATTAAATCCTATTCGTCATATCGATCTTTTTGGCACGATTATTTTACCCGCATTAACTATTATGACTGGCGGGTTTATTTTTGGTTGGGCAAAGCCGGTGCCAATTACTTGGCGTAATTTAAAACATTTGCGTCGTGATATGGCGTTAGTGGCATTTGCTGGACCGTGCGCCAATTTAATCATGGCGTTTCTTTGGGGTGCATTAGCCTTGTTAGGAAATTCTCTTGATGCGCATGGAATTATGTTTGGTTTTGCGTTAAATGCGATGGGTTTAATTGGCATTCAAGTCAATGTCATTTTAGGTATTTTAAATTTATTACCATTTCCGCCACTCGATGGCAGCAAGATTTTAATGAGTATTTTACCGGGTCGTTGGTCGTATTATTTAATTCCATTTGAACGTTATGGTTTGTGGATTTTATTATTGTTATTAGTAACAGGTGTATTGGGTATGATTATTAGTCCCCTTGCCATGACATTAATTGCATTGATTCGCGGGATATTTCAAATTTGATTTTTCTCGAAAAGTGTTGCGCCATCCTCTTTGTGTAATTTTAAAAAAATGAATGTCACAAAAAATGAAGCGATGCTAAGTACAATAAAAGTATGATGAAAAACGCTTGCAGGCAAATGATGTTTGTCGCCATAGTGTTTTGAAAACATCACGAGAAAGAAAGCACCAAAGGCCACGCCAAGACTATTTGCCGCTTGCTGATTTGTTGTCACGATGCTTGTGGCTTTGCTTAAATTCTTTTTATCAATATCAGCAAATGCCATCGGGTTTGTGCCACTAAATAAAAGTGATGATGATAAGCCACTAAAAAATACCAGTGCCGCCATGAACCACAGGGCGCTATTTCCAGTAATAAGAGACAATGAAAAAATCGATAAACTAGCGCCGAGATTAACGACGATTAAGTAATGGCGTAAACCAAATTGTTGCGCTAATCGTCGCGAGCAAATTTTGGCAGCCATTGCACCTATCGCGTAAGGTATCATGAGTACGCCTGAAATAAATGGCGATAAACCATCGCTTACTTGAAATAATAAAGGACACAAAAAGGGGATCGCATTGCTTGCGATTCGGATACCTGAAGCGCCGATGTTCGAGATAGCAAACGTGCGCACTTTAAATAGCGTTAAATCTAAAAGAGGAAATGCTTGTTTTTGTGAATACCAAAAGTAAGTGATAAAACCAATCACCGCAATCGCTAATAAATAAAGTGCCTTTGAGGTTTGAAATGCTTGCTCACTCAACGCAGACAAACTAAACACTAATAGTCCTAAGCTTGTGCCAAATAAAATAAATCCAATTTTATCTAAGGGTGGTGTAGAGGGTTCTTTATCGTTGCTAATTAAATTCCACGCCACGAATATTTCAATGATGCCTAACGGCACGTTGACATAAAAAATCCAGCGCCAGGAAAACCAGTCTGTGATGACACCGCCTAAAAATGGGCCTAATGCCGGGCCAATTAATGCAATAAGAACAATGCGATTCATAATGTTAATAAATTGAGAGCGAGGCACAGAACGTACAGCGATTAATCGTCCGACAGGTGACATCATGGCGCCACCAATTCCTTGTAAAAATCGTGCCAACATCAGTTGCCATAAATTTTCAGAAAGACCGCAAAGCATCGAGCTTACCGTGAAAATAATCACGGCTAAGACGAAAATATTACGTTGCCCGTATTTATCGGCAAGCCAACCGCTGATGGGAATGAAAAGTGCCAGGCTCAATAGATAGCTAATTAACGCGATTTTCAAATCCACGGGATTAATCATCATATAGCGCGCAATGGTTGGAATGGCGGTGTTGATGATGGTAGCGTCGAGTGCGTCAATAAATAGCGCAATGGCGACAATCCAAATAATGATATGTTTGCTTATTGAAGAGTTCTGCATAACAATTACCGCGATGTTAAATTTAATAGGTAAACCAATGTCTTTGCCCAGTCCTAGCCCTGATGCGCTTGCGCACAGTCAAAAAGTCAGTCAATTCATTCGACAAACGATTGAACGTGCCGGTGGCAAAATTCCTTTTAGTGAATTTATGAATCTTGCGTTGTACGCGCCGCAATTAGGTTATTACGAAGCGGGCGCACAAAAGTTTGGATCGGCAGGGGACTTTATCACATCACCTGAGATTTCGCCTTTATTTGGTCGTTGTATTGCAACACTTTTATCGGGTGATGTATTGGAGTTGGGCGCAGGCAGTGGAAAATTGGCGGCAAGCATTTTGCATAGTGAACACAAACCTGAGCGCTATTATATTTTAGAAGTCAGCGCTGATTTAAAAAAACGCCAACAAGAATTTTTACGTGCTACTTGCCCTGATGATTATCATCGTTTGATATGGTTAGATAGATTGCCGCCTGCGAATAGTTTTTCTGGCATGATTTTAGCCAATGAAGTGATGGATGCATTTCCGGCCACGCGTTTTTGTTGGCAAGATAAAAAAGTTAATGAATATTATGTTGGCTATAAACAAGATCAATTTGCTTGGCAATTAGGCAAACCGAGCAATTCACAAATTACATCCATTGTTGAAAGTTTAGATTTAGTAACAGAACCTTATCATAGTGAATTACATTTATTATTAAAGCCTTGGATAAAAAGTTTAAGCGCTTGTTTAAAGCAAGGATTAATTTTATTAATTGATTATGGGTTTTCGCGCCGCGAGTTTTATCATCCTGATCGTTCCATGGGAACGTTGATGTGTCATTATCGACATCATGCACATGGCGATCCTTTTTTTATGCCAGGGTTGCAAGATATTACCGCGCATGTGGATTTTACAGCGGTGGCAGAAGCAGCAAGTGATAATGATTTAGAGGTGGCTGGTTTTGCTACACAAGCGGCGTTTTTATTGGATTGTGGATTGCTGACAATGGCCACTGAAAAAGAAGCGCAAGCAATAAAATATTTAACTTTACCCAGCGAAATGGGAGAATTGTTCAAGGTTATAGCATTAACGCGTGATATCGAATTACCGTTGCGCGGGTTTCAATTGCAGAATTATGTGGAGCGTTTGTAAAAATGTGATCTAACGTTAACGTAGGGGCACGATGCATCGTGCCCCTACACGGGGCATTAAATTAAATTGGTGTAGAGGATTAAATGAAAATAGTTTTAGCACAATTAAATTTTACGGTGGGCGATATTCGCCATAACACTAAAAAAATTATCGAAAGCGCTCAGCATGCACGCGATGTATTAAACGCTGATATGATTGTATTTCCTGAATTAGCCTTGTGCGGATATTCTCCAGAAGATTTGTTATTGCGCGATGATTTTTTATTGTCTGCCAACAAGGCATTGCAGGAGATTGCAAAAGCCGTCCCAGAAATTTTAATGGTTGTTGGCTATCCAGAAAAAAACTTTAATAGCGCGGCTGTTTTTTTGCACGGTAAAAAAATCGCCTATTACCGTAAACAACAGCTGCCTAATTATGGCGTGTTTGACGAAAAACGTTATTTTAAAGAAGGTGGTGAAACATGTGTGTTTGAATACAAAAATAAGAAATTTGGTTTATTAATCTGCGAAGATTTATGGTTTCAAGGGCCGGCATCGGTTGCCAAAAAAGCAGGCGCTGAATATATAATTTCCATTAATGCATCGCCTTATGATGTTGAAAAGATTGCCGCGAGAGAAAAAATGTTGTGCCAACGTCATGAGGAAATCAGCTTACCTATTTTTTATGTGCATAATGTTGGTGCACAAGATGATTTAGTGTTTGATGGTTCGTCTTGTGTCGTTAATCAGCAAGGGAAAATCAGTGCGCGCGCACCGTTTGCGCAAGAATCATTGTTTGTTGTCGATGTGGAGACGCAGCAAGGAGAGTTAAATCAAATACCTGCGCGCGAAGCGCAAATGTATCAAGCATTAGTGTTAGGCGTGCGTGATTATGTGCATAAAAATGGATTTCAAAAAGTATTGTTGGGACTGTCTGGCGGTATTGATTCTGCATTAACCTTAGCGATTGCAATGGATGCATTAGGCAAAGAAAATGTGACCGCTGTTGCATTGCCATCGCGTTATACATCCGCATTGAGCATGCAAGCGTTAGAAGAACAAATTAAATTAACGCAAGTCGGGCATCAGATAATTGATATTGAAAAAGTTTTTTCTGCTTTTTTGGCTACATTACATCTGCCTTTGGATAAGCCGCCGCACAATTTAACGGTGCAAAATTTACAAGCGCGTGCGCGTGGGATGATTTTAATGGCGTTGTCCAATGATTCTAATGCATTGTTATTAAATACCAGTAATAAAAGCGAAATGGCGGTGGGTTATGGAACACTTTATGGCGATATGGCAGGAAGTTATGCGGTGTTAAAAGATGTGTGGAAGACGGAAGTTTATCAATTAGCGCATTATCGTAATCAATTAAGTCAGGTTATTCCAACGATTATTATTGAGCGTGCACCGTCAGCCGAATTATTGCCTGATCAAAAAGACGAAGATCATTTACCACCTTATTCTCTTTTGGATGTTATTTTGCAGTATTACGTTGAACAAGATTTAAGCGCTGAAGAAATAATTGCCAAAAAGTTTGATGAGAAAATCGTTAAGCACGTGATTGAGTTGGTGAATAAAAATGAATACAAACGTCGTCAATCGGCGCCTGGCCCTAAAGTTTCTGCCCGCGCCTTTTATCGTGAACGGCGTTATCCGATTTGTTTTAGGTAATATCACTTGTCACCCCGCATTTATTGCGGGGTCTGGTAAAAAAGGATCAGAATAGTTTTATTTCATCTCAAAAAGATTTGTTGAGCGAGCAAGCACTATTGCGATTGGCGCAGCGGATAGCAGTGCTGCGCATCCAAAAATCATAAATGGTCGTTGCCATTTGCTGCCAGGTAAAGCAACCCAGCTTTCTTTGCTAATGCTTGCTTCCTCTAGGGTTTTTTGGGGTTCTTGATTTTCCCGAATTTTGTCATTAATTCTCGGCTGAATTTGTGTAGGTAAGCGATTGAGTGTCACATCCAGTTTCGTCACATGCGACGGAAGGTTTGCAATCAATTCATCCCACGTCTGTTCATCTTTTGATAAATAAGTATTCCGAAAATCAATTTCTTTAATTTTTTGATTTTGTAGTAATGCATTTAAACTAACTAACGTTAGATCGTTGCGCCGCAAATTTATGACTTCAATATATTTCAGCGTTTCAGCTAAAAATTTTATATTAGGGTCCCAGATCGAGCATGAATCTAATTCTAGCGTTTTAATGTTAGGATGTCCATTCAGCAAATTAGCTAATGCTTTCATTTCTTGCGCGCATTCATCGCTTTCAGCAAGCTCTCGCTGATATGTTAATTTAACTGTAGATAAATCTGCGCAAATTAATTCCGGATCATTCTTCAGATCTACATTTAATGCTTCACAAAACTTCATCTACAACTCCTTCAACTAGGTTATTCTACAATAGCTAGATGGATCAGATTCTAAACCTAATCTCCTAGCGAGAAACTTACTTTCTAACAATGGCCACAGTAAATCAAGGCAAAGCGTGCAAGGTTGAAAAATTAGAAGAGCTATTGCATGAATTAGAGAAGACGTTAGAGAAAGATAAAAAGAAGAAGTAATTAATGTTGTCACCCCGCATTTATTGCGGGGTCTGGTAAAAAAGATCAGAATAGTTTTATTTCATCTCAAAAAGATTTGTTGATCGAGCAATCACTATTGCGATTGGCGCAGCGGATAGTAGTGCTGCGCATCCAAAAATCATAAATGGTCGTTGCCATTTGCTGCCAGGTAAAGCAAACCAGGTTTCTTTATTAATGTCCGCTTCCTTTTGGGGTTCCTGAATTTCTTGATTCTCACGAATTTTTTCATTAATTCTCGGCTGAATTTGCGTAGACAAAAAACCACCATTGAGCGTCACATCTAGTTTCGTCACATGCGACGGAAGGTTTGCAATCAGTTCATTCCACGTCTGTTCATCTTTTGATAAATGATTATTACGAAAATCAATTTCTTTAATTTTTTGATTTTGTAGTAATGCATTTAAACTAACTAACGTTAGATCGTTGCGCCGCAAATTTATGACTTCAATATATTTCAGCGTTTCAGCTAAAAATTTTATATTAGGGTCCCAGATCGAGCATGAATCTAACTCTAGTGTTTTGATTTCAGGATGTTCATTCAGCAAATCGGCAAGTGCTTTCATTTCTTGTTTGCATTCTTCACTTTCAGCAAGCTCTCGCTGATACGTTAATTTAATCATAGATAAATCTGCGCAAACTAACTCCGGCTTATTTTTTAGTAAGCGCTGCAACTTTTCACGAAACTTCATCTACAACTCCTTCAACTAGGTTATTCTACAATAGCTAGATGGATCAGATTCTACACCTAATCTCCTAGCGAGAAACTTACTTTCTAACAATGGCCGCAGTAAATCAAGGCAAAGCGTGCGAAAGTAGAGCGATTGGAAAAACAATTGCATGAGTTGGAAAAGACGTTAGGGAAAGATAAAAAGAAAAAGTAATTAATGTTGTCACCCCGCATTTATTGCGGGGTCTGGTAAAAAAATCAGAACGGTTTTATTTCATCTCAAAAAGATTTGTTGAGCGAGCGAGCACTACCGGCACAACTACTGACAAAAGTGCTGCACATCCAAAAAGCATGAATGACTGACGCCATTTGTTGCCAGGTAAAGCAACCCAGTTTTCTTTATTAATGTTTGTTTCCCCTGGGGTTTTTTGGTTTGCTTGATTTCCCCGAATTTTTTCATTAATTCTTGGCTGAATTTGCGTAGACAAAAAGCTACCATTCAGTGTCACATCTAGTTTCGTCACATGCGACGGAAGGTTTGCAATCAATTCATCCCATTCTGCTTTAGCCTCATCTTCAGGGAGATTGGTATTGCGAAAATCAATTTCTTTAATTTTTTGATTTTGTAGTAACGCATTTAAACTAACTAACGTTAGATTGTTGCGTCGCAAATTTATAGTTTCAATATGTTTCAGCGCTTCAGACAAAAATTTTATATTGGGATCCCAGATCGAGCATGAATCTAATTCTAGTGTTTTGATTTCAGGATGTTCATTCAGCAAATCGGCAAGTGCTTTCATTTCTTGTTTGCATTCTTCGCTTTCAGCGAGTTCTCGCTGATACGTTAATTTAATCATAGATAAATCTGCGCAAACTAAATCTGGTTTATTTTTTAGCAAGCGCTGCAACTTTTCACGAAACTTCATCTATAACTCCTTCAACTAGGTTATTCTACAATAGCTAGATGGATCAGATTCTACACCTAATCTCCTAGCGAGAAACTTACTTTCTAACAATGGCCACAGTAAATCAAGGCAAAGCGTGTTCCTGCTACAATCCACGATATACTGGACGTCTGTTTGCTCAAGCTTGAGCAAATTATCTATAGTTCTACGCGCCAACCCGTGAATATCATAAAACGCGTTAATCTGTGAAAAGCTTGATTCAATTTGCACCATTTTTACCTGAGGAACCCAGCTAACATCGTTTAACGCATTTAACAACTTTCCGAGCAACCTCTCAGAGTCTTCATCAGTAGCTGCACAAAGATCATCAAGGTGATCATCTAGTCGTAAAATGCCAAAGTTAATTGCTTCAAATTTTATAGTGCTCAAAATTCTTTTTAATGCCGCGTCTTCTGAAGTATCTTCAATCTTAACCCCGACCCACAGCCGAGTATTCGGTTCTCGTATATTAGCTGTCAATGATTTATCGCCAAAACGCATGCTATGACAAGGAGGCACTAATTCCAAAAGACCTGACCGCCCATTTTCGAGAAGGTTATTTTCTAGTATCAGGTGCGCAATGAGCCCGGGACCAGTTTTGTATATTGTAGAGTCAACAAAAAAATCCTCATTTTTGGCTAAATATGTCATCCTTGCCTGTGTTAGCAGAAGGCTTACATTATTGTCCTCAAAATTCAGTCTATATTTGGCTTTAATGCTTTCAATAATTGTTTTCATAAAGCTATGTTGTGGCGGACAAATAATGGCGTCGTTGCCTATGGCGTTTGATCCCTGACTACGATCATCAAAATAAATTTTTGGTTCCTCATTTGACTCTTGTTCAAATGGCTCAAAAATCCCTGATGCTTCAAGTGAAAAATCTGGATTTGGCGTGACATCGCTATCAAAGTAAGCGCCTCCGTATTGATACAAACCTAAATACCGCACAATGTCGCTGGAAGCACCATAATTAGGCATGAGTTTGTCAATTTCATAGCGAACACATGGATAAAGTTCATGTGCTGAGAATTTGCTGATATCGTGAAGTTCTAAGCGAGAACCAAGATTACTAAATTGTTCTCTATAGTGGACTGACAAGTCTGTTGGCGCAGAAGTTGAATCTATCCACAAGAAAATCTTAAAACTGGGATTCAATCTTGCCCAATCGTTAATCTTATGCTTGCTCTTGTCGGGCAAAAGATTAGAACCACCTGCCCAGACAAAATGAATGATGCGAGGAATAACACGGGTACTGCCATTATTGTTCATAAAACCACCACAAACTTATTTATTGGTCTGTGGTCAGCTTAGCTTAGAAACCTTAAGGTTTTATTAAGAATTTTTACCAGATGCCGCAACAAGCATGCGCCGTATTTATTACGGCGTGCGGCACACTTGCTAGGTATTATTATTTTTCTTCTTTAACCAATGGATTATTTGGGTAATTTTGTTTTAGTAAATCCAAGCTCTTTTGTGCCATATCAAACATGTGTAATTGTCGATACGCTTCTACTTGAACAACTAAAGCACCTTCCACTGCAGGCGAACCTTGGTAATGGCGCAAAATTTCATTCGCACGATTAACCGCACCCACATACGCGTGATGTTTGTAATTAAATTGTGCAATATGCAAATCATGTTCTGCAAAAATATTGCGTAAATACACCATACGTTGGCGTGCATCAGCGGCGTAACTGCTTGTTGGATATAAAGTAATGAGTTGAGTCAGATCCTGATACGCGAGCTTGGCACTGGTTTGATCGCGCGTAGAAATATCAACGGGTAAATATGTTTGTGCAAAAGAACGTGTTTGGAACATTTCTGCCACGCCTTTCATGTAATACGCATAATCTGCATGTGGGCTGGCAGGGTATAAACGAATAAAGCTATCCGCTGCCGCTACGGTGGAAGGAAGATCGCCATCTTTATAATAAGAATAAATGCTGTCGAGTCTGGCTTGTTCGCTGTATTGGCTAAAAGGGTAAAGCACTTCTAAACCTTCAAAATGCTGGTTTGCTTCATGATAGTCACGCTTGGCCAACGCTTGTTCGCCACCGGTGTAAATTTGTTCCGCCGACTGACCTTTAAAGATTTTTTCTGGGTCTGTCACGCGAGCGCAGCTGGTGAGCAGAAATGATATGGCGAGAAGAATGATGCCAAAACGTATTTTATGCATGTTACTATCCGTGGGTGACTGTAAAAAAAGAGGCCAAGTATAAACAATCAGCGTATGAAAACCATCTCTTGTGAAGTAATTATTCCAGAAAGTTTGCACGAACGGCGTCTTGATCAAGCGCTCGCTCAGCTTTTGCCTGAATATTCGAGAACGATGTTGCAATCTTGGATAACACAAGGTGCGGTAACTATTGGTGGTAAACCAATACAGCAACGTACAAAAGCGAAATGCGGCGATGTGGTTAACATTCAAGCAACTCTTGAAGAACATGATGAATGGGCGCCAGAGCAAATTACACTTAATGTTGTTTATGAAGATGATGATGTATTAGTCATTAATAAACCGGTGGGTTTGGTCGTGCATCCTGCGGCAGGAAATTACGCGGGTACATTAGCGAATGCGCTCCTACATTATTCACCGCAATTAAAACAATTGCCGCGCGCGGGAATTGTTCATCGTTTGGATAAAGATACGTCTGGATTATTAGTCGTTGCTAAAACATTAGCCGCACACACGTATTTAGTAAAACAATTACAAACACGTGAAGTGCATCGTGAATATTACGCGCTTGTGCATGGTGAATTAACTTCAGGTGGAACCATTGATGCGCCGCTCGGTCGACATCCAAAATTTCGCACACGACGCGCAGTCGCGTTCAGTGGGAAAAAAGCGGTCACGCATTATCGTTTATTAGAACGCTTTCCTATTTATACATTGATTAAAGTTATTTTAGAAACGGGTCGCACACATCAAATTCGTGCACATATGGCGCATATTCATCATCCTTTAGTTGGCGATAAATTATATGGTGGGCGTGTGGTAGAAAATTTTTCACGTCAGGCATTGCATGCGTGGCGTTTGAGTTTCGCGCATCCCATCACCAAAAAAATGCTCGAGTTTACGGCGGAGATGCCAGAGGATATGCAGGCATTGTTGAAGAAATTAAGAGATATTTAAAAACCGCTCAATTCTGCTGGATACATCTCGCACGTCAGCAAATAGTTTTTCTTGATTAATGGTTAAGGGTTTTTGGTTCTCTAATAAAATTTTCCCATGACAAATCACTGTATTAACGCTGCGATTGCTGATGGCATAACATAAATGACTAATTAAATCGTAAGCAGGGAAAAGTTCAGGGCGGTCGAGATCAAGAATAATGCAATCGGCAAATTTTCCTACTTCAAGGCTGCCGGTATAATTTTCTAGTCCTAAGGCGCGCGCGCCATCAATCGTTGCCATGCGTAACATATCGACGGAAGTGATCGCAGGTTTGGTATGTTGCACCAATTTTTGTAATTTCATTCCCGTGCTCATTTCGGCAAATAGATTTAAATCATTATTACTTGCTGCGCCATCGGTACCAATGCCAACGGCAACACCTGCGTTGATGAGTGATTTAATGGGCGCAATTCCGCAACCTAATTTCATATTGCTTTCAGGATTATAAATAACACCACATTTTTTATCGGCGATTAATGCGATATCGTTATCATTAATATGCACGCAATGGACGAGCGACATGCCTTGATCTAATAAACCTAATTGAGCGTAACGTGCAACCGGTGTTTGTTGATATTTTTTTAGCGAACTTTCTATTTCAAACGTGGCTTCAGCGACATGTGAATACAGTCGTAAGTCATGTTGTTGTGCAAAACGCCGTGCTTTAGTTAGTGTTTCGTTGCTGCAACTGTAAGGTGCGTGCACGCCTACGGCAAGGTGTATAGATGGATGTTGTTTGAAGTCATGCAATGTTTTTTCGATAATTTGATAATGCAAATTATCTTGCGGGTTTTTATTGTCAGGGCTTGGATAATCGGAAATAGATTCTACTAAAAGACCACGTACACCAACGCGATGAAAGATTTCTGCGGCGGCATCAATAAAAAAGTACATATCAGCAATGGTGGTTACGCCATTGTAAATAGATTCGAGTAACGCTAATTCCACACCTGTTCGGACAAAGTCACGATCAACAAATTTTGCTTCCAGCGGTAAAATCACTTGATGTAGCCAATATTCAAATGTTTGGTCTTCGGCAAGTCCACGAAACAAACTCATGGCCGCATGGCAATGGCCATTGATTAATCCTGGCATGACTAATTGATTTTTTGTTTCAATGAATTGTTGCGATTGTTCGCGAAAATTTTCTTGCCAGGGTTGGATGAGGGTAATTTTTCCCTGTTGAATACCCAAAAAATGATCGCGCAAGAGAGTTGTGTTACCTTGTGCCATCGTGAGTAAATGATCACAGCGAATACCAAGTTCAAACATAATTTTTCCTTTATGGGATTAAGATTGCCGAAATGAACATCACCTCTCCATCAATCACTATTCAAAATGCGCATCTGACGTATCAACGCCAGTGTATTTTCGATGCATTATCGCTTGCTTTGCCTCAAGGTCAATGGACATGTTTATTGGGTCCAAGTGGCGTGGGCAAAACCAGTTTGTTGCGTATGCTCGCAGGGCTTTTACCGTTGGATGCGAATGTAGCAGCAGATATTCAAACCAGTGATGGGCAATCATTGAAACATCAGGTGGCGTATATGGCGCAGACAGATTTACTGATGCCATGGTTAAGCGCAAAAGAAAATGTTTGTTTGGGTGCAAAATTGCGTCACGGAAAAATAACTAAAAATGATATCGCGCGTGCACGTGAATTATTACACGCCGTGAACTTGCCGGATATTGGAAATAAAAAACCATATGAATTATCCGGTGGCATGCGTCAGCGTGTGGCGTTAGCCAGAACCTTATTTGAAAATAAGCCTGTCGTGTTGATGGATGAACCGTTTGCGGCGGTAGACGCATTAACACGTTTGCATTTGCAAAATCTAGCCGCGGAATTATTACGCGATAAAACAGTATTTTTAATTACGCATGATCCATGGGAAGCATTGCGTTTAGGCCAGCAAATTTTAGTGTTGCGTGGCGTACCTGCAAAATTAAGTGAACCTATGTTATTGCATGAACAATTGCCGCGCCAAATGGAAGATGTCATTTGGTTAGAGCGCCATGCAATGTTATTGCAAGAGTTAGGTGAGTCGTGATGAAAGCGCTGATCAGATTAATTATTATCTTATGTGGCTTGCTCGCATTATGGCAATTCATTGTAATCATAGGTCATTTGCCGCCTTATATTTTGCCCACACCCATAGATGTCATTCATACCTGTATTACCCAAATGCCATTGTTACTTGCACAAAGTGTGCCAACAATAATTGAAACGTTATTAGGATTAGCTGGTGGCGTGATCTTAGGATTTTTGATTGCCATTTTAATGGCTTATATTCAATCGTTGCGTGCGTGGCTTACCCCCATTTTATTAATTAGCCAAGCATTGCCTACGTTTGCAATTGCACCATTGTTGGTAATTTGGTTTGGTTATGGCATGAGTGCAAAAATTGTTACGACAATATTAATGTTATTTTTCCCGGTCACGAGCGCTTTTTTTGATGGCCTGCGTCGTACGGATTCTGGATTTTTAGATTTAGCGCAAACCATGGGCGCTACACGTTGGCGAATATTGCGTTATATTCGTTTGCCTGCAGCAATGCCCGCGTTAGTTACCGGTATGCGTGTTGCGACAGCTTGCGCGCCGATTGGTGCGGTGATTGGTGAATGGGTGGGCGCGAGTCGCGGATTGGGATTTTTAATGTTAAATGCGAATGCGCGCATGCAAATTGATGTGATGTTCGCGGCATTGTTTATGTTGGTATTGTGGAGTTTGTTGCTTTATTTTAGCGTGAATTATTGTCTTAAGTTTTTAATTCGTTGGCAAAAGGAAGTGTAATGAGAATAGCGGTGGTTTTTTTATTATTGTTTTCATCATCTTTGTTCGCGCAAACATTACAACCATTAACCGTTATTTTAGATTGGTTTCCCAATCCTGATCATGCGCCATTATTTGTGGCACAAGAACAAGGATTTTTTAAACAGCAAGGATTAAACGTAAAATTAATTGGGCCAGCGAATCCTGCTGATCCACCTAAATTAGTGGCTGCCGGTAAAGCGAATTTGGCCGTGACCTATCAATCACAATTATTAGTCGATGTGCAACAAGGATTGCCATTAGTGCGTATCGCTACTTTAATTAAAACGCCATTGGATTGTTTGGTCGTCGATGCGCATGGGCCGATTAAAAATATCGCTGATTTGAAAGGTAAAACTATTGGTTATTCGGGTAGCGACCAAGATTTGGCGGTACTAAAAGCCATGTTACAACAATCGAATATTTCACTTTCTCAAGTAAAATTAATTAATATTAGTTATGATTTAACTCAAGCATTATTAACACACCGAGTTGATGCGGTGATTGGTTTAATGCGCAATTTTGAAGTGTATCAATTACAACAAGAAGGGTTTGCGCCACGCGTTTTTTATCCCGAACAATTCGGTGTGCCACCACACGATGAATTAATTATCGTGGCTAATCGCAATGAATTGCATGATCCGCGCTTGCCAAAATTTTTAGCGGCGTTGCAAGAAGGGGTGAGTTATTTGCACGCGCATCCTAAACAAAGTTGGCAATTATTTGCCAAGGCGCATCCTGAATTAAACAACACATTAAATCAAAAGGCCTGGTTTGAGACGCTTGACGACTTTGCAAATAACCCAGGTAAATTGCATAAAAATAAATACAATCGTTTTGAACAATTTATGGCACAAAATAAATTGCTTAAAAAACCATTGCCATTGAATAGTTACGCCGCAGAAATTTTGCCGGTGTTGAGTAAGCCGACAAATTCAGCTTCTGAATAAGCGGTATCCCAATGTGCCATATAAATTTCGCGTGGAATAATAATAACGTCCAGCGCATTTTCAGCAACGACAGTGGCGTTACGTAGATCACCGCGAATAACACCGGTTGTGCCCAACGGAATAAATGCGCGCGAAGGAAAAGGTTGGTAACCGCCTAAAGGATATCCCGTTAACCCATCGTGCAAGGGAATATAAACAAAACTGGCGGGTGTGTTGACTTCAATTAATGTTTCGCCTGTTTCAAGATGAACTAATTTGACATCAGTGAACGCTTTTTCCAGTGTAATATTTTCAAGCTTGTGTCCAGAAAGCGCTACTTTTTCTACAAAATCTTGCATTTCTTTTTGGTTCCATGGCAATTCCTTGGCGCTCAGATAACGTTCACGCTCTAACGCGGATGCATTTTGTAGAGAAGGTACTAAGCGAACGTTATCGTGTAAATGAGGGTTTTGGATGGCCAGTTGTTGTTTAACTTTGTCATTAAACTCAGGGTTGTCGTCACAGTTTTCTAATAAGATATAAATCGTTTGCCACTTGCGTAAATAATCAGTGCTACGGTTGTGATCTTTAGCGCGCACAAAACTTTCTAGCATATCTTCTTGTACATCGTTGATAGCGACAGCCGCGTTAAAAATGGCTTTTTCAGTGGCTGCATGATCTGCGAATTTCCCATGGTAAAACGAAATACGCAAATCACCTTCGCGCGTGAATTCGCTGCCCGATAAATTGACTTCGCCACCGAGTAAAGTATTGCTGCTTTTGAGTAAATATAATTTATCTTGTGCGTTAATAGCATAAACGGCTTGCGCGGTTTGTTGATCAAGAAAGATTTGATAACCGCCATTGGCGCGCAATCGTGCGCCACGTTGACGCGATGCTTTAGCGCAACGCAGTACGCGCAACGTATCAATCACATCTTCAGCAAATTCAATCGCTTCTTTATGTTCATCAACTAGCCATAAAAAAGAATCGTGAGCGAAATCTTGGTAATAAAGGTTTAATGCATTCTTTGTAAATGTGGAGTGCATTAATTTGGTTTGCATGTCGCGACGTAGTTCGACAGGGTAATTAAATAAATTGGCAGCTAAATACTTTTTATCATACGCGCAACACAACGTTAACATTTCGCGAAAGATTAAATGTGGCATTTGCGTAAGAATTTTTTTGTAGCATAGTTGCGAAATATGCCACGCGACATTGCCGCTGTTGCTTTCCCATAATTGAAACAATTCTTTTTCTAATTTTTCTTGATAGATAGCGCTGGCTGAAAATTCAGCGCATAAATTTTGTTGAATTAATTGAGGATCTAACATGCCCAAGCCATGTAGATAGGCCAACATGACACCATAGCCTTGCATAAATTTTAAACGTTGCTCATTGCGTTTAGGAAAGTGAACGCCATTTAATTGTTCGAGGAGATCTAAAAGATTCATTGCGATATCGCGTACATGAATTAAACCGTGATCTGTTGAAAGTGAAAAGTGTTCGAGTGGATGTGCCAAGAAATTCGTATCGCGCATGATGTTGCTTAAACGTGCGGCGTCATTAATTTTGGCATAGTAATTCGCTTCAAGAAAATGTCTCACTTGAGGCGATAGATATTGGTCGAGTACGGCATGTGTTTCCATCTGTTCTTTATCCATGGATTGCTCCCTTTTGGCTTTACCGCTAGAAATAAGTATAGACAAAGATTGGGCAGTTTGTCGTAGAATGTCGCTCAACTCGGGCAGAGATGGTTTCTAGAGGCTTAATCAGGGGGGTGCAAGGTGAAACGAAGGTATAAAAGTTTAATGGTGATTGGACTTGGGATCTTATTAAGTGGCTGCGCGAGCATGTCTCCTAAAGAAATCAATCCGGCAGAATTTCAGCAAAATCTTCCATCGGATGCGCAGCAGAAATTTCAAGAAGTAGTCAATACAGCGATCGATGGCGATGCTGTGACGTGGCAAAGTGACGAAGGTGATGTGACTTACACGCTCACCACCAATGATACACACGTGAATGCGCAAGGTGAGCCATGTCGTGATTATCAATTTGTGATGGATAAAAGATATCATCGTGATCAACAAACAACAGGCGAAGTGTGCCGCCAGCGTGATGGCACATGGGCCAACTAATAACGTACGTATATTGACGTACGTTATTAATAATCTATACTTCATCATAAGTTCCATCAGAAGGAGTTAGTTATGTCAGCTATTCATATCACTGCATTACGTTCGAATATTTATCAAATTATCGATTCAGTATTAAAAACAGGGGTGCCTGTTGAAATAGAGCGACATGGTAAAAAATTAAAACTTGTTCCGGTAGAAGATATGAAAAAGCGAGGCAGTGTTTTTGATGTTTTGCCTAAAAGAAGACATGTCACAACAGGCAATGATAATGATTTTGCACACATTGATTGGTCCGGAGAATGGAAAGCATGATTTATCTGGATACCAGTATTATCGTATGGCTTTATCAAGGGAATCGCCGCAAATTTAGCAAAAAAGCAATACGTCTATTGGATAGCCATGAGAAATATGTTTCTCCCATCGTGATGCTGGAACTGGCTTATCTTAATGAAATAGGTCGAGTGATTGTGCCAGCAACTGAAATTATTCAAGAACTGCAAGAGGTTATTTATTTAAAAATTTGTTCGCATCCTTTTTATAAAGTGATTGAAAGGGGTTTGCACATGTCTTGGACACGTGATCCTTTTGACCGTGTTATTGCGGCGCAAGCGGCGTTACACGCAAATCCTCTGTTGACGAAAGACGAAACTATTTTGAAAAATTATTCGCACGCCGTTTGGGATTAAAATTTTTGGTGAAAATTCATGCATGAAAAAAACACAACAACTTTTTTTGCCACTTGCGCAAAAGGGTTGATTGAATTACTCAGCGAAGAGTTGCAGCGTTTGGGTGCTACACATATTAAATTACGTGCAGCCGGCATGTCATTTCAGGGTGATTTGGAATTAGCTTATAAAGTTTGTTTATGGTCACGCTTAGCCAGCCGAATATTATTTCCTATTGCGACATTTTCTGCCGAAAATCCTCAAGCGCTATATATCGGTATTGGTCAAATTGATTGGTCAGAGCATCTCTTTTATAGCGACACACTCGCTATTGATTTTACCAGTATTAATTCAGCGATCACACATACGCAATTCGGTGCGCAAAAAGTTAAAGATGCCATTGTGGATCAATTTCGTGCGCGTTTTGAGGAGCGTCCCAGCGTAGAAAAAGCGCAACCTGATGTCAGAATTAATGTACATGTGCAAGCAGATGTTGCCACCGTCAGTATTGATTTATCAGGCGAGAGTTTGCATAAACGCCATTATCGTGAGCATGGTGGTGAAGCGCCATTAAAAGAAAATTTAGCCGCGGCGTTATTAATTCGTGCAGGGTGGGAACAAATTGCTTTAAACGGTGGAACGTTGGTGGATTTGATGTGTGGTTCTGCCACGATTCCTATTGAAGCGGCGTTAATCGCCGGCAATATTGCGCCAGGATTATTGCGTCGTTATTTTGGGTTTTTAAAATGGCGTGGGCATGACAAAAAATTGTGGGAAAAATTATTGCAAGAAGCGAATGCCGCCAAACGTGATATTACATCTACTATTATTGGCTATGATGCTGATGCGCAACGTATTCGTGAAGGTATCCAGCATGTCGCGAACATAAATTTACAACAACTGATTCATTTGGAAAAACGAGAATTAGCGCAAGTCGTATCCTTACAGCAATGGCAAAAACACCCAGGATTGGTCATCGTTAATCCACCGTATGGCGAGCGTTTAGGTGAAGCATCTGAGTTGATGTATTTATATCAACGGTTAAGTGAAACGTTTAAAAATCATTTTTTGCATTGGCGTGGTGCAATATTGACGGGCAATCCAGAGTTGGGGAAAACCATGGGATTGCGCGCGAAAAAAATGTATGTGTTTTTTAATGGGACGATTCCTTGTAAATTATTATTGTTTGATATTGCAGAAGCGTCTTTTGTAAAAACAACGGTAGGGGCACGACGCATCGTGCCCCTACCGAATATCGTGCCCCTACCGAATCCATCGCTGCAAATGTTTATGGATCGCGCGCAGAAAAATAATAAGCATTTGCAGCGTTGGGCGGCGCGTGAGCATATCAGTTGTTATCGTGTTTATGATGCCGATTTGCCTGATTATGCAATAGCGATTGATTGTTATGGTCATTGTGTTCATGTCCAAGAATATGCGCCACCCAAAACCATTGATCCCGATAAAGCACAAGAACGTTTAGATAATGCGGTGTCGGTGTTGCCAGAAATCTTTGAGGTTAATCCAGAAAATGTTTTTGTCAAAGTCAAACGCCGGCAAAAACCCGGTGCGCAACATCAAAAATTAAATCAAGCAGAAAGAATGCTCGAAATTAAAGAAGATGAAGCCAAATTATTAGTGAATTTATCCGATTATGTTGATACGGGATTGTTTCTCGATCAACGTATGACGCGCGCTATGATTAAAACCAATGTGAAAGGCAAACATTTTTTGAATTTGTTTTGTTACACGGGTTCTGCCACGGTTTATGCAGCAATCGGTGGTGCGGCAAGTACCACAAGTGTAGATATGTCTGCGCCTTATTTGCAGTGGGCAAAAAAGAATATGGCGTTAAATGGATTTAGTGAGCATCGCCATCATTTTATCCAAGCCGATTGTATTGAATGGATGAAAAATGAAAAACGTCAATACGATGTGATTTATTTGGAGCCCCCCACATTTTCTAATTCTAAGCGTATGGAGCAAACATTTGATATTGAGCGTGATCAAGGAGAATTATTGTCGCAAGCGCATCGATTATTAGCGCCTAAAGGAAAATTATATTTTGCGACGAATAAACATAATTTCAAATTAGCGCCGGATGTCGGTGTATTATTTAAAGTACATGATTTAAGTAAGCTGACACTGCCATTAGATTTCAAGCGTCGCGCGGCATATCACCACTGTTATTTATTAGAGAAATAGCGTGATTGAATTAACCCATCTCAATAAAATTTATTCACATAAAGGTCAAGAAACTCAAGCACTAAATAATGTATCGCTTTGTGTTAACGCCGGTGAAATTGTTGGTGTGATTGGCAAAAGTGGTGCGGGCAAAAGTACGTTAATTCGATGTGTGAATTTATTGGAGCGTCCGACGAGTGGGTCTGTAAAAGTCGCTGGTTATGAATTGACACAGTTATCAGGTAAGTCATTGCGTCATGCACGAAAAGACATGGGCATGATTTTTCAACATTTCAATTTATTATCATCGCGTAGTGTATTTGATAATATTGCATTGCCATTGTATTTAAATAAAACACCGAAAAAAATTATTCATGAACGTGTATTGTCATTGTTAGAGCTTACAGGGCTTACGGATAAAGAAAAGAGATTCCCTGCGCAATTAAGTGGTGGGCAAAAACAGCGTGTGGCGATTGCGCGTGCGTTGGCTAATCAACCGAAGGTTTTGCTGTGTGATGAGGCAACATCGGCGCTCGATATTCATACCACGCAATCTATTCTGGCATTGTTAAAAGATATTAATCAGAAGTTAAATCTCACTATTTTATTAATTACGCATGAGATGGATGTCGTGAAACAAATTTGTGATCGAGTAGCCGTTTTAGATCATGGCAGAATTATTGAAACCAGTTCAGTGGTGGATTTGTTTGCGCGTCCCAAAACAGAAATGGCGCAATATTTTGTGCGTTCAGCATTAAAATGTGAATTGCCTGCACCCATCAAAGAAAAATTATTTTTAACCGCGCAACTGCATGCCCAACCAGTGTGGCGTATTTATTTTCGTGGCAATACAGCCACCGAACCCGTTATTGCTAATTTGTCAAAAAAACTTGGATTAGAATTAAATATTTTGCAAGCGAGTATGGAATATATTGTGCATGACACTATTGGCATTATGATTTGTTCGGTGATGGATAAGAACAATCAAGCACAAGCCGGCATTGATTATCTTCAACAACAAGGTTTAGAGGTGGATATCATTGGTTATCTCAACACATCTGACATCTGAATTAATTGAGGCGACATGGCAAACTATTAAAATGGTGGTCGTTTCTGGCGTGTGTGCATTTGTTTTAGGATTGCCATTGGGTATTTTGTTACTTACTACACGTGAACATGGATTATTTGCCAATCGTTTTTGGCATAGGGTATTGGCAGCAATGGTGAATGCATTGCGTTCTATTCCTTTTATTATTTTATTAGTAGCCATTATTCCATTGACGCGTTTTGTTGTGGGTACATCCATTGGTACAGAAGCGGCGATGGTGCCATTAACACTTTCGGCTGCGCCATTTATTGCACGCGTCGTGGAAAATGCATTGAGTGAAGTATCGCATGGTTTAATTGAAGCAGGATTAGCCATGGGTGCAACACCGTTGCAAATTATTATAAAAATTTTGTTGCCAGAAGCATTGGTTAGCATTATTTCTGGCATCACATTGATGTTTATCGCTTTGATTGGGTATGCTGCGATGGCAGGTGCAATTGGTGGTGGCGGATTGGGTGATTTTGCGATTCGTTATGGTTATGAACGATTTGAAACGAATGTCATGATCATGACGATTATTTTATTAATTGCATTGGTACAACTGGTGCAATATGTTGGTGATTACTTCGCACACAAATGTAATCATCGTTAATAATTGAGGTGGCTATGCAAATGAAAGGGTTGAAAAAAGTTTTTTTATGCGCGGTTATTTTGTTGCTAGCCGGGTGTAGTAAAAGCCAAGAACCCGCCGATCAAATTCGTGTGGGAACCATTGCGGGGCCAGAAACACAATTAATGCAAGTCGCTAAAAATGTGGCATTACAAAAATTTGGATTGCACGTCAAAATTATACAATTTACTGATTACACCATGCCGAATCGTGCGTTAGCGGATGGTAGTATTGATGCTAATATGTTTCAACATGTTCCTTATTTAGCTGCTTGCATGTCACAACATCATTATCAATTTAGCGCAATCGGCAAAACATTTGTTTATCCCATGGGTTTATATTCTTCTAAATTGAATACATTAAAAGAATTAAAACCGGGCGCGATTGTGGCAGTGCCAAACGATCCAACCAATGAAGCGCGTGCATTATTGTTGTTGCAAAAAGCAGGGCTAATTACTTTAGAGCCTAACGTGACTATCATGGCAACCGTAGAAGATATCGCATCGAATCCGATGCACTTAAAGATTAAAGAATTAGATGCAGCGCAAATTCCACGTGTATTGCCCGATGTGGATTTGGCGGCGATTAATACCAACTATGCAATTGAGGCTGGGTTACATCCGGAAATTAATGCGAATGTGAGCCGTCACGATGATGCATTGTTTCTTGAAGGCACAGATTCTTTGTATGCTAATGTTATCGTGGTGCGCACCAAAGATAAAAATGATCCCAAGCTACAAGAGTTAGTGCAAGCTTTCCAATCACCACAAGTATTGCAAGCAGCACAACAAATTTTCCACGGTGATGCGATTAAAGCGTGGTAAATACTTGTTCACTATGCAGCAAGTTAATGACATGCCAGTCGTTAACTCGCTGCTCATGTTCGCCGTTGTAAATTAAAAATCCCTTAGGGCAGCGTTTTTTCCCGACCAATGCTTGGAAGAATTGTAAGTTTTTAAGAAATTCGCCATGAAAAGTTTTTCCTGATTTGATTTCAATAGGTACAAGTTGTTGAGCATTTTTATAAATCACATCTATTTCATGTTGCTGGCTATCGCGAAAGTAATATAAATGTGGGTCTAACCCTTGGTTGACGCGCGTTTTTAATAATTCAATGACAACCAAGTTTTCAAATAGCGCGCCTCGTAAAGGATCGCGGATTAATTGTTGAGTGTTTTCAATATCCAATAAAAAACTCGCCAACCCTACATCAGTAAAATAAAATTTAGGTGATTTAATCAAGCGCTTGCCAAAGTTTTCAAAATAAGGTGGTAATTGAAAAAGAATAAATGATGCTTCGAGTATCGACAGCCAATGTTTTACAGTATGACTTGAAACACCAAGATCGTTACTTAAACTGTGCACGTTCATGATTTGCCCAATACGTCCGGCGCATAATTTAATAAAATGTTGAAATAATGTTAAGTCTTTGACATTAATGAGCTGTCTTACATCGCGTTCCAAATACGTTTGAAAATAATTGCGGTAAGCTTTAGTAGGATTCAATTTATCTTGATAAATGCGTGGATAAAATCCGTTGAGTAAATAGTCTTCCGTCGTAAATTCTGTTTTTGCTTGTTTGAGCTCTGCAATACTTAATGGAAGCAATTGAAGTAGTGCCGTTCTACCTGCTAATGATTGACTGATGGCTTGATGCAATTCTAATTGGTGACTACCCGTTAAAATGTAGATGCCTTTTTTCTTTTCTTTATCAACACGCGCTTGGATGTAGGATAAGAGTTGCGGTACGCGTTGTATTTCATCGAGAATAGCACCTTGTGGATACTGACTGAGGAAGTCTCTGGGATCTTTTTGTGCAAAGGCGCGCACATCAGGTTCTTCTAAGTTGACATAGGCTTTGCGAGGAAAAACTTTTTCAACGAGTGTTGTTTTACCGGATTGGCGTGGACCGACAATCGTGACGACGGGGTAGTCTTTGGCAAGTTGTTTGAGCTCTGGCTCGATGAGTCGATTAAACATAAGCGCACTATAGCAAACAGTATTACATTTTTGAAGTTCAACTTCAAAAATGTATGAGTCATTGATTTTCCTACTATTTTCCTTGAATCACCCTAACCCTTTCGGTATAGTGGCCGCCTTGGCGCGGGGTGGAGCAGTCTGGCAGCTCGTCGGGCTCATAACCCGAAGGTCGTAGGTTCAAATCCTGCCCCCGCTACCAACACATGACGTTAAAAGAGAACAAAACCCCTTTATGGGGTTTTTTTATTTTTGAGTTTTATAAAATATGCGAAATGAAACGGTAATAACATTAGAAGAGTTGCTTGAGCCTGCTGTGGCGGCATTAGGGCTTGAATGGTGGGGTTGCGTATTGCAATCAGGTTCGCCAAGTACGTTGCTTCGGGTATACATCGATAAACCCGAAGGCGTTACGGTAGAAGATTGCGAAGCAGCAAGTCATCAAATGAGCGGTGTATTAGAAGTGAATAACCCGATTTCAGGGCGTTATGTTTTAGAAGTATCGTCGCCAGGGTTAGATCGACCATTATTTAACCGGGAGCAATATCAACGTTTTGTTGGCGAGAAAGTGAAGTTGCGTTTGAGAATGCCGGTGGAAAATCAGCGTAATTTTTTGGGTATTTTACAAGCAGTGCATGATGAAACACTGAGTTTATTAATTGAAGAGAGTAAGTCATTGATGTTGATTGCGTTTAACAATATTGAACGTGCCAACATTGTTGCAAAGTTTTAAGCAAGAGAGGATAAAACGATGAGTAAGACGACGAGTGATAAAACAAAGACCAGAGCAAAAGCAAAGACAAGAACAAAAACGAAAGATGTCGCTAAAGTAACGACAGGCCCAAGTGGCAAAGAACTTTTGTTGGTATTTAAATCGGTATCAAACGAAATTGGCGTACCCGAAGAAATTATTTTCCAAGCAATGGAAACCGCATTAGTTGCCGCCACTAAGAAAAAATATGGTATGGAAATCGAAGCACGTGTCACGATTGATCGTGAAACTGGGCATTATGAAACAGAACGTTATTGGATTGTTGTGGCCGATGCCGATGTCATGAATGAAGATAAAGATATTAGCTTGACTGAAGCAAAAGCAAAAAAACCTAACATTGAAGTTGGTCAAGAAATTACCGAGTCATTGCCTTCCGTTGAATTTGGTCGTATTGCAACACAACTTGCCAAACAAGTAATTGTCAAAGAAGTGCGTAAAGCAGAACTGGCTAAAGTGGTGGATGCTTATCAACACCGTATCGGCGAATTAATTACCGGTACTGTTAAAAAAGTTACGCGCGATTTTATTATTCTTGATTTAGGTGGCCATGTGGAAGGCATGTTTTTGCGCGAAAATTTATTGCCGCGTGATGCATTACGTACCGGTGATCGTTTACGTGGTTATTTATATGAAGTGCGCGCTGAAACACGCGGTGTGCAATTAATGTTGTCACGCACCAGCCCTGAAATGTTAATCGAATTATTTAAATTGGAAGTGCCTGAAATTCGTGAACAATTAATTGAAGTGAAAAGTGCTGCACGTGATCCTGGTATGCGTGCAAAAATCGCCGTAAAAACCAACGATGGACGTATTGATCCGATCGGTGCTTGTGTGGGTATGCGTGGTTCACGTGTGCAAGCGGTATCCGGTGAATTAGGTGGTGAACGTATTGATATCGTGTTATGGGATGATAATCCGGCGCAATTAGTCATTAATGCGATGGCGCCTGCTGAAGTGTCTTCTATCGTGGTTGATGAAGATACACACACCATTGATGTGGCTGTTGATGAAAGTCAATTATCACAAGCGATTGGTAAAAATGGACAAAATGTTCGTTTGGCAAGTCAATTAACAGGTTGGACATTAAATGTCATGACCAAGCAAGAAGCTGAACAAAAACATCAAACAGAATCACAAAATACGTTGCAAGTGTTTATTGATGAACTCGGTGTCGATGAAGATCTAGCACGCATTTTAGCCGAGCAAGGATTTACGAACGTGGAAGAAATTGCCTACGTGCCAGCAAAAGAGCTGCTTGCGATTGAAGGATTTGATGAAGAAGTTGTGGAAGCATTGCGTTCGCGCGCCAAAGATATTTTATTGACGAAAGCGATTGCAAGCGAAGAAAGGTTATCTGCTGTAGAACCTGCGCAAGATTTATTAACGATGCCTGGGATGACCACAGAGTTAGCAAAAGAATTAGCCAATCATGGCATTATCACGCGTGAAGATTTAGCGGAACAATCGGTGGCTGATTTATTGGATGTGACCGAAATCGCCGAAGAAAAAGCAGCAAACTTAATCATGAAAGCGCGCGAGCATTGGTTTAAATAACAAAGGGGGCGTTATGGCTGTTGTAAAAAAAGGTGTCAGTGTTGCGCAATTAGCTGCAACCGTTGGTATTGCACCTGAAAAATTATTGGAGCAGTTAAAAGAAGCTGGCGTCACCGAAATTAAAAAAATCGATGAGATCTTAAATGACGAACAAAAATTAAAATTATTAAGCTATTTGCAACGTGGACGTAGTACAGCTGCCAAAACCACCATTGCCGCCCCAAAAATTACTTTAAAGCGTGTCAGCAAGACAGCATTATCGAGTAATGAGAGCGGCAAAAAAACGATTAGTGTGGAAGTGCGTAAAAAACGCACGTTTGTTAAACGTAGCGCCGAAGAGTTGTTACAAGAAGAGCAACAGGCGCGCGCTGAAGAAGAGCGTAAGAAGCAAGAAGAATTGGCGCGTCAAGCAGAATTAGCCGCGAAACAGCAACAAGAATTGGCGGAAAAAGAACGCACACCGAAAGAAAAAATGGCCGTTGAACCTTCGAAGGAAGATGTTTCCGCTAAAGCAAAAGAAACAGAGAAAGACAAAGAACATCGACAAAAACGTGAAGAACGTGAAGCACGTGAAGAAGCGGAAAGAAAAGCTAAAGCAAAGCGCACAGAAAAATCACCCAATGATAAATATCGCCATCGCCCTGATTATTATTTAAGTACGGGTAGTGAGGAAGAAAGCGATGGACGTCCGCGTCGTCGTTATAAACCAAGAAGATTTGAGATGGTGGCTAAGGTTGAAAAACCTGCCGCACCGATTATTCATGAAGTGAACATTCCAGAAACAATCACTGTGGCAGAACTTGCGCAAAAAATGGCAATTAAAGCGGCGGAAGTGATTAAGGCCATGATGAAATTAGGTGTGATGGCAACCATCAATCAAGTAATTGATCAAGACACCGCAACTATTATCGTCGAAGAAATGGGACATGTTGCTAAACCGTTGAAAGAAAATGCGTTAGAAGAAGAATTAATGCAAATCGAAAAAACAGATGCGCAAATATTACCGCGTCCACCTGTTGTGACCATTATGGGTCATGTCGATCATGGTAAAACCTCTTTATTAGATTACATTCGCCGTACTAAAGTTACTCAGGGTGAAGCCGGCGGTATTACACAACATATTGGTGCGTATCATGTCGAAACGCCTCGTGGTACCGTGACATTTTTAGATACGCCAGGTCACGCCGCATTTACAGCAATGCGCGCGCGCGGTGCGAAAGCAACAGACATTGTAATTTTAGTGGTGGCCGCAGACGATGGCGTGATGCCACAAACGATTGAAGCAATTCAACATGCAAAAGCGGCCAATGTGCCGATCGTTGTTGCGGTCAATAAAATGGATAAACACGGCGCTGATCCAGAACGTGTACGCATGGAATTATCACAACATAATGTGATTTCTGAAGCGTGGGGTGGCGATACTATTTTCGTGCCTATTTCAGCAAAAACCGGTTTGGGTATTGATGACTTGCTCGAATCATTATTAATTCAAGCGGAATTATTGGAATTAAAAGCGGTGGTTGACGCGCCTGCACGTGGCGTAGTGATTGAATCGTTTATGGATAAAGGTCGTGGTGCGGTTGCCACCATCTTAGTGCAAAGTGGAACGTTGCATGTAGGCGATATATTGTTGGCTGGTCAGGAGTTTGGCCGCGTGCGCAAAATGCATGATGAAAATGGTCGTTCCATCCAAAGCGCTGGCCCGTCGATTCCTGTTGAAGTGATTGGTTTATCTGCGCCTTCTGCGGCAGGTGATGATGCATTAGTCGTGAGCGATGAGAAAAAAGCACGTGAAGTGGCGTTATTCCGTCAAGGGAAATATCGTGATGTGCGTTTAGCTAAACAAATGACAACAGCAGAAGATATGTTTGCGCGTTTGGGCGATGATCAAACGAAAGCGTTGAATATTATTGTGAAAGCAGATGTGCAAGGTTCGGCCGAAGCCATTAGTGATGCGCTCACCAAATTATCCACTGATGAAATTAAAGTAAAAGTCGTTTCGAATAGCGTTGGTGCAATTACTGAATCGGATGTGAATTTAGCCATTGCATCGAAAGCGCTGATCATGGGGTTCAATGTACGCGCGGATGCATCGGCACGTCGTTTGGTAGAGCGTGAAAGTGTCATCATGCATTACCACAGTATTATTTACGACATCATTGATGAAGTGAAAAGTATTTTAGGTGGTATGTTATCGCCAGAAATTAAAGAACAAATTTTGGGGTTGGCACAAGTGCGCGAAGTATTTCGTTCACCGAAATTTGGTGCGATTGCAGGATCTATGGTGATCGAAGGAACCGTGAAGCGTCATAATCCAATTCGTGTATTGCGCGATAACGTGGTGATTTATGAAGGCGAATTAGAATCCTTGCGTCGCTTTAAAGACGATGTGGGTGAAGTACGTCAAGGTATGGAATGCGGTATTGGTGTGAAAAACTACAATGATGTACGCGTTGGCGATCAAATTGAAGTTTATGAAAAAATAAGTGTCGCGCGTAAATTATAAGGTTTTTTTATTATGCATAAAACATCACATCGATTAGAACGTCTTGAAGCGTTGTTATTACGTGAGTTAGCTTTATTATTGCAGAGTGAGTTAGAAGATCCGCGTGTAAAATCAGTTACGTTAACACATGCGCGCGTATCGCCAGATTTAAGCCACGCCAAAATTTATTTCATAACGTTTAATGACGATGAAGCAAAAAGTGCTGAAATGGGGTTAAATAAAGCAGCGCATTATTTGCGTAAAAAAATTGCTGCTAGCGTTGATTTGCGTGTCGTACCAACCTTTCATTTTTATTACGATCAAACATTGAAACAAGCGCAACATGTGATGGATCTTATTCATCAAATTCCTAATTCGGATGAAAAGAAGTGATGTCATTATGAAAAAAAATGTTGTCATTGCGAGGAGTGTTAGCGACGAAGCAATCTAGGTTTTGTTTCTGGATTGCCACGGCGACTTCGTCGCCTCGCAATGACAGTAATGTTAAATTACATCGGATAATAGATCATCTGCACCGCATTCCCTTCAGGATCTGCGCAATAAAAACTGCGGGCACCATCACGATGATTCTTTGGCGCGGCTTTGATAGTGACTTGATGAGCGCGCAAATAATCATGCCATTGGTCAACATCTTCCGGTGTTTTTAAGAAAAATCCTAAATGATCTAAAGCTTGATGTTCTGTGCGAGTAAAACTTTCTTTCGCGCGATGCAGCGCTAAATTATCATTGCCGCTGGAAAGGTAAACATTATCATTGTCCGGTTGCCAAACAATTTTCATTCCCAATAAATTCGTGTAAAAATTCACGCAAGCCCCAAGATTTTTAACCGAAAGTGCTAGATGATGTAGACCTAGGGTTGAGTTTGGTTTTTGCATAATGACTCCTTCAACATAAGGAATAAACATAGCATGTCTCAGTGGATTACCGTAGCCAATATCAATGACGTTGCACCAAATGCGGTGCGTGGGTTTACCGTGAATAACCAACGGATCGTGATCGTTAATGTCGATGGCCAATGTTACGCGCTGGATGACTTGTGTTCCCACGATCATGCTTATTTGTCAGACGGTTGGTTGAGTGATAACCAACTGGTTTGTCCGCGCCATGGCGCGCATTTTTGTCTTGAAACGGGCGAAGCATTATCTCCACCGGCATACGAACCAGTAACTACTTATCCTGTACAAATTGTCGACGGAAAAATTCAGGTGCAGATGGATTGAAAGATTATTGGAAGCTAATACGCAAGCGTTTGCCAAAAAGTAGAGCAATTTTGAGAAGAGTGGATAAACGAATATCCGTAGCGTGTTGTTCAAGGCGTGATACAGCTGATTTCTTGGTGTGTAGTTTATGCGCAAGGTCAGCTTGAGTCAGGCCAGCTTTTTGACGCAATTCACGAACCATTTCGCCAATTTTAAATTCACTATAGCCAACGTCATAGTTTGCGGCGAATTTAGGATCTTTCTTTTTTCGTTCAGTAATATAGTGTTGTAAGTCAGACATATTGGTCACCGTGCTGCTTCATGTAAATAAATTTTCTTTTTTCCGCGATTAAGATTTCATTCCTAGGCGTTTCCTGTGTTTTCTTTTGAAACCCATGAGCAGCAATAAAACGATTGTGGTCAGCAAAAAATCCTAAAATACGGAAGATATTGCCGCTAATTTGCACACGAATTTCCCAGAGATCATCAGTATGGCCCAGTTTTTTAAAGTACTGAGTGGGTACGTGATGCATCTCTTCGACGAGTCTCATTACCCAGGTGACTTTCTGCGCCTGTTTAGAAGACAAACCGTCGAGAAAATCTGCTACTGGGTAGGAGCCATTATTATTTTGAAAAAACTTTATCATTATCATGAGGCAAGGTTAACAAATATGTTAACCTTGGTCAAGGATGGAGACAATAAAAATAAACTAACCAGTTTCTCTTAACTTAAGAAAACCTTAAGCTTTCATCTGCCATAATCCCGGCTCTTTCAATTGCTGTTAAAGGAATATAGTCATGCCGAAGTCAATTAGTGCCAGTTTGAAATTAACCACACAAGAAGCCGCCCAATTTTTTCAAAATAAAAAAACAGAAATTCTCCAGCGTTTGAGAGAGTTGAAAACAAAAACCGAAGATACTGCTGTGCTAGCCTTATTCGAAAAACATGAACAATCTTTGCAAGCAGCCAACATCAGTGGTATGAATTTTGATAATTTTCGATTGCTGCTTGGGCTTGTGCAGAAACAAATGCAAGAGTGGCGTTCTAATCCAGCAGTTACGAAGACAGTAAATGTAGAGTTGAGCGATTCCATTAATACATTAATTCGTTTTGTTGGAGTCATAGGCGACGATCTTACTTTAATGAAATTAGTTCCAGAGAATACCGCTTGGGTGTCTAAAGACGTCATTTCGTTATTCAATTTCTTAGCACGAGAAACTTCTCTCGCTCCTCAAGAAGTGCAACGACACATGAACGATATCTTTTGGACAAAAGACAATGAGCTTCTCTGGCAAGAAATTAAAGATGATCTAGAGCAAGAAATACCTGATTTGGAAGAGCGTAGAAAATTTATTAGCCAACTTTGGATGAAGGGATATTTTTGGTCGCCAGATCAACCAGTTACCCACGAGGACTTTCTGGCTAAAAAAACTGTGTTGTTGTGGTTTAACAAGTTTGCGCAAGGTTGTTTGAGTGAGTGGTTAAAAGTACATGCATCGGCGAAAGAAATCTTGAATGATTCTGATTTTCCTTCGTTTTTAACATCAGAAGTTTTAGCAAAACAAGAAAAAAGAAAAAATCTAAAAATACTGAAAAAACTAAAGCCCCAGGAATTTTTTGATGTTCTAAAACAAACTCACTTGAGCAAAAACGACGTAAGTACCATTCGCGCCGCAATCGCTAGCGCTTCTCAATCTGTGGGATTTGTGGAATTTTATGGTGATCCTGAGCAAGGGCTATCGCGCCGAGCTGAGGTGGAGAAGTATTTTAATACTAACAATCTACGTGAGAGATTTTTAAAGCGGTTCTTGAGTAAAGATTCAGCTTTGGGAGATTTGTTAAATAATTTGGAAGTATTTGGTTGGGTAATTCAAATGGCTCCGCAGTTAATTGAGGGTGTAGAGGCGGTTGAAGCAGTTGGTGAAAAAAAGTATGAAACAACTATTCGAGTTCCCAAGAAGAAACTTTTTGGTGCAACGGAGTTCCAGAAAAAATCCATCGAAGCCGTTATGCCAGAAGTAAAAGCAGTTATTGCAGTTCCTGGGTTGCTCGAGACACAAGGAGTAAACCTTGTCACGCTAGATAAGCTGCGAGAAATTCTCAATAGTCCCAACATAATGATGTTCTCAGAAAAAACATCTTTATCGCTTAGATTTTTAATGAATTATTTGTATAGCACAAAGCAAATAACGGAAGAATTTTTTCTTAATGATGAAATTACTCGAGGGTTTGTTACGTACTTAATGGCAAGTGATAGAGAAAAATTTGTCAGTGATTATTTGGCACAGGAGTTTGTTGATCTGAGTAAAATCGATACAAATGTTTTGTTTAACAGATATTTTGAATTTGATTGGCTTAATAAAGTTGCTTCTGATTCCGTTGGCAAGTGGTTGTATTTGTTAATGAGTCAGAAAAACAAAAAAGAATATGAGGGGTTGTTAAGTGCGATCATAACAACGCCGACGTTGCGTTGTTTTTTAAACCCTCTGCAATTAGTAGAGCTTTTAAACGCGAGTGACAATAGGGACAGTCATAGCAAAGCTTTGATTAGCACAAAAGCTAATGAATTAACTAAAGGCGAGTGGCTTGCTTTAGTACATCTGCAAAACCTTGGCAAGACAGATCAGGCAACGGCTGAATATGTTTTAACGAACTATCGCGCGGTATGTACTGAAAACGTAATTCAACAACTTGAGTTTGTTATTAATCCTCCCAAACCGCCAAAAGCAATGACCGCTCTTCGTCTGGCAACACCAGAGCAAATTCGCGATCCAAAATACTCTTTGAATGATTTGGATATTACAACAATTCTAGAAAAATATTTTGCGGAGAAAAGTATTGAAACAACTGTGCATGCGCCAATAGTTTGGAAAAACGTGAAGCAAATAGAAGATATTCTGCGCGAGCTTTCTTTGTGTGATAAGCCATTTGTCATGCCGATTAAAATGAAGGATGGTTCGTGGTTTGGGTTGGCTATTATTCCACATCCAAGTCTTCCGAATCGTTACACAATAAGAATTTTAAATCCATTAGGAAATGTGTTGTCGACAAATTTAGGCGCAAATAGTGACGATATTCATTTGGAAACACACGCAAAGAGTTTGTTGCAAAAAGATGGTTCGTCATTTTTGAAAGAGGTAGTTTTACCGATTGTGCAAGCGATTGGCAAAGTAAGTTACGAGCATGGAGATTTCAACGTAGTTACAGTGATGCATAAACCACAAGATAATGTGGATCCAAAGAATCCTGTATTTACCATGGGTAATTTAATGGCGGTCGTAAATGGTGGTAATAAAAATATTACGCGACTTGATCCTACATTGGTTAATGATGTCAACTTGCGTGCAACATATGCCGAATTAATTGCGCCGAAAATTAAAGCATCTGTAGTGCCAATTCCTTTAGTGCCACCAGCAGATAGTGCGCCATTGCCACCAGCCGAAGGTTGGTATTCACCAGAAATAATGCAAAATATTTTATATGCGGAGACTGGAGCTATTGTTCAACCGCTTTCATGGCATTTGCCAATGCCAGGCTTGCCTTTTCAATCGGCTTTTGCTGATATTGTTGAGAAAGCATTTCTGGATTCGCAATATATCCCTCGTGTTATCCCTATTAATAGTTCAAATGAAGAAGATAAGCCGTATTGGGTGGGTTTTGCTCTGTATCGATTTGATGATGTTAATTTTGTCATGGTTCTTTGTGATTCTGCTGACAAACAACAAGAGTTTCGTGAGCTATCTTCGGAGTTAGTGAGTACAGCGAAAATTCTTGCAAGCAATAATAGTATTGCACTTTCTGGTCCATATTTGATGAGCGAAAATCTAGTAGCCGCAGACAATTTAGTTGATCATGGCCCGTTTGTGGTAGAGATGTTACGACGAGTGTTGGCAGGAGTTAATGGCGATGAGGCTTATTCATCAGTATATGAATTGCGCGTAAAGCACGGACAGCATTTGCCACAAAAAATACAAGTAGAAATAAAAGTAGAAAAATATGAAGTGGAAGTATTGAAGGAAGAAGAACAACAACAAGAAAAAATACAAGAACAAGAAGAGATAATTGAGGAAGTAAAAATAGAGAGTGATAAAAGTGATGAAGTGGTTGTTGTTGAAGTGCCTTTGCCGCCACCTGCACCAGTGCAAGAAGCAGTTCTAGTAGTGGAAGAAAATAAGCCAACAGCATTGCAAGCAGCACTTTTGAGTCAAGCTGGTCTTTTGAAGAAACCCGTGGAAAAACCGGATGAGAAAAAGGTTGTTGGTGCGTCAGGAGAAGAAAGGTTAGCTGATGTGTTGGAAAGAGCTTTCGCCCAAAGAAGGGTAAGCATATATCAAGGCGGCGATGATAATAATGACGATGAAAGTGAGGATGATGATTGGAGTTCTGAGCCATCATCTCCGCGAAAAAATTGCTAGCTTTCTTGCGGAACTAATGTAAAACCCCCGGCAAGCAGCTAAGATTGGCGGATGAACAAAAAAAGCTAACCTGCGAATTCGCAGATGTGTTGCAATCGTGAAAACTTTGGAGGACTGAAGCATGAAAATGGCGCTTGAAAAATGGAATGACCTTATTAATCGAATTAAAAATAATGATCCCTCGCTTGAAACGATAGATCTTACAGAAAAACAAATTGGTCCTGAAGATATGAAAGTTTTGGCTGAAGCCCTGGAGAAAAACACTTCGGTGACCATGATTAACCTTTGGAATAACAACCTAGGCTCTGAAGGTGTAAAATACCTAGCGCAGGGGTTAAAGAAAAATAATTCGGTGATTATGATTAACCTTCAGAGTAACGGCCTAAGCGTTGAAGAAGTAAACGTTATCGAACGCCTATTAAACAGAAATCGAACGCTACGAAATACATTTAGACAAGCCATTGTTGATAACAAATATGAAACGGTTAAAGCTCTGGCAGAGAAAAAAGGTGTGAGTTTGGTGGGTAACCTTGTTGGTGTTGACAAAACACCACTTGAATTAGCTCAAGAATTAGGCCGCCAAGAAATTGCTAATTTTCTTGCTGAAACAATACAAAAACGCCAATCAACGGTAAAACCAACGCCACACCTTTTACCTATGGTGAAGGGCGCAATACCTGCTAAAGCATCGCCCAATAAAAAAAACGAACAAACTCCAACTCTAAATTCCCATGCTATCTTTACGCCAGTTTATGGTACATCATTTTGGTTGAGTGCAATCGAAAATCGAGATGTCAACAGATTGAATGCGCTCATTGTTTCTGACATGAACCCAGAAAATATTAGTTTTATTACCGTATTAGATTTGTTAGACGAACCTAAAAAAATTAATCTTCTAGCTCGTGGGGGAATTATCGCGATTGAACAATTAGCTCTAGAAACTGATACCGTGTTAGCAGATGTTGCCAACCGTAAAACACAAAAGCGCGAGTTACGTCGTTTAGAAGCAGGCGTTCACCTGCTCTTAAAAGCTTCAGAGCAGCAACCCTTGCCTCAAGTAATTGTCGAGACCTATAAAACTATTTTAATGCAAGCCTTTCAAGAACAGTGGTCTACGAAACTCTCAGAGGTTTTAAAACAACAAATTGATGATATTGCCAAAACTATTTATCAATCCAGCTTCGACAGTTGGAAAAAAAGTAAAGACATAAACGAACAAAGCCAACCTGAGATTATTTTTTGGCAACATGAAATGCTCCAAACAGCACGAGATAAATATGCATACAACCAAACTTTAGATAAACCATTTATCAATTACATCAATAACCAGATAGCAGCATACCTCTTGCAAAAACCAACCTTATTAGAACTGCTCAAAGAAAAATGGACTGAGCAGCTCGCCCAAGCGTATCAAGATGACAAACTAGAAGTTGCTTTTGTGGAACAGTTTAGTGCCCGAGTCGAACAGTTGTACGATGCTTGCACCGAACAACCTAAGCCACACTTTAGTCAATTTTATACCCAAGCGGCTGAAGCATTTTGGGATATGTTCTTGAAAGGTGATTTATCAGAGCCATTTTTAAAAAATTACGCCTTAAGCTTTGCTAAAGAAAATATTGCTAGTTTGCCATCGAAGGAACGAGAATCATTAATTACACGATCGATAGAAGAGCTGCTTCAAGCCTTTAAAACAGAAGCATTAAAAAAATCTCCTATCAACATCATTGTAAAACAGATGTTTGAAAACAAAGTAACTTTATACCCCGTTGAAAAAATCCATTCGACGGCAAAGAAAAGTTTAGGGCCTCTAGCTTTAAAAGAAATTGTTGAGCGCTGGCATAACAAACAATTAGAGGAAAGTACTGAACAGACTTTTTCTTTACTGATAAAAACGCCATGGCTTGCCAGACTGCAAAACCTACAAAGCGCTCTTAACCCTTGGGCGATCGTTGAAACTTTGAAAGCAGAGATAGCTTCATTAAAGTTATAGAAAGCTTACGTGTGATGAAATTGTTAGAAGATTTTTGGCGTGCTGTGGATCGTGTCGTTAAAGATAAGCAAATAAACAGAACAGCTTCTAAACCGCTGTTTTTTCATTGCGGTTGTTAAGCAAAATCATTATACTCCGCGCGCTCGTGTGAGGGGCGCGGAGGTTTAGTGGTTTGATGGCACATCGTGGAATAGTATGGCAGTGTGGCATCGTTTTTCTCGCTGGAATCATCGCCTTTTTGGTTAGCACAAAAATTCAAGCATTGGCTTTACTCTTAGGTGGACTGGCAAACATTTTGCCGCATCTTTTCGTTGTGATAATGCTGTTTAAGAAAGCGAACAAACCATCGTCCGGGCAAGCGCTTTTGGGCGCATTTTACCAAGTAGAAATAATTAAATACGGTTTGATGGTGGTACTTTTGGTACTATTGTTTAAACTGTTAAGCGCGCAGGCATTATCGGTATTGACCGGTTTTTTGTTAGCGCAACTAAGCATTTTTTTAAGAGGCCATGTGTTTAATGACCGCAGAACTCACCACTGACCAATATGTGCAACATCATCTTGAGCATTTAACGCTCAATTTGCACACTATGACGTTTGGTATATCTAATGCGGGTGGTTTCTGGACACTCAATGTCGATACGCTAAGCGTTTCTATTTTTCTTGGAATTATTTTTCTTGGCATGTTTGGTTGGGTAGCGCGCACGGTGTCTACTGGTGTGCCAGGGCGTATTCAAAATTTTGTGGAAATTGTCGTGGAGTTTGTCGACGGCCTGGTTAAAGAGACGTTTCATGGCGAAAGCCCGCTTATTGCACCACTAGCGTTGACGATTTTCGTGTGGGTGGTGTTGATGAACACCATGGATTTATTCCCCGTCGATTTATTTCCAACCATATTCCATCTTTTTGGTGTCGATCACTTTAAGTTTGTTCCAACGACAGACCCGATGGCTACGTTTGCCATGTCGCTCTCGGTATTTGCGTTGATCCTTTATTACAATATCAAAATCAAAGGGCCGATCGGTTTTCTGAAGGAAATATTCACCAAGCCCTTTGGCGCAAAAGCCTTTATTCTCAATGTCCCTTTTCGTTTGCTTGAAGAACTGGTAAAACCTTTATCATTATCGTTGCGATTGTTTGGTAACATGTTTGCCGGCGAAGTGGTCTTTATTTTAATTGCGTTATTGCCATGGTGGGCGCAATGGTTGCCAGGGGATGTGTGGGCGATTTTCCACGTGTTGGTTATTTTGATCCAGGCATTTATTTTTATGATGTTAACGATTATTTATTTAAGCATGGCGCACGAGTCACATTAATTAAGAGGAGTAAGTTCAATGGGTGTTGCACAATTAATTGCAAGCGTACAAGGATCAACAGCCATTGCGGCTGCTTTGTTAATTGGTTTAGCTGGTTTGGGAACCGCGATCGGTTTCGGTATGTTGGGCGGTAAATTTTTAGAAGGTGCCGCACGTCAACCTGAATTGGCCAACATGTTATTTACTCGTATGTTGTGGATCGTGGGTTTTGTCGATGCGTTCGCGGCAGTGTCATTAGGTATGGGTTTATATTTGATGTTTGCACAAAATCCATTTTTAAGCGCTGTGATGAAAGCAGCGGCTGTTACTGCAGGGCACTAAGTTATGGATTTAAACGCTACCCTTTTGGGGCAAATGATCACTTTCATCGTATTCATTGCGATTACGATGCGTTTTATTTGGCCACCCATTTTAAAAGCGTTGCGCGAACGTCAACAAAAAATTACCGAAGGGTTAGCGGCGGCTGAGCGTGGTGTGCACGAATTAGAGTTAGCGCATCACAAAGTATTAGAGTTGTTGCGCGATGCCAAAATTCAAGCTGCGGATATTTTGGATCAAGCCAACAAACGCGCTGCGCGCATCATCGATGAATCTAAAGATCGTGCGCGAGAAGAAGGTGATCGTTTAATTAAAGTCGCGAAAGCAGAAATTGAACAAGAGTTATTCACCGCACGCCAAGCCTTGCAAAAACAAGTGGCATTATTAGCGATTGATGGCGCGGAAAAAATTCTACAACAAAAAATTGATCATCAACTAGATGAGCATTTGCTAAAACATTTTGTTAGTGAAATGAATGCTGAGATGAATTAATGAATAAATTAACGGCGGCTAGGCCTTATGCAAAAGCTATTTTTGAAATAGCCGTAGAAAAAAAAGCGCTGGATAGTTGGAGCGAGCTTTTTTCATTGTGGGCGGCGTTAGCAGTGAATACACAATTGGTGGCGCTTTATAGTGATCCTCATTGGAGCCATCAACAGTTAGCACAATTATTTATTGAGTTGACAGAAAAAGAAATAAAAAATGTGGCGGATGATGCGCGTCATTTTTTGCAATTGCTCGCGTTGAATAAACGCTTAAATTTATTGCCTGAAATAGCGCAAGTATTTCGTCAGTATCGCGCGGCATTAGAAAAAACTGCACGTGTGGAAGTAACAACTGCTCGTCCGTTAACAGAAAAAATGATGAGCGAATTAACGCGTGTGTTAAGCGAGCATTTGCAATGTCAGGCGCAAATGCAGTTTTCACAAGATGAAACATTAATTGGTGGTGCGGTGATTCGTGTAGGTGATTCAGTCGTGATGGATGGATCGGTACGCGATAAGTTAAATCAAATGCGCCAAGCTTTATTAGATTGAGGAAAAGTTCATGTCAATTAACGCCACTGAAATTAGCGAATTAATCAAAGAACGCATTCAGCGTTTTCACATTACACCCGAAGCACATAATGAAGGAACGGTTGTTGCCTTGCGCGATGGTATCGTGCGTATTCATGGTTTAACGCAAGTGATGCTGGGTGAAATGATCGCGTTTCCTAATAATATTTTTGGTGTGGCATTAAACTTAGAAAGAGATTCTGTCGGTGCCGTTATTTTAGGCGATTCGCAAGATGTGGCTGAAGGGCAAACGGTGCGTTGCACCGGACGTATTTTAGAAGTGCCTGTCGGTGAAGGATTGTTGGGTCGCGTTGTTGATGCGTTAGGCAAGCCGATTGATGGCCGTGGGCAAATCAATGCTACGCAAACATCGCCGATTGAAAAAGTTGCACCTGGTGTTATTCATCGCCAATCTGTCACGCAACCTTTGCAAACTGGTATTAAATCAATTGATACCATGGTGCCGGTTGGTCGTGGCCAACGAGAATTAATTATCGGTGATCGTCAAACAGGAAAAACCGCCGTGGCGGTTGATGCCATTATTAATCAACGCAATACCGGCGTGATTTGTATTTATGTGGCTATTGGTCAAAAAGCGTCTTCTATTGCAGCGGTAGTGAGAAAACTAGAAGAGCACGATGCGTTGAAACACACCATTATTGTTGCAGCGAGTGCTGCCGATAGTGCGTCGTTACAATTTATTGCGCCGTATGCCGGTTGTGCGATGGGTGAATATTTTCGTGACAAAGGTGAAGATGCATTAATTATTTATGATGATTTAACCAAACAAGCGTGGGCGTATCGTCAAATTTCATTGTTATTGCGTCGTCCGCCAGGTCGTGAAGCGTATCCGGGCGATATTTTTTATTTGCATTCACGTTTGTTAGAACGTGCGGCGCGTGTAAATGCAGAATTTGTTGAAAAAATGACTAAAGGTGCTGTGAAAGGCAAAACAGGTTCATTAACAGCATTACCTATTATTGAAACACAAGCAGGTGACGTTTCTGCCTTTATTCCAACCAATGTTATTTCGATTACTGACGGGCAAATATTTTTAGAAACAGATTTGTTTAATGCGGGTATTCGCCCAGCAATTAATACAGGTTTATCGGTGTCACGTGTCGGTGGTGCAGCACAAACAAAAATTATGAAAAAATTGGGTGGTGGTGTGCGCTTATCGTTAGCACAATATCGTGAACTAGCCGCGTTTGCGCAATTTGCATCAGATCTTGATGAGGTTACGCGCAAACAATTAAGTCGTGGTCAGCGTTTCACTGAAATTATGAAGCAAAAACAATATAGTCCGATGAGCATTGCCGATATGGCAGTGAGTTTATTTATTGCGGATCAAGGATTTTTGGATGATTTGGAATTAAGCAAAATTACTATGTTCGAACGCGAGTTACATCGTTATATGCATACTAACTATGCGATATTAATGGAGACAATTAATAAAACGTGTGAATACAATGATCAGATTGTTGGACAATTAAAGGAAGCCGTTACTCAATTTAAACAAAGCCAGGCGTGGTAATGTGATGAAAAAGGTATTGTCTCTAGCAGTGGTGAGTCTTTTGTTGAGCGGTTGTGCCACCACGAATCGTCCGTATGATCCTGCCGATCCGTATCAAAATTTTAATCGTGCGTCGTACGCTTTTAACGAACATATCGACAATTATGTGTTAGAACCTGTCGCCAATGTTTATAGCAAAATTATGCCGTGGCCTGCGAAAGATGGCGTCACCAATTTCTTTAATAACATAAATGAAATTCCCACGATTTTTAACGATTTGCTGCAAGGTAATTTCTATCAAGCGACTTCAGATACGTGGCGTTTAGCAGTGAACAGCACTTTAGGTATTGGTGGTTTGTTTGATGTGGCGTCACACATGAGCTTGCAAAAAAATAATGAAGACTTTGGTTTGACGTTAGCGAAATGGGGTTACACCAATTCCAATTATTTAGTCTTGCCATTTTTAGGCCCATCGACGGTGCGTGATACATTAGGATTGCCGGTGAATTATGTGATCAGTATTTATCCTTATATTGAAACTAATACGGGTTTTGCGCTGTATGCAACCGATGTGGTGAATCGTCGTTCGAATTTGTTGCCTTACGATTCAGTATTAAAACAAGCATTTGATCCTTATGTATTTGTGCGCGATGCGTATTTACAACGCCGTAATAAACAAATTACACAAAACAATACAGGGCATCCGAGAAACGATCGCGTAGCAACTATGCAAACGGGGATGAATCCGGAGTAGTTTTGTCAATGTCGCGCTTGTTTGATCCTATTAGTAATAAACCCAATGCCAGAAGAAATTGAATGTCTCACATTAAAGAGACTAGCCCATGTATTGGCAGGACTAGACTTGGGTGGTTCATTAGACTGAGAAGATTTGCTGATGCGAAGGATGCGTTTATCAAATAAATTAACTAACGCTTCAGTTTCTAGAGAAAATTTTGCAACATCAGGATGAGAATTGGCGATCTCAAGTAGATCATCTTTGTTAAATTTAGCTACTAAGGTTTGCAAAATAAATTTTTTGTCATCAGAGGGATCATTAGAAGCTTTGTCATCAATTAATGCTTGCAACATTGATATCGCTATTTCAGGGTGAGATTTGGCAATTTTTTTAAAGGCATATTCATTTAAGCGCCAAATTAATATTGGGGTTGCTAGTATAAATTTTGCTAAATCTAAATTAGACCAGGTTTCTGTTATCCAGAGAATAGGATCTGCCGGGAATAACACTAATATTAGATTTTCTGCCACATATTTTTTAATCTCAGGATGGGTGGATTTGGTAAGGCTTGATAATTGAAGCGGATCAAGTTCATTCATTAATTGTTCTAGAGCGTATAGCCTTGGTTTAGTAGAGTCTTCAGGCTCTAATTGGCGCAAAGCAATAATTTTTGAATTAATTTGATTTAATAAAAAAGTCAATGCTTTCAATAAGTATATTACTGTGTCGGGATGAGATTTGGCAATTTGCAATAATTGAAAGTCATCAAGTTTGACGATTGATTTCCGCAGAGTGATTTTTTCTGGATTAGGAGGTCCATTCCATGACTCAAAATATACTTTTAGAATAAATATTGCTGTATAAGGATGAGATCCAGCGATGCTTATTAAGGCATGTTGATCAAATGCATCCGTTGTTAAAATAATTTTAGCGAGATTATACAAATGATCTTTATTAAATTTAACAGCTAATACAGGAATAGTTAGCATGCGTTTCGCAAAGCCCGGATCAGATTTTGCTTCTTCTAATAAAGAATCAGGATCTTTATGTAACGCTGTTAAAATGGGGTTTTCTGTAACAAAACTTTGAACATCCGCGTGAGATTTAGCGATAATTGATAAATCAGACTCATTAAATTCAGAGGCTAATTTCTCTAGAACAGATTTTTTTTCCTCAGGTTTGTCCAAAGAATTAATCAATGCTTGTAAAATAAATATAGCAAGATCAGGATGAGACTGGGCGATACAGCATAGATCAAATTTATTAAATTTGGCAATTAATTCCTTCAAGATAAACATTCCTGCTTCAAGATGAAGTTTGGCAATATTTAATAGGTCATCATTAGTAAATTCAGCTGCTAAAGTTTGCAAAATAAATTTCGCATCATCAGAAGAGTCATCAGAAGCTTTATCATCAGCTAATGCTCGCAAAGTTAACATTGCTATTTCAGAATGAGCCACGGTAAGATTTTTCAATTCAAGCTTATTGAGCTTCACCAATAATGTTGGATCTGCCAGAATGCGTTTTGCATTGTCTAGATCGGGTTCAGTAGCATTGCGTGAAGTATTATCAGAGGTTATGGGTGGTTGGCAAGATTGACTGATGCGAAGGATGCGTAAGGAATTGTTATCAAATAAATTAACCAATGCTTCAGTTTCTAGAGCAAATTTTGCAACAGTAGGATGAGATTTGGCGATCCTCAATACTTGAGACTGATCAAGTTCAGTTACTAATCTGTGCAGGGCAAATTTCTCTGAATCAAGTTTGTTCAATGAATCAAATAATGCTGTTAGAATCAATATTGCTGCATCGGGATTAGATTTGGCAATCTGCAACACTTGAGATGGATCAAGTTTAGCTGCTAATTCTTGCAGAGCAGATTTCTCTGAATCAGGTTTTTTCGATGAATCAAATAATGATTCTAGAAAAGATATTGTTGCCTTATGGTCAGGTTCGGCTACTAATTTCTGTAGAGCGTCTTTCTCTGGATCAGGTTTGTCAGGCGAATCAAATAATGCTGTTAGAATAAATATTGCTGTATCAGGATGAGATTCACAGATGTTCAATAAATTAGGCGCATCATCATAAAACTGATTAGCTAATTCTGGCATTGTAAAAATAATTTTAGCGAGATCAGGATGAATTTTAGCAAGCTCTCGCAAATGATCCCGATTAAATTTAGCCGCGAATGCAGGAATTGCCAACATGCGTTTTGCAAAATCTAAATCAGATTTGGCTTTTGTTACCAAATAATCGGGGTCTTTAAATAGTTCTGCCAATATGGGGTTTTCTGCAGCAAATTTTTCAACTGCAGGATGAGGCTTGATAATATCAAGCAAATCATTTTCATCAAATTCAATCGAAAATTTTTGCAAAATAAATTTCGCGTTGTCAGAGGGGTAATTACAAGTATCATCATTAACCAATGTTTGCAAAATTAATATCGCTATTTCAGGGCAATGCTCAGTAGTATTTTTTAAGCAAGATTTATCAAGTGCTATTGTTAATACTGGACTTGCTAGGATGCATTTTACAAAATCCCAAGTAAGCATGGTGTTGTCAGGGTCTGTCGAAAGCACTTTTAATACTATATTTTCTGTAACAAGTTTTTTAATCTCGGGATGAGAAGACTTATCAATGCTCGACCATTGAAGATCGTTAAGTTCTAATTCTGTGTTTTTAGTAGATTCTATTACTAAATCTAGAACAGGTTTTGTGGATTCAGCTGTTAATGGGCGCCAGGCAAGTATTTTTGAACCAAGTTCATTGAGTGAAACAAGTGCTGTTTTCAGCAAATATATTGCTGTGTCAGGATGAGATTGAACCAAGGCCTGGCATTGCGGAAGTGTGTCGAGTTCTTTAAGAACAGAAATAAAGTCTTCTTTTGATATTATTTGGTCTTTGCACGCTTCGCAAAATGCTTGGCATTGCGAAGGTGTGCTGAGTTTTTTAAGAATAGAAATAAAATCTTCTTTTGATGTTACCCACTTGGAAATCAAGTAATTAATGAATAAGCCTTGTTGTTCTGGCGATAACATATCTAACAACATGCCAACATCTCCGCTGTCTGATAGCAAAGTTTCTTTGAGCTCGCTGGCTAAACATTGATAGAACGTTACAAATAAATGCAGCGGGATTTCTGTGTTAAGCAAAATAAGTTTTTCTAAGCTTCCAATAACGGCAGTTATTTCTCGTTGATTTTCTTCTTTTGCTAACAACGATTTTAATTCTTCTGTGGACACTCGTTTTAATAAATCTTTAAATGTTTCGAGATTGGGGAGCGCGAAAGGCACTTCAAGCTGATCAAGTAATTGCTGGCTTAAACCTAATGAGTCTTGGCCTTCAACTTTACCTACAGTTAATTTTTTTACTAAATCTTTTTTTGCCGCCTCAACATTGTTTTTTGCCGCAGTCAGTTGCTCAGCTAAGTTTTCTTGCGATAAACCAATGTTGCCTAAAAGTACTTCTTGGCCTGACATAGCTGATGCAAGAACTCGTCGCCTGGTGTTGAGACAAGTTTCTTGACGTGCCACCTTAGGATCAAATGCTTCTAGTTTTTTTTCATATTGGGTTACTCCAGCTTCTAATTCTTGCTTTTCTTCCGCCGTATATTTTTTTTCTCTTTGTGGAAGAGCAAGCCTTTGATAATATTTAAATCGGCTAAGCAATAAACGTTCTGAATCTAAATTTAATAAAATTTCAATTTGTTTTTTGAGCTTCTCTGGAATTTTATTTTTATCATCCGCGGTTAATTGTTTATAAAAATCATCAAATCTTGCCATCGCTGCATAGCCAGATTCCCCCGCATTTATTTCTTCTCCAGCACCCGAAGCACTTGCTACCGTCAAATATTTCAAAAGAAGATTTAATTGCCCTAATAAATAATGTTCTCCATACATCAATCCATCTAGCTGCGTTAATACATCTCGCAATGCGCGACTATCTACATTATGTTCAAACATGCGATGCAACTCGCGGGGATTAATACATCCAGCCGCCACATCGTCTACATCAGGATCATAGTAAGGATTTCCAATCGCTTTTTTTGATTGCAGCGAATTAATTTCAAGAACACAATTTACGGGTAATAAATGTTTTCCATCGTCACTTAAAATGTGGGTACGTAAAATTGTTTTGAGATCAATCTTAGTTAAATCAGGAGGATAACCATCAAGCGTTGCTTCAGTTTTAATGCCTGGCATTAAAACTTCGATGGGTTCTATGCCAAGTTCAGTAGCAACAGCTTCTGCAATATCACACAACAAGAGTGTTACATCACTTTGCGGACATGCTGTATAACACAGCATATTGCCTTTAACCAATTGCCAATGTTTTGTAAAAGCTTCGCGGAGATCTTTAGCAGATACTTCAGGGTCTATCAAAACGCTGTTCAGATAAACCAAGACATTTTTGGCGTACTCATGATGCACCTTTTCATGCAACGAGTCTGGATCTAAGCTCCAAATTTCTCCCATCAACCCATAAACACGAGCTAAAAAACCAACGCTATCCACTTAAAACCTCAAAAATCTCAAAAAGTACCGAGATTCTACCTGAGAAACATTAAGAGAACCTTAATAGAAATGGCGCTAGCGAGTCATTGCGGCATCGATAACTGTTCTTAATTTCCCTAACGCGGCTTTTTCAATTTGACGGATGCGCTCAATAGAGACTTGATAAATGGCAGCTAATTCTTCTAGCGTCGATTTTTTTTCATTTAACCAACGTTTCGTTAAAATATCGCGACTGCGATGATCTAATTTTTCCAGGGCGTCTAATAATGAATGTTGGTGTTGTTGGCCATCGCTATTTTTTTCAATAATTTTAGCGGGATCCGCATGATGGTCCGCCATATCAAGAATTGCTTCTAAATCAGTATCTTGATAATTCAACCGTGCGTCCATTTCAATGACGGTATCTGTTTTGACAGATAAATCATCCGCAATATTTTTAATGGCTGTTTGATTTCCCCAACCTAAACGTTTTTGTGCGTCTTTTAATTTAAAAAATAATTTACGTTGTGCTTTGGTGGTGGCAATTTTGACAATGCGCCAATTACGCAAAACAAATTCATGAATTTCAGCTTTGATCCAATGCATGGCGAACGTGACCAAACGTACGCCGACATGAGGGTCGAAACGTTTGACCGCTTTCATTAAACCAATACTACCTTCTTGAATTAAATCAGAAAGTGCTAAACCATAACCCGAATATTTTTTAGCAACGCTAACGACATAACGTAAGTGAGCGAGAATAAGTTGGCGTGCGGCTGCAAGATCTTCATTTTCATGCCAGCGAATAGCGAGTTCATGTTCTTCTTCTTGGCTTAATAAGGGAATTCGGCGCGTCATCTCGATATAAGCATCAAGACTGCCAATAGGCAGGGCGATATTTAATGATTGTAATTGGCGGTTCATGGCAAAAGGCATCCTCTAACAATGCAATGCCAGGCAGTTTAGCACTCTTTTTGGTCGAGTGCTAATTTAACCAATGCGCATCTCGAATTTATGGATTTTCCTTAGCATTTATGGCCTACTATAATTATGCTAATTGATATAATTGATGGAGTAGAAAGATGATACATGAAGCCTCTGCGATGACAGTGCGAAAACAATTTGGTGAAATGCTCAATGGGGTGTGTTATCGCCATGACAGCGTAGTGATTACTAAAGCCGGGCAACCGGTTGCTGCCTTGGTTGATATTCATTTGTTTGAGAAAATTCGTCATTTGAAAGAACAGTTTGATCAATTGACTGAAGCGCTGGGCGAAGCGTATAAAGGCGAAAATATTTCTTTAGCTGAAGCTGAAATTGCTGAAGCGTTAACCACAGTAAGAAGAAAAAAGAAAAATGCTCGTCGTTCTTGATACCAATATTTGGATTTCCAGCCTTTTACTACCAGCAAGTTCTGCTGGCAGTGTCGTTGCGTTATGGCGTAAAGCGCATTTTGATATTGCCTTATCCGAACCAATTTTATCTGAGCTTAAACGTGTTTTGATGTATCCAAAAATTGCCAAACGATTGAAGTTAAGCATTCAAGAAATTGATAACTATGTCGAAATGTTAAGTTTTTTGGCAAACACTGTTGATATACAGCATATTAATGTCAATGTTGAATCAGATAGTAATGATTCGCCTATTCTTGCAACATTGATTGCAAGCCATGCAGATTATCTTATTACGGGTGATCAAGATTTATTAGATTTAAAGTTGGACTATCCTATTTTGACATTAGCCGAGTTTTGTCGAAAATTGCATTTGTAGTAAGGCAATGAAATTGCCCTTTATTCCTGCTATCTGCTTCGAATCATGGGCATATAATTATGCTAAGTTTTGAGCATGAGCGTGGTAACGGTACTCAGAAAAAGTTTGCGAAAAAATAGTGGGTTATTTAAATTCAAATGCACCTGGATATAATTCGTTCGCTGTATCTGAATCGTAACCTTCGCCATCAGAGTCAGAATCAATACCTCCGAAATGTTCTTTCAGTTCTGTGTGCAATGCTTGGCGAGTGATAACTAAGCTGCCTTTGGGATGCTCTTCGAAAAAAGCAGCGTAGTGTTTAGCAGAAGTTGGTTTTACTTCTAAAACACATGAGTTGTACAGCTTGTTTATACGAGGTATTTTTTTGAGTGTTTTGCTATCGGATTGATCTATATCTGCTCCAATTCCAATTTTGCAAGGGACATCTTTTTTCTCATACGGCCTTAGGGTAAATACACCGTAATCTGCATCTTGATCGAATACATCCTTGAGATTAAGAAATCCCAGTGAAATCAACTTTACTGCGCGTGCTTGCACGATAGCGAATGGAAGTTCGTGAGTTTGATCTCTAGGCATCATCCAGCGTGCAATTTCTTTCACAAAGCAGTGATAGAAAATTCTTGCTAAAGTATCCGCATCATTTTGAGTTGCTATTCCGCGTATCTCTCGTAGCTTTTCAAGGGTTACAGGTGTTCCATTTTTCATATATTCCAACATCCATGCAGCCATTTTCTTTTCATTTTCGATGTTTGGTTGCTGGGGTGTGCTGCCGGCAATTCTGATTAAGGCGCCACAAATCGCGTCATATGTGCCGATCTCATCCATATGATAATTGCCAAGATGATTAGAGTGATTTTTAGGCTGATGATAGTATTTAACTTTAGATTTTTTGATGGTCATAGTTTCCTCTTTGCCGCCCCACTGGAGAGGAGTATTACTCTTATCAGCGCCTCTTCCATTGTATTGAAGTGATGCTTTAAGCACGGCTGCTTCTGCGACAATCATTTTTCTTGTTGAGATATTGGTTACATCTATTTCGGTTAACTTACTTTGATCTGTTTCAAGTCTGTTTTTCTGAAGTTTAGTAGCTATTTCTGAAGTTGTTTTGCTGCGCGTGCGCTCGGGCGAAAAAAAATGTTTTTCTGTTTGGACAAGGCGATCATGAGTCTTTAATTCAGGCAAGCGTTCACCTGACTCGTAAACTTTTTTGTTTGTTGTAGCAGGACTAGATCCTGTTTCCTCAGAAACAGCCAGAGTAGAAACTCCTTCTCCTATTTCTTGTTCATCGGTGTCATCATAACCATCAAAGTCTTCCGTTAAATTTATCCACGGTGCTTTCAGTATTATAGGTGGAGGTGGTGTAGCGTTGAAGAGTATTTTTTTTAATAACGCATCAGGAGACAATTCTTTCAGAAAGTCTTTTGCCTCTTTTTCGCAATCAGAATTTTTCTTGGAATCAGGGAGGGCGCAATATTTTTCAAAATGCTTGCGCGCAGCCACATAATGACCAAGTTCATAGTTGGTGTGTCCCGCAATATAATAAAATCCATCCACTGAATCAGGATTTTTCACTTTTGCTAAATCTTTATTTAGTTTTTCAAACTCTTTTCTCTGTTGATCGTCGGGTGCTAAGAGTGCGAAATTATGTTTTGCCCAGAGTGAGCCAAGTTGTGCCGCAATTTGATACAGGTTAATCGCGGCCCCTTTGTTTTTTATTAATTTTTGGTCCCCATTATCTAGCGCAACAGCAAGCATATTTAGTGCTTCGACATTGATTTTTTGAATGTTGGTTTCAATATCAGAAATTTGAATATTTCCATTTCCCCAAAGCGCTACTAATTGACCAAATTGTGTATCTTCATCTTCTGAAAGGTTCTTGAGAGATAGCTCTTCTACGGGTTTTTTAACCTTTTCTTTCTCTTTGTTGTTTTGTTCATTGCTTTTTGATTCCATCGATTAGCGCTCCAGTTGCGTTGCTTCACTTGGGCGCACACATAGGTGCGCCCCTACAAGTTGTTTTACGTTTCAAATAATTTATCAATAAATGTCTTTGCATCAAACGATTTCAGATCTTCAATTTTTTCACCGACGCCAATGAAACGAATCGGTAATTTTAATTGTTCAGCAATGGCGAAAATAACGCCACCTTTGGCCGTGCCATCTAATTTGGTTAATATGATGCCAGTGACACCTAATGCTTCATGAAATTGTTTTGCTTGCACGATAGCATTTTGCCCAATGCCCGCATCTAAGACGAGTAATACTTCATGAGGCGCAGAACCATCAGCGCGAGTGATGACACGCTTTACTTTTTTTAATTCTTCCACTAAATGTTGTTGTGTGTGTAAACGCCCAGCAGTGTCTGCTAATAAAACATCAATATTTCTGGCTTTCGCTGCTTGCATCGCATCAAAAATAACAGCCGCACTGTCTGCGCCATGTTGTTGTGAAATGACGGGAATATGATTGCGCTCGCCCCACACATGTAATTGTTCAATAGCAGCTGCGCGAAAAGTATCGCCCGCGGCTAATAAAACTTTTTTGCCATCGTGTTGTAAATGTTTGGCTAATTTCCCAATCGAGGTTGTTTTGCCCGCGCCATTAACGCCAATAAATAAAATGACATACGGTTTAATGGTGGGCGCAATAACTAAAGGTTGTGCGTAGGGCATTAATAAATCAGCAAGACTTTGTTTTAAGGCGTGCATTAATGCATCCGCGTCTTGTAATTGGTTGCGTGAGACTTGTTCGGTAAGATCTTTTAAAATTTTTTGTGTGGCAGGCAAGCCGACATCGGCTTGTAATAAAACGGTTTCGATTTCTTCGAAGAGCGCGGGATCAATGGCTTTTTTGCCTAAGAATAAATTTGCCAATCCAGATTTTAAACGTTGTAACATAAGCAAGCTCATTGTTGTCATTGCGAGGCGATGAAGCGTAAGCGAAATCGCCGTGGCAATCCAGAAAAAACTAGATTGCTTCGCTGCGCTCGCAATGACGTAAAAATATTTTGCATAAGGAATATGATGACTCGATATCTTTTGGCAATCGATCAAGGCACATCCAGTACGCGCAGCATTATTTTTGACGATAGCGGCAAGCTTTGCTCGCAACACCAAATTGAGTTACCACAAACATTTCCACACAAAGGCTGGGTCGAGCATGATGCTGAAATCATCTGGCGCGATGCCGTAGCAAGCGCCAAAATTGCAATGACGTTAGCCAAAATTCCTCCAGCGTCTATTGCCGCCATAGGTATTTCCAATCAACGTGAAACCACATTAATTTGGCATAAAAAAACCGGCCAATTAATTTATCCCGCCATTGTGTGGCAAGACAGGCGCACCGCCGAACAATGCCAATCATTAGTTTCCGCTAATATGAATGAGGATGTGCGAGAGCGCACCGGATTATTGTTAGATCCTTATTTTTCCGCGACTAAAATTGCCTGGCTTTTAGAGCATGTGCCAAATGCGCGCATCATGGCAGAACGTGGTGAATTAGCATTTGGCACGATTGATAGTTTTTTATTGTGGCGTTTAACGGGCGGCACACGTCATGTAACCGATATTACTAATGCATCGCGCACGTTGTTATTTAATATTCACACCCAGCAATGGGATGAAGAATTATTGCGTTTATTTCGTATTCCTGCTGCATTATTGCCAGATGTATTGGATAACCAAGCTGAGTTTGGATTTACCGATCCAGCAATTTTTGGTGTAGCCATTCCTATTACTGGGGTGGCGGGGGATCAACAAGCCGCTGCTTTTGGCCAGAGTTGTTTTAAACCCGGCATGATTAAAAGTACCTATGGCACGGGTTGTTTCGTCTTGTTAAATACCGGCGATAAAGCAGTTAATTCCAACAATCGTTTATTAACAACAATTGCATATCGTATTAACAAACAAACTTCTTATGCGCTTGAAGGTAGTATTTTTGTGGCCGGTGCAGCAGTGCTTTGGTTGCGTGATACGCTGCGTTTGATGGATCACGCACAAGAATCTGAAAAATTAGCGCTGACAGTTGATGATAATGGCGGTGTTTATTTAGTGCCAGCATTTACAGGGTTAGGCGCGCCTTATTGGGATCCTTTAGCACGCGGTGCTATTTTAGGATTAACACGCGAAACAAATGTTGGACATATTGTGCGCGCGGCGTTGGAGGCGGTGTGTTACCAAACACGTGATTTAATGCAAGCGATGATGAAAGATTCTGGCATTACTTTTACAACATTGCGTGTTGATGGTGGTATGGTAAAAAATAATTGGTTAATGCAATTTTTAGCCGATATTGTCGATATTCGCGTGGAGCGTCCAGTCATTACCGAAATTAGTGCGCAAGGTGCTGCTATGTTAGCGGGTCTTGGCGTGGGTATTTTTTCGTCACTTGACGATATTGCCAAACATTGGCAATGCGAACATGTATTTACACCGCAAATGCAAAAAGCGCTGCGTGAGAAATATTATCGAGGTTGGCAACAAGCGGTAAATCGAGTTTGCGCTAATTAAATGTTTTACAACAATACTAAAATAAGGTAATTTATTTTTTTACTAATTAAAACGAGAAAATGTATGAGCAACAATAATAAAATTGCTTCGCCACACGACAAAGTGTTTAAACACGTCATGTCGAATCTTAATGTAGCCAAAGATTTCTTTACCCATCACCTGCCTGCTTATCTTCGCGATAAAATTGATTTGTCGTCATTGGCTATCCGCAAAGAAAGTTATATCGATCAAGAACTGCGCAACAGCATGACTGACATGCTTTACTCTGTGGATTTTTTGGGTGATGAACAGGGTTATCTTTATGTGTTGGTGGAACACCAATCCCAGGCACAAGTCTTAATGCCTTTTCGCTTACTTAAATATACTCTGCGTATTATTGAACAGCACTTAAAAGAACAAAAAACAGATGTGTTGCCAGTAGTTTATCCCATGATCTTTTTCAATGGCAAACAACCTTATCCTTACTCAACTAGCTTGTTCGATCTTTTTGGTCCTCATGCGGCTTTAGCAAAAGAGCTTTTTTCTAATCCATTCCAATTGATCGATCTGACTCAAATTCCTGATGAAGAGCTACGCTCACATCAATGGGCAGGCTTAATGGAGTTCATGATGAAACATGTGTTTGCCAGAGATATCATCCCCAAAATCAAGCAAGTCGTTGACCTGATTAACTATTTAGAAAATAATGGTTCAGAAGATTATGTATTAGCTATACTGAAATATGTCGTTAGTACGGCTGAGATTAAGAGTAAATCCGAATTTTTAGCTGAATTAACAACTGCGTTATCGCCACCTTTAGGAGAAAAAGCCATGACACTCGCCGATATGTTGAGAGCTGAAGGTATACAGCAAGGCCACTTAGCTGGTCTGCAAGAAGGCATAGAAAAAGGCCGTGTTGAGGGCATGCATGAAGTGGCTGTTCGTCTATTACACAGTGGTTCAACAATTGATTTTATTACAAGCGTGACTGGACTTTCTGTTGAGCAGGTCGAAGAAATTCATCGTGGTATTTCTACGCAACATTAATGTCTAAACAAAATTTATCCCAAGTACGAATCATCGGTGGCCAGTGGCGCGGTCGCAAAATTAATTTTCCTGCATTAGAAGAAGTACGACCCACGCCCGATCGTGTGCGCGAAACATTATTTAATTGGTTAGCGCCTTATATTGTGGATGCTAATTGTTTGGATTTATTTGCGGGCAGTGGTGCATTAAGTTTCGAAGCGTTATCGCGTGGTGCTAAATACGTTGTGATGGCAGATAAATCACCTGTGGTCGTTCAACAATTGCGTGCGAATAGTTTAGCGTTGCAAGCAAACAACATTGCTATTTATGAAACCAATGTGCCGCAAGGGTTAGCGCTGTCATCAGAAGAACCGTTCGATATTGTTTTTTTAGATCCGCCTTTTCATCAATCGTTATTAAAAGAATGCGCGCAATGGTTGGAAGAAAAAAAATTAATTCATGCACAAACATTTATTTATATCGAAGTGGAGCGTGAATTAAAAACTCTGCCAATTCCTGCGCATTGGCGTATTTTAAAAAGCGGTAAAACACAACAAATTCAATACCATTTAATGCAGCCGACTTTGCCTTGACATCAGTGACCCTTCTTGTTTCAATGTTCGGGTTTTCAACTTTCCCCCATTGAAGAGTGTTATGGATATCAAACGACTAGTTGCCGTTGTTGTATCAGGATTGTTATTAACCAGTTGCGCAAGCAATCAACAAAAAACACAAGCGCTTGTTGCCACCAGTAATGCCTCAATTAAATTAGCAGAAGCGGCGAGCACAGTAAGCCAAGCATCATTAAATACAGCGGCCATTCAACGTGCCACTACACCTGGATTAGTGATGAAGCAGTTGCCACAACCTTCAGAGCCAGGATTGGATACGTTAGCTTCACTAGATTGGTCAGGGCCTGTTGGTCCATTGGTCAAAAAAGTTGCACAAGCGGCCGGTTATAAAATGCGTGTTTTGGGTGTACCGCCAGCAATTCCCGTTTTAGTGACGCTCGATGTGAAAAATGTTCCGCTGGCTTATATTTTGCGTGATGCAGATTATCAATGTGGTAGCCAAGCTAATATTGCAGTACTCCCTCAGGCTAAAATTATCGAAGTTCGTTACGCAAGGAACTAGCACGTTATGTCTATGGGCCGAATTTTGTTAATCATTGCTGGATGTTTGTGGTTGACAGCATGTGCGACAACCGAAACTCATTTCGATGACAGCAAAGGCAATACGGCTACATTGGAGGGTTTGAAGGATTTGCATTCCTCTCCGCCAACAGTTAAGAAAAAAGTAGATGTCATTAGTTCAATGCGTGAAGCCGCATTAAAAGAAACCGCCATGAGCATTGGTGCGCAATCAGGTTTGCATTGGCGTGCCGCTGAAGTTAATCAAACGTTAGAAGAGCGTAGTTCACAATTAGATCGCATTTATAATTTTGGTGCACTTTTATTGCCACATAATATTTTGCCACCCGTATTAACCGAAGCGCGTCAAACGTTAAATCTTGATGGGCCAGATACGATTCGTTTAGCGGATCGTGCGTATGAAATTATTAGCCAAGCACAATTTGTCACCACACCGCCCACATGGCGTGATTATTTATGGATGCATTATCCATTGCCAGCTGTGCCAGATAAAAGTGTTTTGCCGCAAACACCACAAGAAGTGAAATTGTGGAAAGAATTAATCGACAAAGGTTGGAAAGAAGGGATTCAACAAGCAAATGAAATTTATGCGCAAAATCTTTCGCGTTTAGAAAGAGATTATAACGGCATGTTGCTCTATCGTAATTTGCGCGCACAAAATATGGTCAGCGCGCCGTTTGTTGCTAAAACGAACTTAGGTGTGACAGGTGGCGGATCAAGCTTAAATATTAACGATCAAATACTGCGTATTACCGCATTGCCTGCATTGCAATCCAATAGCCAACAATGGAATCCTGCGTTACGGACGGAACAACAATGAGCAAGGTCAGTGAATTAAATGAAAATTATTTATTGTCGAATGAGCCTTTGCGTTTCACGCCTGCAGAAACAGATCGCATGTTGGCATTTACACAACAATTAGGTGCGTCTGATATTACATTGCAAACCGGCGAGCCAATTTATGCAGAAATTTATGGCAGGTTGCATCGAATTACGCATCGTAAATTATCCAATACCGAAGTAGGCGAAGTATTAAATGCTATTTATGGCCCAAATGGTACCGCGCAAATTTTAAATGGCGTGGATGTCGATACGCATTATGAAGTTCGCCCAAGTCGTGGCGAACGTTTTCGTTATCGTGTGAATGCCACAGGTTGTATGGTGGAAGGGCATGATGCAATTCAAATTACATTGCGTACTATTCCGAGTATGCCACCCCATTTAGAAGAAATGGATTTGCCGCCAGATATTTTGGCAGCAGTTGCTCCTTATCAAGGTGTGGTTTACATCACTGGTGCAACAGGCTCAGGTAAAAGTACATTGCTCGCATCGATTATTCGTAATTTGGTGGAAAATAATGAGAGTCATCGCAAAGTATTAACCTATGAAGCGCCAATTGAATTTGTGTACGACGGAATTCAAATGCCAAATTCGATTGTCAGTCAAACCGAAATTCCTCGTCATTTACCTTCATTTGCTGCTGGGGTACGCAACGCACTGCGTCGTAAACCGCGATTAATTTTAGTGGGTGAAGCGCGTGATCAAGAAACCATGAGCGCTGTATTAGAAGCAGCATTAACCGGCCATCCGGTTTACACCACGCTACACAGTAATGGTGTAGCAGAAGCCGTGCGTCGTTTGGTGACGACATTTCCAGCGGAAGAACGTCATGGTCGAACGATCGATATTTTAGAAACGATTCGTTTAGCCATTTGGCAAAAATTAGTGCCGACGGTAGATGGCAAACGTGTAGCGTTACGTGAGTATTTAATTTTTGATGATAAGACGCGTGATGTTTTATTAGAAGCAGATTTGGATGAGGTGACAGCAGTTACTCGGCGTTTATTAAAAGAACGTGGTCAGCCGATGGAAGTCGATGCTGAAAGAAGATTTAAAGAAGGCATTATTTCACAACGCGATTATAAATTATTATTAGCGAGTGCAAAAAATGCTGATAAAGATGCAGGGTTAGCTTAATTCTTCGATCAATTTTTCGTGACCATTTTTTCTCAAACGTTCAAGATTAGCCAATGCAATTGGTTTGAAAGCTTTAGCCGCTTTTAAATAATATTCGATGGCTTTTCTAAGATTGACTTCGACGCCATATCCGTTTTCATACATAAATCCTAAATTGTTTAGTGCAGAAGGGTGGCCTTTTTCTATTGCGCGTTCATACCATTGGATAGCAGCAGTGAAATCTTGTGTAACACCAATACCTTGACTGTAACAACGACCCAAGTTTTGCTCGGCAACTGCGTCATCTTGTTCAGCGCTTTTGCGATACCATTTGAGAGCTTCTTTTAAGTTTTTAGTTACGCCAAGGCCGTTTTCATAAATTACGCCTATGTTATTTATAGCAGTTGAATGGTTTTTTTCAGCGGCTTTTTGTAGCCATTCCATTGCGTGGGTGTAATTTTGTGTAATACCAATGCCGTCGAGATAAAGATATCCCAATAAACTTTCGCCATCAGTGTTGCCTGATGCTGCTGAGCGGCGTGCCCACTCGAACGCTTTGGTTGCTGCAATGGTAGGATCACCAAAATCACTCAGATAAAGGATAGTCAAACACGCTTGAGCAATCGGGTTGCCCTCGCGTGCTTTTTCAGAAAAATAATCGAAAGCTATTTTTTGATGTTGCTGATAAGTCGCATTATCGATTGCCTGATGATGATAGTACATGTACTGAACAAATCGTTTGATGGCTGTTGAAGATCCATCATTGATGGCGTCAAGTAATGATTCAAAATCTCTGTGATTTATCATCTGTGTCTTACTCCTATTTCTTCTCAGCATCCATGACGTTGGCGCCTTGGATTACTCCGCTGCCGGCTTTGGTGACACCACCAACGGCACCGCCGCCGCCACCACCACCGCCACCACCAGCACTCCCCGCTACACTGCCAACAGCGCTGATAGCAGTTTGGGCACCTTTTTGTACTGTGCTCACAGCTTTTCCTGCTGCGCTATGGACTGCGCCGCCGACTTTTTCGCCTGCTTCACCCATGCCTTTCGTTGCTGTGCCTACAGCAGAAGCAGCGCCTTCAGCTGCTTTGTGGACGCTGCCAGCAATTGCTTGTTCTGCTTGTTCTTCACCACCCATGCCTTGAATATTGGTACCGATCCATTTGAATACTTGATCTGGTATAACGTAGGTGAGCGAAAAACTTTTATGCATTAGTTGCACGATGACAGCTGTATAGACAATTAAAACTCCTACCCAGGCAAACCAAAATGAAAGACCTCCTAGTACTGGCCACACGCTCGAAGAAATAATATGAAAAAACCCTTTATTGAGAAGCCATACGCTCACATAACTTAGCATCATTCCAACCAGAAGGCCGATGATCATCAGTGTTGGTCGAATAAATACGTTGACGAGCAATAATACCGCGGGATCAGCCTTACCCAAAATCGGATGCCCGCCAGGATGAGTTATTCCGAGTGCTACAAGCGGAGCAGCGCACATCGCTTCAATTACTGTGATAAACCAACCCACTACACCGAAGGTGAATAAGATAAAAGGTATAAGAGGGAGGTAAAAAGCTAACGTTATTCCAGTTGTCAAAAGCAGAACGAATATAGGTGTTAGTGCAGAAGTTAATGGTGTGATCAAAGCGAGCATCGCAGATGAAAAAGTAGTGCCAAAAAATGCGCCCATTGCAAAAGTAATATCAAATACGATGCCGGAAATGGTGATCATCCATGTGACTGACTGACTGACCAAGCCAGCGCCCAATCTTGCTACGGAGATAACAGGATCTTCATTTGTCCCTTGCGCATTTTCTAAATTCCAAAACCCTTCAAATACTTCAGTCATCCCTTGGCTGACCGCGCTCAACAGAGCGGCAACTATTTCTCCGCTATCACCACCGCCCAACGCATCCCGATAACTGTTGACAGGAGTTACTCTTCCATAAGTAAGTTGCTGGCCATACGAGGTTGCCTGAGTAAGATAAGAAGGTATCGCATAATTAGCGTTGCCATTTACCATCGTATTAATGTTTCCAACGTAAGCACTATTCGCCGGAAGTACGCTGGTAATAATTGACGAATTACTTAAATCATTTGATGGGCCAGTCGCTGTAAAGTCAGCGGCTGAACTCCATGCGCTGGTGGCATAGGTATTTGCTTGAGTAATATCGTAATAGTAAGTAGAAGCCAACGCCCAGCCCTGGTCCTTACTGTTTGCTAAGTCTTTGGTATTATAAATGGAGCTACTGCTGGAAGCTGTGAGTGTGCGTACAACGGGTGACATGATTGCCATATAGCTCGATGCTGAATCGCTTAAAAGTGATCCAGGCAGAATGTATGGTTTGTTATCATCCCATCCCCATTGCAATGGGCTCGTTGACAACATTTTACCAAGCGGTAATTTGCTGCGATCGTAATTAGCGGCAGCTAATATGGCGCCAGGCACGAGGTTAGTGATTATTTCAGAGACAGCTTGTTTCTTCGCGCTGTTGTAGGCAGCACTCATGTAGTGGTATTGAGGTAACATCCGATGGTTATCGTCGAATACATAGTAAGGAAGTACTTTCGCTGATGCTGCCGTCCAAGAAACTGAACCACAGGCGCCAGCAAGCTTATCGTAAGGTGCCGGTAGTGTGCTTGGCGGGAATTGTACTAATCCAGAGCTTCCGTTTGTATTTAGTGCAGTTAGGATTGCTTGATAAAAATCGGGTACAACAGCAATTGGTTGAACGCCATTACTAATTTGATCATTGCGGTATTGTTTCAATTGGTTTTGCAGTGTGAAAGTGCAAGCGAGTGATTTAAAAACAGTGCCAGAATTCGTCAACAGTGAAGCAGGAACAGGTTGATTTTGTTGTATGAGAGAGCCACCCTGAGAGAGGTAGTTCACCGCAACATTCCACATGCTGTCCGCAGCACCGATGCCCATTACTGCTACCCACATCATAAATATCTGAATGAATGAATAGCCGCTTGCTTTAGGAATTAGTAATGCGATACCCGTAACCATTTTCAGAGGTACCCAAATGGAAGACCAATCTTTTCCTAATACTTCACCCTCGTGCGCTGTGTTTAAAGTAGAAATAAGCAGTGTGTAAAGTATGACAAGGCCACCCAAAAAAAGTACGGCGGCATTAAATACGCCAAACATGTTGCCGAGTAATTGGCTGCCAGAACCATGAAGAACGCCGTCGACAGAGCCAAATATATTGCTCAAAAATGCAACAGACACATCGCCTGGCGGTGGTGTAAGGCTCAGGTTTCCAATTGAGCCAATAGATTGCGCCAATACTAAAGGCGAAAAAAATACGGTGAATAATAGAACTAATAAGCGTTTCATTTTGCCCTACCTACCAAACCATTGAGCCACTCACGAAAAGTGCAACCTAATCGACGTTGACGAAGTTGGAATAACCAAAAGTGATATCGAAACAATTGTCCCAGCAGGACTGCTAAAATTCCAAAAGATGCCATGCTCGCAAGCCAAGCAGATTGCCACAATGAGTAAATTAGATAGGTAGTTATAGTGAGGCTTAGCACGAGATAAATTATTACAAGACGTTGAAACCCTTTCTGTCTTCTTGAAAGTGTAGCTTCATCTAGATGAAGTCTTTTTGCGGCTTCGTCAAATGTTTCTTTGGACTCAGAAGGTTTGTCTATAGTAAAAATATTTTTGATAACGCTGGCAATATAGCCGGTACGTTCTTTTAATTGACCAAAGCCAATCCATGAAGGGACATCTACGAGAGGTTTGAAAAACTTTTTAGTGCCTGATTTTATTCCCATAAACACCCGCTGATAAAAAATAAAAATCCATGGTAGATAAGCATAGCACATCAATGACAAAGCGCCATGTTGATTAAAGGTATAATAAATTGACAACGAAAGGACATTTACTATACTCAGGTGGATAGTTCACTTTCGCATAGGTCTCAAAATGTATGCCAGATTTTAGTCGTGAAGCAGTGCACAAGTTTTGGCACGAATATCAAGATAAATCCGTTTATCGTGTGGTGATATTTATGGAAGGTGTTGAACGTTGGACGTTCGATGGTCAAGCTAGCGTTGAAAATGTATTACAAGCATTAGGCAAAGAATTAGATGATATTAGTTCTATTGATTTATCGCAGTTAGGTCAGCAACAATTATTTATTCGTATCGCCTGTCATGTCAAAACATCGCGTGTGCTCCGATTATTGCAAGCAATTGATACCGCGCATCCTGGATCCGCATCAAAATTATTAATTCACGCCGAAGAAATTTCTGAAAGCCCAGATGATGCCGCGGGTTTATTTTTGCGTCGCAATATTGTGTTTGAACGATTGCGTTTATTAAGTCGCGTTTTTTCAGCAGCGCGTTTTGGATTGGTCATGAAAGCATTAGAGGGAGAAGAACATGCGTAAATATATTTTTATAGCAGGTGGGTTATTGTTTTTTTGTGTTTTTGCTTGGGCACAAGAAAATAAAAACGTTAACCCGTATACGGATCACATGCAGCAGTTGCTGAATAAATCAAACGCCAGTGCCGCCGATCAATTTAACCGTAATTATCCACAACCCCAAGCACCGACGATTAATAATCGAAGTGGTATTCCCACAAAAACATTGCCTGCTGCACCAGCGGCACCCGTGCCTCCAACACCAGCGCCATCGACACAACAACAAATGCCACCAAATCAATCCAATACTTCTAGTGCGAATGTGCCTGCTACGACTACAACGAATCAAAATCAAGCGAGCACACCACCCAATATTTATTTGCCAGCAAATCCTAATAACAGCAATCAAAAAAATTCATCGGATTCTTCAATTAATATTTTTCGCTAATAGCATAGCCAAGGAGCTTTTATGAAACACTTATTTTCAAAGGGATTATTATTGGCAAGTTTGTTTGCTGTTAGCACAAGTTTTGCTGACACCGCATATGCACCACCGCCACGAAATGTGGCAGCTGCGCCAACAGTACCAGCGCCAGGTTATCCTAATTTAGTTTGGCCTTATAATTTACCTGCAGCAGGTACAGCAGCTGTTCCTACCGCAGAAGTGAATGCCTATAATTTTTTGCCTTATTTGCCTTGGATTGGTGCCAATCTCGCGCAACTTGTTAATTACGCTGATTTCTTTTACCAGTTAGAAAAAGCGAGTGTGACAAGTGTGGGTGGTTATAAAACAGATGTAACCATGGCGCTTAATTTGCAAAAAATTACCGCCGATCAAAATACAGTAGGCGCTGCAGCGAAATTGACGTTGAGTAATATTACGAGATTGTTATCACCAAGCAGTTTATTTTTTGGACAAGCCTTGTTGTCTGTGCCAGGTACTGACACAGCTATTCCTTGCCAAGGACAAAATTGTCCGGTGGTTGATAATTCGGCATTTGATGTGGACACTTTATTAGGTAGCGATGGTTACGATAGTACACAGCAAACAGCAGTGAATAATTTAATGTCATTTTTATCCGGTATGGCACAACCATTACCAACGCTTGCATTAAGTAGCGATACAACAACACGTAATCAGCAATTATCACGCCCTAATGTGCAGCAATTTCTTTTAGCAAAGCGTGCCATTGTTGCGGCTCAATCATTAGCGATCAGCAATTTAAATTACTTGGCGCAAGAACGAAGTATCACCAAAGGTTTGGGCACACAAGCAGGTATGACGACATTGCCTACCGATGGAACTGAAAAGCCTGTGGCTGATGCGAGTCTTTTGCAATTAGAAAAATTTATGATTAATCGCCGTGTGGGAAATACAGCGTGGTATCAAGCGATGAATAATGCGTCGCCTGCTGTGTTACAACGTGAAACATTGTATGTCTTAGCAGAAATGCAACAACAAATGTTGCAAATGCAGATGACCAATGAACGATTGCTAGCTACGATGTCGATGATACAAATGCAGGCCAATGGTATGGCGACTGCAACGTTGGGTAGTCAGCAGATCATGATTAACAAGAGCCTTGGTGGATAGCATCATGCGCCCACAAAAGCGCTTACTTTTGTGGGCTTTTTTGTTGAGCATTGCCATCTCGTTAGTCAATCTTTTGGCACACCATGAACCTATTAATCTTGATGGAATTCTTTATCTATTAGTCGCAAAAACCTATTTGCATGAAGGATTAGCACAAGCCAAATTACTTTATCCCTGGCCATTTTATTCTTTGTGTATCGCATGGTTGCATCAGTTAACGCATTTAAGTTTGCTCAATAGCGCCTATGCGATTAATACATTTTTTATTTCGTTGGCTATCGTTGCCTATCTTTTAATTCTTCAAGAATGTGGTGTTGCTCGTTCTGTTTTGTGGTGCGGTATTTTAGTTATGTTGTTGTTTACAGAACTGAATAAACACCGCATTTTTGTTATTCGTGATCCGGTTTATTGGGCGCTGATGTTGCTCTCTTGTTGGCAATTATTATGTTATATGCGTAACCCTTCGTGGTGGCGCGCGTGGTGTTTTGGTCTTTTATTAATGATGGGAACATTATTTCGTATGGAAGGCGCCATTCTTTGTTTGTTCGCGCCATTTTTTTTATTGTTGCAACAATCGCTTGCTTGGTCGAAACGATGTTGGCAAGTTGTGCAAGTGGGTAGTTTAATTTGGGTATCTGTGTTGGGTTTATTGCTGTGGTTGTTATTTGGTCATCATCACAGTCTCAATCAATTGGGTCGTTTGAATGAAATCGCTGGCGAGTTTCGTGATGGGCTCATGATGACAGTGAACAAATTTAATCAAGTCGCGCAACAATTACAGCAAACAGTATTAGTGAATTCGATTGGTGAAAGTGCGGGCGTGTTTTTATTTTCTGGTTTAGTGGGGTTTTTAATTAATAATGTTGTGGGTGTTTTGGGACTGCCTTATTTAATTTTGGTCATTTATGCGTTGGCGCATTTACCATTGCCATTAGACACTGATCGCAAATATGTTTTGATCGCCGTGATGGGATTAACATTTTTGATCCCTATTATTTTTCTTTCGCAAGATTATTTTTTAGCCTCGCGTTATTTAGTGCCGGGTTGTTTTTTGTTGCTCTTGTGGGCACCGCTTGCGCTGGAGTATTGGTTGTTACATTGGCCACGTTGGGGACGTTATTTATTGGTATTGGGTTTGGTGGTGATGAGTTATTTTGTGGTTATGCCTGCCGGTGTTTCTAAAGCGTATTTGCGCGATGGCGGGGATTGGCTAGCACAGCATGCAGAAAACGCACCTGTCTATAGTAATAGTCCTGAAGTATTGTTTTATGCTAATCACTGGCGTGAAGCGCGTGCAGTATTTGATCTTACACCATTGAAAACAAAACACTTTCATGGGTACGATTGGTTAGCCATTCGTGTGGATCATAATGCTAATACCACTTTCAAACAAATGGTGGCACAATTGCCGTACGAACCGGTGAAAGTTTTTGCTAATAAACGTAGTGATAAGGTAATGATATATTATGTCTCGCATTGAATTATTGGATTTGTTACACCAAGGTCTGCATAAATTAAATCAACCGCAACCCGCGAAAGTGGAGCATGCCTTAATTAATTTTATTGAATTAATTTCCAAATGGAATCGTGCGTATAATTTAACGGCGATTCGTGATTTGGATGCGATGGTGGTTCGTCATTTATTAGATAGTTTAAGTATCGCGTCTTTTATCAAAGGCAATATCATTTTAGATGTGGGCACAGGCGCTGGATTACCCGGTATTCCGTTAGCATTAATTTTTCCTGACAAACAATTTGTGTTAGTCGACAGCAATCAGAAAAAAACGCGTTTTCTAGTGCAGGCTGTGCATGCGTTACATTTAACGAATGTTAAAATAGTGCATCAACGTGTTGAAGAATTGACACATGAACCCTTTGATACTGTTATTTGTCGTGCGTTTTCAACGTTGCGTGAATTTTTAATCTCATCGAAAAAATTTGCCAAACCTCAAGGGAGATTTTTAGCCATGAAAGGCGTGTATCCTTTAATTGAATTAGAAGATTTGCCTGAAGGATTTTCCATTGTTGGCGCACATCGTTTGGAAATTCCTGCGTTAGATGCGGAGCGTCATTTAATTGAAGTAGGCCTAACCTAGCGTATGGGAAAAGTGATTGCGATTACCAATCAAAAAGGCGGGGTGGGAAAAACCACTACGTGTGTTAATTTAGCCGCCGCGTTAAGTGCACAACATTATCAAGTATTGCTCATTGATTTAGATCCACAAGGTAATGCCACCATGGGATGCGGCATTAATAAAAATCAACTCGATCATAGTATCAATGATTTATTATTAGATCGCGCTGAATTAACAGCTGTCTTGCAACACAGCCAATGGGGATTTGAAGTATTACCCGCCAATGGGGATTTAACCGAAGCCGAAGTTAGTTTATTGCAATCGCCATTGCGCGAACATCGATTACTCAAAATTATCAGTCAAGTACGCGGGCGTTTTGATTTTATTTTAATTGATTGTCCGCCCTCGCTTAATATGTTGACGATTAATGCGTTAGTCGCATCGGATTCTGTGTTGATTCCTGTTCAATGTGAATATTATGCTTTGGAAGGATTAACCAGCTTATTAAATACCGTCGAAAAAATTAGTCAGAGCGTGAATAAAAAATTACATATTGAAGGTTTGTTGCGCACGATGTTTGATGGTCGTACGTCGCTAGCGCTACAAGTTTCTGAACAATTAACCACACATTTTGGTGATAAAGTGTATGAAACTTCTATTCCACGTAATGTGCGATTAGCTGAAGCGCCCAGTCATGGTATGCCAGGTGTGTTATACGACAAACAATCACCAGGTGCGCAAGCGTATGCGGCGTTAGCCAGTGAATTAGCTAAAAGACGGGAACAAAGTTTTTCAACTCAAACAGTGGAAGTAGCAGCATGAAGCGTGGATTAGGCCGTGGATTAGATTCGTTATTAAGTGGTGGTGCGCCAACGTCAGAAAAAAATTCTCCCGTGAACGGCAAGTTAACACAGTTATCCATTGATCAATTGCAAACGGGTAAATATCAACCACGTCAAGAAATTGCCAAAGAATCCTTGCAAGAATTAGCCGACTCTATTCGTGCGCAAGGCATTATTCAACCGATTGTTGTGCGTTCAGTGACCAATGGTCGTTATGAAATTATTGCCGGTGAGCGTCGTTGGCGTGCTGCACAATTAGCCGGTTTGTCAGATGTGCCTGTATTAATTCGCGATGTGAAAGATGAAGCGGCTATTGCGATGGCGTTAATTGAAAATATTCAGCGCGAAGATTTAAATCCCATTGAAGAAGCCATTGCGTTGCAACGATTATTAGAAGAGTTTTCTTTAACGCAGCAACAAGTTGGCGATGCTGTCGGTAAATCGCGCGCAACAGTCACTAATTTAATTCGTTTATTAGAATTGCCCGCGCCCGTGAAAAAATTAATTCAAGATAATTTATTAAGCCAGGGACATGCCAAAGTATTATTGGCGTTAACGTCAAATGATCAAACTAAAGCCGCGCAAATGGTGGTGGATAAAAATCTTTCCGTGCGTCAAACCGAGCATTTGGTAAAACATTGGCAACAAACATTAGCCACGCACAAAAAATCGCCTACTGCCGATCCTGATATTTTAAAACTCGAACAACGTCTTTCCGATCGTTTAGGTACACAAGTAAAATTAGAACATACCAGCAAAGGCCGCGGAAAATTAGTGATTCATTATCAAAATCTCGAGATTCTTGATGGTATTTTAGAACGTTTAGAAGAGGCATAATTTTTTTAATGTGTCATGCCGCACTCGTTGCGGCATCCGGTAAAATTTAAAATGTTTGCCAGACCCCGCAATAAATGCGGGGTGACAAATGTAGCAGAAGGCGGTATTTTTTCATGCTTTGGATTAAAGCGTTACACATTATTTCTCTGATCACCTGGTTTAGCGCTTTATTTTATTTGCCACGATTATTTGTCTATCACGCCATGAGCACAGATCAAGTTAGTCTCGAACGTTTTAAAATCATGGAGCGAAAATTATATTACGGCATCATGATGCCAGGCATGGTGATGACGCTGGTGTTTGGGATTTGGTTGTTGCTGGGCTATATGCCATTTTATTTACAAAGTTATTGGATGCACATCAAATTATTTTTAGTTGCAACACTTATTGGTTTTCATTTCTATTGTGGGCATTTGCGCAAAGTGTTTGCCAAAAATCAAAATAAACATTCGCACGTGTTTTATCGTTGGTTGAATGAATATCCGACGGTAGTGTTAGTGTTGATTGTTATTTTGACGGTGGTGAAACCTTTTTAGGTTGTCAGCTTACGTTTTGTCAAACGCATGCCGTCAAAAATTGCTTCCGCAATGTGAGTAGGGAATTTTTTTGGTAATTGAGTCGATACTGCTTCAATAACAGAATCCATTTGTTCTAACATTTCATCAAGTAGTTGTTCAGCCTTTTTTGATGAATAATTTGCCGCTTTAGCTGTATCCAAAAAAAATCTACGTTGCACGTTATGCCAATGGTAATGATTATTTTTTCCTTTCAGTGCCATAGCCATTTTTATTTTCTGCCTCTGCAATTGTTTTTTTGCTATTAAAGGGTGCGCAGACAAAATGTCATATAGTGGCGTTAATCGATATTTGCCTTCGGGTTCAATAAATAAGCTAAAATTTTTTGCATGACCGTCAATGGCGGCGAGCAACCAAAACAAAATTTGAGAACGGAAAAAAGTATCTCGATCTTTGGTTGGATTTGCAGAGCCTAACAATAAACGCATAATAATCCGTATGTCCGGTCCGCCATCTGATTGATACTTTAAGTGAGAAGAAATACCCAGTGCTTGACATATATCTTCTTGAGGCAATCTCATTAACCACGTCTTATCACTGGATAATTTACGATCAAACCTTTCAACAACTAATGCTTTTACCTGGTCGAAATGTAAAATTTCAGACTTGGCTACAGGTAAACCAAATGCTTGCGCAATTTGTGAGCACAACCATTCGTTTTCACAGCTATCACTGAGGTCAATGTGTTGGTGTTGAATATAGCCAATAGGCAACTTGAATATATGACTGGTAGGAGTTGTTCCTAATGGCCTGTTCCAGGTTTTTTTATGGTATAAAAAAGCAGCTTTTGTTTGTGCACCCGCAATTGATACCCTAAAGTCATCAGAAGCATTGGTCATACCAAGAGGATATTCTTGATAGCCGCTTAATAAAGAAGCGATTTCTTTTTCATCGAGCGATTTGTAATTGATCTGCTTTTTGAAAATGGATATGGGGCCATCAATAATCTGTACCGCTCCGATACAATCTTTTCCAATGCTGGCGAGCAGGTCAAATGCTTGATTGGTCGGTGTTTGAAACGCGGTTTGAATGCGTGCTCTTATCTGAGGGCTGTCTGGAAGTAGATTATCAAAAAAATTATAGACAACATCTCCTGTAAAGGGTTGATGTAGTAATGGCAATGATAGGGAAATAGGGCGAGCACCTGGTGTGTCTAGCCAACCCTGATGATAGGTGAATATAAAACCCGTGTTATTTTTTTTCTCTAAGTGACCTACTAAAATGCCATTCATTAAGACGCTGAGAACTCGATTTTTATTTTTCATGGTTACCACTCTTTTTTCCATTTGTTTTTGTCCGCAGGCGTTTCATTTTTAGGTGAAATTCTTAAGTCCAAATTAGCAGCCGAGAGTATTTTAAATAGTGTTTCTAATTGAGTGCTTTCAGGTTTGTTTTCAAATGCAGAAACAGTGGTTTGCTTTAATCCCACTGAATTGCCAATTAGCGCTTGGCTTTTTTTGTGCTTTTTGCGCTGAGTGCTTATAAACAGGGCGAGCTCTTTGGGCGAATGAATAAGCATTTGTTTGCTCCAATAAAAAATATTGCTTATAGAGGTTAAATTGTACAATAACCCCTATAGGGGGTAAAGTAAATATTAACCTCTATAGGGGTTAATTTTATATTTGATCCATCTCCCATCGCGCTTTCGCTTGAATGCGTAAATCACTATCTTTCATGCCTGCTTGTAAGCGTAAAAATCCAGCGAATGCAATCATTGCGCCATTATCCATACAAAATTCAGGGCGAGGGAAATACACTTTGCCGTGATGTCGATGTAACAATGCGTTTAACTGTGTGCGTAAATGAGTGTTGGCGCTCACGCCACCAGCAACAACCAATTGTGTAATTTGTGTTTCTTCCAACGCGCGTTTGCATTTTGCAACCAAAGTATCGATGACCGCATCTTGAAAAGCACACGCGATATCCGCTTTGGTTTTTTCATCAGGCGCCTCAAGTGATTGATATAAATGGAGTACGCTGGTTTTTAATCCGCTAAAACTAAAATCAAGTCCAGGTCGGTTTAACATGGGGCGTGGAAAATGAAAACGTTTGTGATCACCATGCAGTGCTAGATTTGCTAATGCAGGACCACCAGGATAATCGAGCCCGATTAATTTAGCGACTTTATCGAATGCTTCACCAGCCGCGTCGTCTAATGTTTCACCTAAAATATCGTATTGTCCTAAGGCTTTAACGTGCACAATTTGTGTGTGACCGCCGGAAACTAATAATGCTAAAAAAGGAAAATGCGGTGGATCTTGTTCCAACAAAGGCGTGAGTAAGTGACCTTCCATATGATGAATGGCAATGGTCGGTGTATCGAGCGCTAATCCCAAACTTTTTGCAAATCCCGAGCCAACTAATAATGCGCCAATTAATCCGGGGCCTGCGGTATAAGCAATGCCATTAATATCTTTTAGGGATAACGCTGTTTTTTGTAATAACTCTTTTAATAATGCGCCAATGCGCAAAATATGATCGCGCGATGCGAGTTCGGGCACCACACCACCATAGCGTTGGTGTTGTTGACTGTGTAATACATGCTGGAGCTGATGAGTTTGGCTGTCATAAATTGCCAACCCTGTTTCGTCGCAGGATGTTTCGATACCAAGTACGTACATGGATTCCTCATTGTTAGAAAAATCATGATAACATGAAAAAATTAGCTTTAGCGCGAGGGTTTGCATGAGAAAATGTATTACTTTGTTTATTACGATGGCATTGCTTAGCGGTCTTACCGCATGCGGCCAATCTGGGCCTTTATATTTGCCCAAACCCGCAGCGCCTGCAACACAAACAACCGTCTCACACACATGAACTTATCTTTTTTCGCGATCCCTACATTAAAAAAACTCGCCGAACAATATGGTTCGCCTTTATATGTTTATTCGCGCCAAGTGCTAGAAAAAAATTGGCGCGAGTTTGATCAAGCATGTAGTAATTATCCGCATCATATTTATTACGCCGTCAAAGCCAATAGTAATTTAGCGGTGTTAAATCTTTTAGCACGATTAGGTTCTGGCTTTGATATTGTGTCAGTCGGCGAACTTGAACGTGTGATTGCTGCCGGTGGCAATCCACAAAAAATTATTTTTTCTGGCGTGGGTAAACAACCACATGAAATAGAGCGCGCGTTAAAATTAAATATTGAATGTTTTAATGTAGAATCATGGGAAGAGTTAGCCTTATTAAACGCTTGCGCAGAAAAATTAAATTGCTTCGCGAATATTTCGTTGCGCATGAATCCTAATATTGCCGTTACTACGCATCCGTATATTACCACTGGGTTAAAAGACAATAAATTTGGGCTTGATTGCAGCGAAGCGTTATCGTTTTATCAACAAGCCAATCAATTAAAACATATTAAAATTACAGGGATTGCGTGCCACATTGGCTCGCAAATTAATGACATTGTGCCGTTTACGCAAGCCTTGCAAAAATTGCTGGAGTTAGTCGACGCGTTAAAAGCGCTTCATATTGATATCAAACATATTGATATGGGTGGTGGGTTGGGCGTGTGCTATTCATCGCAAGATAAAAATATGGCGGTGAAAAATTATGCGCAGGCATTGATTGCCTTGCTTGAGAAGCATCGTATTAAATTATTATTGTCACCTGGGCGAGCGATTGTGGCGTCTGCGGGTATTTTGTTAACGCGCGTATTATCGTTGAAAAAAACCGCGCACAAAAATTTTGCGATTGTGGATGCGGGTATGAATGATTTTATGCGCCCGGCATTATATGGCGCTACGCACGACATTATTTCCTTGGAAAAAAATTCTGTGCCGATGGAATGTTATGACGTTGTAGGGCCCGTGTGTGAAAGCAGCGATTTTTTAGCGCATGATATTCATTTGGCACTTCAGGCGAATGATTTATTGGCTGTCACCATGACGGGCGCGTATGGATTTTCCATGAGCTCGTCTTATAATTCACGCTTGCGTGTTGCTGAAGTGATGGTCGATGGCAACACCCATTATTTAATTCGAGCGCGAGAGACAATGGAACAATTAATGGCAGGTGAGCGATGTCTTCCCGAATAAAATTTACCAAAATGCATGGGTTAGGTAATGATTTTGTCGTGTTGGATGGTGTTACTCAAGCGTTACCTGTTTCGCGATCATGGATTTGCGCGATTGTTGATCGTCATCGCGGCATTGGTTGTGATCAAGTCTTAATTGCAGAAGCGTCTTCCAAGCCTAATGTAGATTTTAATTATCGTATTTTCAATGCGAATGGTTCAGAGTCTGGCCAATGTGGTAATGGCGCACGTTGTTTAGCAAAATTTTTGCGGGATAAAAAATTAACGCATAAAAATAAATTAGTGTTAGCGACGAAAAATACCACGTTAGTCGTCGATATTCTTGATGATGAAAATATTACGGTTGATATGGGTTTACCACAACAAATTAATAAACATACGTTACACGAATTAGAATTTGTTTCGCTTTCTTTAGGTAATCCACATGCGGTGACTGTCGTGAGAGAATTAGACGGTATGGATATTGCGCCAATAGGTAAATTAATGAATGAAGCCGCCTATTTTCCTGAGGGCGTGAATGTGGGATTTATGCAGATCATTCATAAAAATAAAATTAAATTACGGGTGTACGAGCGTGGTGCGGGTGAAACACAAGCATGTGGTAGTGGTGCGGTCGCTGCTGTGGTTGCCGGATGCGTGCAAGGATTATTGGATCGCAAAGTAATGGTAGAGTTGCCAGGTGGCGTATTAAAAATTGTGTGGCCGGATGAAAAATCATCGATTTTAATGACAGGTCCTGCGGTAACTGTTTTTGAAGGCGAATTAATTTAATGCGTACGCAAAAAATTGTCTTAGCTTCAAATAATCCTGGCAAACTCAACGAATTTGCACATTTATCACAAGCATTGCATTGGGAATTAATTCCGCAAAATCATTTTTCTATCGCAGAAATTCCCGAAACAGCAAACACCTTTGTTGAAAACGCATTAATCAAAGCGCGTCATGCGGCACATCATGCAAAATTGCCGGCACTTTCAGATGACTCTGGGTTGATTGTCGATGCGCTCAATGGCGAGCCGGGTGTTTATTCCGCGCGGTATGCGGGTGAAAAAGCGAGCGCGCAAGCATGCATACAAAAATTATTAACTAATTTAGAAAATGTGCCTGAAGAAAAAAGAAGCGCGCGGTTTATATGTGTTTTAGTTTATATGCGCCATGCTAATGATCCGCTACCAATTATTGCGCAGGGAGTTTGGGAAGGGAAAATATTATTGAAACCACAAGGTGAAAATGGTTTTGGTTACGATCCTGTTTTTTATGTGCCAACCCACCGTTGCAGTGCCGCAGAATTAAATAAAGAAGAAAAAAATCGCCTTAGTCATCGTGCGCACGCGATGGAATTGATATACAAACTAATCCCGCAATAATTAAACCTAAAGACAATAAAATTGAAAGGTTGAGCGCTTCGTGCACCATCACCACGGAAGAGAGTAAGCCGGCCACAGGAATAGCTAATAAAGCGAGTGATGTTGTGATGACTGGCAGCGAGCGGCTCACCATCGTCACTAACCAATACGCAACAGGTGTTGATAAAATAGCGGTATAAAGCATGCTAAACCAAAAAGTGTTAGTAAATTGAATGACTGGATGTGGAGCTAATAATAATGCCGCTATCAAACTTGGTAAGGGGCTGATTAATGCTTGCCAAGGTAATAATGCGGTGGGCGAGCTGTGCCATTTGCCGTAACGTGTGTGTAACATCACGATAGACCAGACTAAAGAAGATAAAATTAATAACCCATTGCCTAGTAATGTGTGTGGATCGTGCCAATTAAATTGCCAGGGACTAAACAGTAATACAATGCCGGTAATGCCAAGTAAAAGACCAATAATTTTTAAAGGCGATAACGTTTCTTTGAAAAAAAACACGGCGATGGGCGTGACAAAAAATGGTGATGTATAAGCAAGAATGGCTGAGCGCCCTGGTGGTACATATTGCAAACCTAGGGTAATTAACAGTACAAAGACGCCCATTTGCAAAAAACCAATGCTGAAAATAAAAGGTAGATCGCGTTTGCTGGGTATTGTTAAATTTCCTGAAACCGCCATGGCGATAAAAATAATAACAGCGCCAATAATCAAACGTAATGCGCTATACCAAATAGCAGGGCAGTAAGGCAATCCGATAGTAATAATCGGCCAACCAACACCCCAAATGAGTATAAGTAAAATGAGAAAAAATAAAATTTTAAATTTATCTGTCATCGTAAGAGTAATCTATGCCGCAAGTTGACGTGATTGAAACACAAATGAGATTGGCGCTGCAAGCACACCGTGCAGGTGATTTAATTCAGGCGCGAGAATGGTATGAGAAAGTGTTATTGGTAGAGCCGGAATTTCCCGAGGTTTTGTATAATTTGGCGTTGTTGTCGATTAGTGAAGAAAAAATTGCGCTAGCGAAAAACTATTTAGAGCGTGTATTAGAAATTAATCCGGCCCATATGAATGCGCTGAATAATTTAGGTGCGTTGTTGGTGTATGAAAAGAATTTTTCTCAGGCGGTCGAGTGTTTCCAAGCTGTCTTAACGATTGACGCAAAACATCATGAAGCGCTGAATAATTTAGCCGCCTGTTATTTACAGTTAGGCCAATATAAAAAAGCCTTGGAAGAATACGATGCTTTTTTGCAATTAAAACCTGATGACATTGGCGGTTTGTATAGTTATGCGTTGGCCTTTTTAGAGCTGGGTGATTTTGAGCAAGCTATCGCGCAGTTTCAGCAAGTATTAAAATTAAAACAGGATCATCTTGATGCGCTAAGCAATTTAGGTATCGCGTATTTAAAAGCCGGAAAACGAGAGTTGGCGCAAAATACTTTTTCAGATGTATTAAAAATTGACCCTAACCACTCTATTATCAATTATTTGTATGCGGCTATTACTGGCAAAAATTCGCCCGACAAACCACCCGAAATTTATGTGCGTGATTTGTTTGATCATTATGCTAAACATTATGAGCAGCACATGGTGGATATTTTGCACTATAAAACACCGCAACAATTACGCACTTTATTTAACCAACACAATAAAACCAATAAACTGTCGGTCATAGATTTAGGTTGCGGTACGGGGTTGTCAGGCTTGGCGTTTACAGATATTGCAGAAAAGTTAATCGGCGTTGATTTATCGGAAAAAATGTTGGCGTTGGCTAAACAAAAAAATATTTATAATGAGTTAATTCAAGCAGATTTAATTCAGGCATTAGAAAAATATGATCAAGTATTTGATTTGTTGCTGGCCTCAGATACGTTTAATTATTTCGGCGATTTTAAAGAATTATTTTCTTGCTGCTTTGCTGCATTAAAATCCAACGGCTACTTATTGTTCTCTGTCGAAAAAGCAAGGCATAATAAAGAATGGGTGCTGCAAAACAATAGCCGTTATGCGCACAGCGAACATTATATTCGTGAATTAGCGCAACAATGTAATTTTAAAGTAGTTGCTATTGAGCAAGCGACATTAAGAATGCAGCAGCATGAAGCATGTGAAGGGCTGTTGTGTTTATTGCAATGTTTGAAGTGAAAAATCTGAGCCGCGCGCGTAAGCAAGCGGTCAAGTTTGTTGCTCCATGTGGTTTTCGTGTCACCCCGCATTTATTGCGGGGTCTGGAAAATGTTTAAAATTTTACCAGATGCCGCAACAAGCATGCGCCGTATTTATTACGGCGTGCGGCATGACAAAAAAATGGATTCCCGCTGGAGTTTATCCCCTGCGAAAACAGGGGCGGGAATGACATTGGATCGAGTGAATTTGCTTAATGTTGTGCGTTTGTTAAAAATTTAGTCAGTGAGCATTGACTAAATTTAGTCAATGGCCATTGATTAAACAATAGAGCTTGATTTTACTCAATCCATTGAGCAAATTTACTCAATGGATTGAGTAAATTTTGCTAGATCACTTTCACCCCATTCATATACGGCCACAATGCTTCCGGCAAATGGATGTGACCTTTTTCATCTTGGTAGTTTTCCAAGATAGCGACAAGCGTTCTGCCGACAGCCAACCCTGAGCCATTTAATGTATGAATGAGTTCTGGTTTTCCAGTGGCGGGATTCCTAAAACGTGCTTGCATGCGGCGTGCTTGGAAGCTTTCAAAATTACTGCACGAAGAAATTTCGCGATATTTTTGTTGGCCAGGTAACCAGACTTCTAAATCATACGTTTTGGCAGAGCTCGCGCCAGTATCTGCTGTGCACAATAACATCACACGATAAGGCAAATTTAATTTTTGTAATATTTTTTCGGCGTGACTCGTTAATTCTTCATGTGCGTTGTAAGAATTTTCTGGGGCGGAAAATTGCACCAATTCCACTTTATCGAATTGATGTTGGCGAATCATGCCGCGCGTATCTTTACCGTACGATCCCGCTTCGCTACGAAAACAAGGTGAATGACACACAAATTTTAATGGCAGTTGATTGGCTTCAAAAATAACATCGCGCGCCATATTGGTGACAGGTACTTCAGCGGTAGGGATTAAATAATATGCTTGTTCGCCGGCAATTTTAAATAAATCTTGTTCGAATTTCGGTAATTGCCCGGTGCCAAAAAAGCTCTCCTTATTGGCCATGTAAGGTACGTAAATTTCTTGATAACCATGTTCTTGGGTGTGCACATCCAACATGAATTGCGCGAGGGCGCGATGTAATTTAGCGATAGCGCCTTTGATCACCACAAAACGTGCACCGGTGATTTTAGTGGCGAGCGCAAAATCAAGCCCACCTAATTGTTCGCCCAAATCCACGTGATCTTTCGGCGTAAACGTAAATTTTTTCGGCTCACCCCAACGACGAATTTCTTTATTATCGTTTTCATCTTTGCCCACAGGGACTTCCGGGTTAATCATGTTCGGTGTTTGTAATTGCAATGTTTCAATAGCTTTTAATACATCCGCCAATTCGTTTTCGGCTTGTTTTAATTGATCGCCTAAGGTTTCAACATCTTTAAATAATTGCGTGGTGTCTTCACCTTTGCCTTTGGCAATACCGATATTTTTAGAAATGGTATTGCGCTGATTTTGCAATTCTTGTGTGCGCGTTTGAATTGTTTTGCGAGATTCTTCCAAACGATTAAATTGTTCAATATCTAACGTAAAGCCACGTTTTTTTAAATTGGCAGCAACGTCTTCAATGTTTTGACGGAATAGTTTTGGGTCGATCATGGTCGTTCTCTCTAAGGTGGATCAAATAATGACGAAGGTAGCGTTTCTCCTTGCATTAGGCGAGCGATTTTTTCAGCGCTCGAAAAAGCAGAAACAATCCCTACGCCGTTGCATCCTAAGTTATACCAAAGGTGCGGATGTTCAGCGTTTTTACCTACCCAGCGCAAACCGCTGGTGGTATACCCCATGATGCCATGCCAAAAATAATCAAAGGCATCAAGCGTTATTCCAAAGGCTTGTTGCAACAGTTGTTGATCAACAGCAAGGCTTTCATTGGCTTGTTGCTCGATATGGTCATCAGTATATTTTTTAGGTAAGTCATATTCTGGCCCACCGACGATTAATGTTCCATCAATTTGTGACAAATAAAAATAAGGAACATTTTTATAAATATGGCGATCGTCAAAAAAAGCTTGTACGTAACTCCCCGGGTTTTTATTTAAATAAGCACCCATGTAACCTTCGCGAGCAGTGATCGCCTCATATAATTTCGTTACCGATTTTTGAGTAGCGTGATCGATAATTTTAAAATGCGTATAGCCATTGGTGCATAAAATAACGTCATTGGCAGATATTAAGCCATTGGCAAAATGTAAAACATTTTTTTCAGCATATAAATCAATTTGTGAAATTTCAGTATTTTCATAGATCGCCAATCTGTCCGGAAATTTTTGTTGCAAATAAGCCAATAGTTGATGGCACAGTTTAGCGCTATTCACTCTTGCTGCCTTAATAGGGTTAGCGCGAATGGCAACGGCGATATACCCAGAATCAATCGTATTTAATGTGGTTTGTATTTGTTGTGGCGATACAAATTCGATGTATTTATGAAATTTTTCAGGGATGTTATTTTTAATATCAGCATGATCTAAAACAAGATATCTCCAGCATCCACGCCCCAATTGATCTTGTAATACTTCTTGCGTAAGCGAATGTAAAATAACCTCGAGTGACGTTAAACCGAGTTTCACATCAAGAATGGGAATAAAGTTATCTATGGCATTGGTTGTTTGTATGCTGGAAACCAACAGTTCCCAGCCATGGTCAATTTCTGCATAAGCTTGCTGTGTTTTTTCCAGGCCGAAAGTATCTATTAATTCTTTGATGGGTTTTTCTATGACGGCGCTAGCTAAGCCAGCATTATGTCCACTTGCACCACTGGCCACCCGATTTTTTTCCAGCAATACAATTTTTTTATTGGTATGCGTGAGCAAAAAATAAAGTGTTGTAATACCAGAAATACCCGCGCCGATAATAGCGATATCAGCCTGAGTATCGTTTTTTAAACTCGGCCATTGTGGGCGATAAAATTGTAACCAGAGAGAATTAAATTGCATAAATTTTCCTGTTTTAAAGCTATGGCAATCATATTATCTTAGTTCTTAATTGTTTTGTTTGGAAATTAAAGTACAGTTGTCACCTCCCTTGCGGTCGGTGCTCTGAAAATGAAATTATTGTGGCTCTGAGGTTACACATTTTAGTAAGGTGAATAACGAATGTTAAAAACAATGCAGTAATTTTTACTCCCTCGCAATTAATTCAATAGGGTCGATCATTTCTAATGATTTTTCATCACTTTGAATTTGTAGTTCATCAAATTTGCGTGCAGTGACTAGCACGCGTGATTCTAGCGAAGCGATGGTTTTATTATAGCTTTCAACAGTTTGATTGAGGCGTTCGCCGACTTTAGAGAAATGATCGCGCATATCGCTTAAGCGTTTGTATAATTCTTTGCCAAGGGTGCTAATGATTTGTGCATTTTCAGCGATGGTTTCTTGGCGCCAGCCGTAAGCGACTGCTTTTAATAATGCAATTAATGTGGTGGGTGTGGCGAGAATGACTTTTTGTTCAACACCCAATTCAATTAAGCTTGGGTCTTGCTCAAGTGCGGCGCTAAAAAAGTTTTCGCCAGGTAAAAATAACACCACAAATTCTGGCGTGGGTGAAAATTGTTCCCAATAAGATTTTCGGCTTAATAGTTGCATGTGGTCACGAATGTGTCTGGCGTGATCTTTTAATTTAGTTTTTTGTATGGCTTCATCCGTCGTTTCTAATGCTTCGAGAAAACTCCACAGGGGTGTTTTTGCATCAACGATAATATTTTTATTATTCGGCAAGCGAATAATTAAATCAGGGCGTAGATGGCCGGCTTCAGTCGCTGTACTTTGTTGTTGCTGAAAATCACAATGTTCTAGCATGCCGGAAATTTCTACTACGCGTTTTAATTGAATTTCACCCCAACGTCCACGCACTTGTGGTGTACGCAAGGCTTTTACTAGATTCGATGTTTCTGAGCGCAATTGAATTTGGCTTTCTAATAGCGAGCGCACTTGTTGCGTTAATCCTTCATAAGCGCCCACACGATTTTTTTCTACTTCTTGAATTTTTTTATCGAATTTTTCTAGCGTTTCTTTGATGGGATTCACCAGATGATGAATCGCTTGATGTTTTTGTTCGAGTTCGCCTTTGGCGGATTCTTGTAATTTAGCAAACGTGGTTTGGGCTAAATCGAGAAATAATTGATTGTTGCTTTTCAAAGCGGAAATGGAGAGTAAGCGAAATACTATGCCGCCTAAGCAAAGACCCACAATAAAAAGAATGCCAGCGAGTAAAATGTTCGTCATAATCAGTTATTCACAAAAAAGGAAAATGTTTCACGATTATGCCAGGAGTAGAGAATTTATGTCTAAAAAAACGTTAACCACCACCGCCGGTTGCCCGATTGCCGATAACCAAAATTCATTAACCGTGGGGCCGCGAGGCGAGGTCTTGTTGCAGGATTATCAACTGCTGGAAAAGCTAGCGCATCAAAATAGAGAGCGTATCCCTGAGCGGGTAGTGCATGCCAAAGGTTCAGCGGCTTTTGGTACGTTTACTGTCACGCATGATATTACGCCATACACCAAAGCTAAGATTTTTTCAGCGATCGGTAAAGAAACGCCGGTATTGCTACGATTTTCAACAGTTGCCGGCGAAAAAGGTGCGGCGGATGCCGAGCGCGATGTGCGTGGATTTGCGTTGAAGTTTTATACTGAAGAAGGCAATTGGGATTTGGTCGGCAATAATACGCCAGTGTTTTTTATTCGCGACCCGTATAAGTTCCCTGATTTTATTCACACACAAAAGCGTCACCCACAAACTAATTTACGTTCGCCAACCGCGATGTGGGATTTTTGGTCGTTGAGTCCTGAAAGCTTGCATCAAGTGACTATTTTATTTTCTGATCGAGGGATTCCCGCGAGTTATCGTCATGTGAATGGTTATGGATCGCATACGTATTCGTTAATTAATAAAGACAACCAACGTATTTGGGTGAAGTTTCATTTTAAAACCATGCAAGGGATTCAATGTTTAACCAATGAGGAAGCTGAAAAAATCATTGGAAAGAATCGTGAAAGTGCGCAAGAAGATTTATTTCATGCGATTAAAAATAAAGATTTTCCGAAGTGGCGTTGTCAGATACAAGTCATGACAGAAGCACAAGCAGAAAAAACAACGTTTAATCCATTTGATTTAACCAAAGTCTGGCCGCACGGTGAATTTCCATTAATCGATGTGGGTATTTTAGAATTAAACAAAAATCCGGAGAATTATTTTGCCGAAGTTGAGCAAGCATCATTTTCACCGTCAAATATGGTACCTGGTATTAGTTGGTCACCTGATAAAGTATTGCAAGCGCGTATTTTTTCTTACGCCGATGCACATCGTTATCGTATTGGTACGCACTACGAAATGTTGCCGGTGAATCGTCCACGTTGTCCGGTGGCGCATTATCATTTAGACGGCGCGATGCGTTTTGATGCGCAAAATGCAACAGATGCTTACTATGAACCTAATTCGTTTCATGGGCCGAAAGAAGATCCTCATGTCAAAGAACCAGCATTAAATACGCAGGGAAATATCGATCGCTTTAATCATCGTGAAAATAATGATGATTACACACAGCCAGGAAATTTATTTCGTTTAATGTCAGCACAGGAAAAAGCACGTTTGATGGATAATCTTGCTGGTGCGATGCGCGGTATTCCGCAAGAAATTATTGAGCGGCAAATCGTGCATTTTACCAAAGCAGATCCTGCTTATGGGAAGGGTGTGGCAGATAGGTTGAAATAAAAACTGTTGTCATCCCGGAATCTGCCGATGCGCGTTAGCGCTGAGGCGGATATCCGGGATCTATTGCTAAATTAATTTTTAGATCCCGGCTCGCGCGACTTCGTCGCTTGGCCGGGATGACAATTTATTTATTTGTTAATTCATCATCTAACGTTTTCAACCGCTGCAATTTCTCTTTAATTTTTATTTCCAAACCACGCGCGACAGGTTGATAGTATTCGCGTGGTTTAAATCCATCAGGAAAATAATTTTCACCCGCGGCATAAGCATTTTTTTCATCGTGCGCGTAACGATAATTTTTGCCGTAATCTAATTGTTTCATTAATTTTGTCGGCGCATTTCTTAAATGTAGCGGAACGTCTAGCGAGCCAGATTGCTGTGCGTCAACCATCGCTTCTTTAAATGCTGTATAGACTGCATTGCTTTTAGCTGCGCAGGCTAAATAAACAATCGCTTGTGCAATCGCTAATTCACCTTCGGGGCTGCCCAAACGTTCTTGTACATCCCAAGCGTTTAATGCTAACTCAAGTGCGCGCGGATCGGCATTGCCAATATCTTCACTTGCCATGCGTACCACGCGTCGTGCGATATATAACGGATCACAACCACCATCGATCATGCGTGCCAACCAATAAAGTGCAGCATGAGGATCGGAACCACGCACGGATTTATGTAGCGCAGAAATTTGATCGTAAAACGCTTCACCTTTTTTATCAAAACGTCTCACGCCTTGCGCAATCACAGAAAATAATAATTCTTCGGTAATAGGTTCGTCTAAATCCGTTAGGATTTCCACTAAATTTAGCGCATAACGCGCATCACCATCCGCCGCTTGCGCTAATTTTTCGCGCAAAGACACGGGGAATTCTTGCGTAATGGCGCGATCAATAATATGTAAAATATCATCCGTCGTTAAACGTTTTAATACATACACGCGCGCGCGCGATAACAATGCGTTATTTAATTCAAACGAAGGATTTTCAGTCGTAGCCCCAATAAAAATAATCGTGCCATCTTCGACAAATGGCAAAAACGCATCTTGTTGTGCTTTATTAAAGCGATGGACTTCATCGACAAATAAAATGGTTTTTTGCGCTGTGTCTTGTTGCGCTTTTTCAATCGCCGCCCGAATTTCTTTAACACCTGCCAACACAGCAGATAAGGTAATAAAATTAGCTTGTGTATATTCAGCAATTAATTTGGCTAATGTTGTTTTACCCGTGCCTGGCGGGCCCCAAAAAATCATTGAGTGCAAATGACCTTGCTCAATGGCGGCGCGCAACGGTTTACCTTTGGCTAACAAATGTGTTTGACCAAAAAAATCTTCCAAACGTTGTGGGCGCATCCGTGCAGCAAGTGGACTAAGAAGAGACAATGCTTACTCCCGCGGGTGGATTAAACGTAAACAACGATGTGCTTAAATGAATATTCGTTTTGACATCAGAAAAAATAATCGTTGTCGTTTGTTCTAAATGATCTTGTAGGATCATTTTTTCCAATTGTTGATGATTGAAAAATAAACTCACTGACGAAAACAGCGGACTATTTTGTTTTGGGCGTAGTAAAAAAGCCTGGCCTTCGGCAGAGTTAATTTTGGTCACAAAAAACGTTTGTGCTAAATGATTAACCGAATCACTTAATAAAAGCCCGGGTGAGTTACTTTGGCTCGCGGCTTGTTTTTGTTTAGTGATTTGTTGCAAATCTTTATCGTAAAACCACAAGTGAGTGCCATCGGCGATTGCTAGTTGATGGATAGGGTTATCGGTTGACCAACGAAATAAGCCTGGGCGCTGTAAATCCATCGTACCAGTGCTTTGTTGTAATACGCTGCCGCTGGTGTTGGTGATCGTTTGTGAGAAATAAGCTTGCATGGTGTGCAGATTGCCCAGCAGGTTGAGCAATTGATTGGTCGGTGATTGCGCATAAACATTAGTGCTTACGATGAAAAATGTGAATAGAAATAGGCGTTTTAATACTCGAGTCATAGGGAGTTCCTTAAGAAAAAGATTGCACATTTTAGCAGGATATCTACAATTCGCGCGATGAAAATTCTTAATTACAAAGCGACACTGTGTTACATGGCCTTTGTCGTTCTCATTAATGTCATTTATATCCACATGCCGTATTGGAATATTGCCGGTTCTCCATTTTCAACAGGCGATATGATTGTGGGCGCTATTTATATTTTTCGCGATTTTGCTCAGCGTGAAATCAAGCACAAAGTGTTAATCGCCATGCTGATTGCCGGTATTATCAGTTATTTTCTTGCGAGCCCCGCGATGGCTATTGCCAGCATTTGTGCATTTACCGTGGCGGAATTAACGGATTGGAGTATTTTTACGCTGACGAAAAAAACGTTGTCTAAACGTTTATTGCTTTCGGCCGCGATCAGCGCACCAATCGATAGCGTTGTTTTTATGGCTATTTACCATCCGCTTACCTGGCCTAATGTGTTGGTGTTAAGCGCGTCAAAAATTTTTGGTGTTTTTATTATTTGGTATATCTGGCGTCATCGCGAGAAAAAACGCGAGCTTATTTATGCCGATGCCAATGTCGTGTTGTAACGTTCCACACTTCTTAAAATTTCATCTTTTGCTTCGCGCGCATCCGTCCAACCTTTAATTTTTACCCATTTTTCATGTTCTAAATCTTTGTAGTGCTCAAAGAAATGTCTAATAGTTTCTAATAAATGTGAAGAGACATCTTTGTAAGAATGCACATCATGGTAAAGAGACGATAATTTATCAATCGGCACTGCAAGTAATTTTGCATCAGGGCCTGCTTCATCCGTCATTTGCAACATGCCAATGGGGCGACAACGAATCACAGAGCCGCTAATTAACGGAAATGGTGTAATGACTAACACATCGACAGGATCACCATCTTCAGACAACGTGTGTGGGATGTAGCCATAATTACAAGGATAATACATTGCGGTAGTTAAAAAACGATCGACAAATAATGCACCGCTTTGTTTGTCTACTTCGTATTTAACGGGATCACTTTGTAAAGGAATTTCAATGATGACATTTACTTCATCAGGCATTTTCTTGCCATAATCCACATGTGCAATACCCATAATTTTTCTATCCTTTTACGCTAACGCGTTCATCGAAAACAAAACAACCACCTTGGTAGTGAACGTTACCACAAGCAGTAAAATAATCTAGAATGCCGCCTTCTAATTGATACACATTTTCAAAACCCATGTTTTGCATGACCAGCGCTGCTTTTTCACATCGAATACCACCGGTACAAAAAGTAACAATCGTTTTTTGTTTTAAATTTGGATCAAGTTGTTGGATAGCGCGAGGGAAATCACGAAAATGTTTCAGCGGAAGTACTTTAGCATTTTCAAAGGTTCCGGCATCTGCTTCATAATCATTGCGCGTGTCGATCAAAACAATATCACGTTTTTCATCTAACCATTGTTTCAATTCATGTGGTTTAACATAAGGCGCTTGTGTTTTTTCAGGATTTATCTCTGGCATACCCAAGGAAATAATTTCTTTTTTGATTTTGATCATCAATTTTTTGAAAGTATAATCTTGCGAAAAATCTTTCTTGTAGTGTAATTGGCGAAAGCGCGCATCTTGTTCAAGATAACGTTGAAAAGCATGAATGTTTTCTGTTGGACCAGAAAGCATCAGATTAATGCCTTCAGGGCTGACCAAAATAGTTCCGCGTAATTGCAATACAGTGCATTTAGCTTTGAGTGCAATTTTCAGTGTGGGCAGTTCATCAAGCGTGACGAAACGATAAGCCGCGATATTTAAGATGTTCATAAAAAAGTGTATTCCAGCTAAGATGGCTAATTGTTGCCAAAGGGGGATTGTAAAGATGGATTGCCTATTTTGTAAAATCATTCGTGGGGAAATCCCTGCTAACATTCAATACCAAGACGAAAAAGTGACCGCTTTTGCCGATATTAACCCGCAAGCGCCGGTTCATACGGTGATTGTGCCCAAACAACATATTGCGACGTTGAATGATTTACAACCGGATAATTTCAGTTTGATTGGGTACATGGTCAATACCGCCAAAGATTTAGCAAAAGAGTTTGGTATTGCTGAGCAAGGGTATCGCGTGTTGATGAATTGTAATGACCATGGTGGGCAAACCGTATTCCATATTCACTTGCATTTGCTCGGCGGTCGCCGCATGCATTGGCCGCCAGGTTGATGCTGATGTCACGCGTTATTCTAGTCGATGAAAATGATATTCCTTTAGGCACGGCCGAGAAATTGATCGCGCATCAAAAAGCACAATTGCATCGTGCTTTTTCTGTTTTTATTTATCGCTACACACAACAACAAATTGAAATTTTGTTGCAAAAGCGTCATGCCGCAAAATATCACAGCGGTGGTTTGTGGACTAATACGTGTTGTAGTCATCCTATGCCTGGTGAAAAAACATTAGTGGCGGCGCAACGTCGTTTGCAAGAAGAAATGGGTATTCAGGCGACATTAAAAGAAGTAGGCGTATTTCATTACACAGCAAACGTGGGTAAAAATTTAATTGAAAATGAAATTGATCATGTGTTTGTCGGCGAAATGTCTCATCAAGAAATTAAAATTGATCCTGAAGAAATTTCAGAATACGCATGGATGAAAATAAGTGATTCGCAAGAGGATCTGCAACAACACCCTGAAAAATATACCGCATGGTTGGGTCAAGCACTTCGAGTTTGTTAAATCGTAGAGACGAGTTTCAAACTCGTCTCGACAGCGTTTGTCACCCCGCATTTATCGCGGGGTCTGGAAAATGTTTGAAGTCAGCTCAGATGCCGTAACAAGTGCGGCATGACAAATGACATCTTCTTCATGGATCTACATTACATCCAAATTGTCACTATTGCCATAATGCTTAAACCCATGAGAGTGGCGACAAATTCCAGCAATTGATTTTGATCAACATGATCATGCTGGTGACGCAATCTGTGGAGTGTCGCGAGATATAAAAATGTACCCGCAGCGAAAGCATTAAAAATGCCCGTCAGCAAAATCGCCGTGTGTTGTTGCGTAGCTTCTGTGGCAATGATGGCAAGTATCACACCCAAAGGGCTCATCAATGAAAATAATAAAAATAATGTCCAGAGTTTAATTTTGTGTAATTGCGCTTTGGTTAACTGCAATGCTACTGCAAATGCTTCCGATGATTTGTGTGCGACGATCGCGACAAAAATAATCACAATGCTGCCAATGCTATTGTTGATCCCCAAAGCAATGCCTTCGCTTAACGCATGAATAGAAATTAAAAATGTTAATAATAAAGGCACAATATTGATTGGATTCACTACCGCATGTTTGGGTAAATTCGAAAAGTAAAAAATGCTTTGCTCAAGAAATAGCAATACACAAAAACCGCCGGCGCAAATAAGATTAGCAAACGGATAACTATTATGCGGATACAATTTACCAAATGCCGCCGTTGCATCTGGTAACATATGAAATAACGCCGCACCCAAAAAAATACCGCCAGCGAATGCTTCGGCAAAATATAAAATATGCGGGGTGTGCTGTTGTTTTTTGCGCAAATAAAAAGCGACCACACCGCCAAAAAGGCTGATACACCAGATAAATATTGCCGCCAGAATTTTTATCGATACAATGTTCATTCATCTATTCCACAATGAAAAGTAAAAAAAAGACTATAACAGAGGTGTCAAGGCCTAGGAGGAAAGTCATGCGTTTAAACACCGATCATCTTTTGCAATGCATTACGACGCTTGAGTCGTCGCTGACGCATTTATATAAAGCCCTGCCTGACAGCATCGATTATGAGATTTTTCGTAACGCGGCGATCAAAGGGTTTGAATTAACCTTAGAAACCGCAGGAAAATTAATGCGCAAAACCCTTAAGCTTTATACGGGCAGCCCTCGTGCGGTAGATGAATTAACGTACAAGGATATTTTGCGCGACGCGCATAAGCATGGTTTTCTGAATGCAGAAGAAGTCGAGCGTTGGTTTAAGTATCGAGATAATCGCAACGATACTGCTCATGATTATGGTAAGGCATTTGCCGAGGAGACCGTTAAGTTGTTGCCGCGTTTTCTTACAGATGTGCGTGAGTTGTTGAGTAAGCTGGAAGCAAAGTTAGGAAAGACAGATGCTTAGTCTGGAACCAAAATATCTCGTCATGGTGAAAGAAATTTTGGCGAAGCATGTGCCTGATATGGTGGTGTGGGCATATGGTAGTCGAGTGGATGGTCGATCGCATGGGGGCAGTGATTTAGATCTGGTTGTCATCAATCCTAAAGATTCGACGGTTCCTCTCGCAGCGCTTTCAGATTTGCGCGCTGCATTTTCCGAAAGCAATTTGCCTATTTCGGTCGATGTGATGGATTGGGCAAGAATTCCGGAATCTTTCAAAGAAGAGATTAAAAGAAATTATGTGATAATTAAAAATAATTAGGAGAAGCTTCATGCTTGTTTTTTATCAAACTCTCGATGGCAAAATTCGTCTTGATGCGCGTTTGCAGGATGAAACCTTATGGTTGACGCAGGCACAGCTAGCAGAGTTGTTTCAAAAAGATGTCCGTACTATCTCAGAGCACATTGTCAATATTTATGAAGAAGAAGAGCTGACAATGTTGGCAACTCTCCGGAATTTCCGGAAAGTTCAAGTTGAAGGAAAACGAGAAGTTGCCCGCGACGTTGCTCATTATAATCTTGATATCATTCTTGCTATCGGTTATCGCGTTCGCTCGGCGCGTGGTACGCAATTCCGCCAATGGGCGACAGCTACACTAAAAGAGTATCTGGTCAAAGGATTTGTTTTAAATGACGAACGTCTAAAAAATCCGGGGGGTTGGGATTATTTCGATGAATTGCTCGAACGTATTCGAGAAATTCGCGCTTCCGAAAAACGTTTCTATCAGAAGATCAGAGATATTTATATAACGAGCATTGATTATAATGCTAAATCTAAGCAAGCGAAGTTGTTTTTCAAAACAGTGCAAAACAAAATGTTATTTGCTGTAACGCATAAAACAGCAGCGGAACTGTTGGTTGAACGCGCAGATGAAGCAAAGCCAAATATGGGGTTAAAAACCTGGCAAGGCAGTCGTGTGCGTAAAATGGATGTCGCGATTGCTAAAAATTATTTAAATAAAGAAGAGCTCAGTGAGTTGGATCGTATTGTCGCTATGTTCCTCGATTACGCTGAAGATCAAGCAAAGCGACAGCAAACAATGAGCATGAAAAATTGGGAAGAACGTTTGGATGCATTTCTTCAATTTAACAATCGTTCAGTGTTAATGAATGCGGGAGAAATTTCGCATGAGAAAGCGGAAGAAATTACTCATCAGCGTTTCGATGTTTTTGATGCTGCTCGTCGTCAGGCAGAATTAACAGTGGCAGAAGCAGAGGCTATGCAGGAATTGGAAGCATTAGAGAAAAAAGATAAAGTTTAATCTAGAAAACCTTTCGCTTCGTCTTCTACTACTTCATCACGCAAACGAAAAATACGGGCATGTTTTTTGAGTGTTCGTTGTTGCGATTGCGAACGTTGAGGATTTTTCTCGTCGAATTCGTGTAAAAATTTATCAACATCACTTTCAAAAAATACTTGGCGGCGTAAAAACATAAGTGGCCTCGATGGATGAGTGGCACTTTATAACATAGGTTGAACCGTGACCGTCAAATAGGATTTGCGTCTGGACGAAAAATCGCTAAAATGCAGGCCCCGAAAACTGATTGCGATGGTTGCTCGATACATGAAGAATCAATATTGGCGTTATGGAATAGCAATTTTACTATCGTTGACTGTCTCGTCTGCTTTTGCGCAGGCAACATCTTCTCAATATGGCCCCGACGGCTACCCACTTTATCCTAAATCCATCATGACCAAAGATTCTAATCCTACATTGGTCGCGAAAGGAGAATATTTAGTTAAAGCAGGCGATTGCATGGCTTGTCACACTGACACACCACATAAAGGCGTGCCGTTTGCGGGTGGTTTAGGCATCAACACACCGTTTGGTACATTGTTTACCCCAAATATTACGCCAGATAAAAAAACAGGTATTGGTGATTGGACACAAGCACAATTTTTAAAAGCAATGAAAGAGGGCGTGGCGCCCAATGGTTCAAATTATTATCCTGCGTTCCCTTACACTTACTTTAATAAAGTTTCTGATTCTGATCTTGTCGCGATTTATGCGTACCTAAGAACACTTCCCCCTGTTCAGCGTACCAATACGCCCAATGAAATGATTTGGCCGTTTAGTATTCGTTTTATGCAATGGGGTTGGAAAGTATTATTTTTTGAATGGCACAAAGGTGTGTATCAATATAATTCCAAAGAAACAGCACAATGGAATCGTGGCGCTTATTTAGTACAAGGATTGGGACACTGTGCGATGTGTCACACGCCATTATTTTTGGGATCCGCGGAGAGAAAACATTTATTAACGGGTGGATTTGTTGGTGGATATTACGCGCCAGATATTACGGGGCATGGGTTGGGTGACGCGTCAGTACAAGATATCGTCAATGTATTCAAAAAAGATGAAATGTTACGTGGCGCAGGAAAAGTGCAAGGCCCTATGGAAGAAGTCAATCATGACAGTCTTCGTTATTTGAAGGACAGTGATTTAGAAGCGATTGCTGTGTATTTAAAAACGGTGAAAAGTTCAGAGCCGAAAAAAGCAGCGGCGAGTATCGGGCCGAATACCGGTAAAGATATTTATGAAGATCATTGCGCGGTTTGTCATGGAGCGGGTGCAGCAGGTGCGCCGAAGTTGGGTGATTCAAATGCGTGGGCGCCAAGAATTGCGCAAGGGATTAACGTGTTGTATCAACATGCGTTGAATGGTTATAACTCGATGCCGATGAAAGGAACCTGTATTAGTTGTTCCAATGCACAAATAGAAGCGGCGGTAGATTATTTAGTGACCAACAGTAAACCAGGGGCGGTGAGTTTTGCACCAAAATCAACAGTGCCAACGCAGCCTGCATTAACTATTGCCGATGGTAAACAAATCTACGCACAACATTGCGCGGTTTGTCATGACGCCGGAGTTAATGGCGCGCAAAAATTAGGTGATCAACTCGCGTGGGCGCCATTGATTAAGCAAAACATCGATGTGTTATTTGAGCACGCGATTCGTGGTTATAAAAATATGCCAGCCAAAGGCGGTTGCAAAACATGCACGGATGCTCAAGTGATTGCAGCCACTAAGTACATGGCACAACAAGGTGCAGGTAAAAATAGCAATTATTCATTGTGGTAAAGGAGAACTTATGAGTGCAGCACCCATGCAGCTAAATATGTCACCTGGCGTTACGCCAATCAGTCATGCGATTTATGATTTGCACATGGCGGTAATTTGGATTTGTGTAGCGATCGCTGTCGTTGTGTTTGGTGTCATGATTTACTCTCTTATTTTCCACCGCAAAGCAGCGGGTTATAAAGCCGCAAAATTTCATGAGCATCATTGGTTAGAAATTGTATGGGCTATTATCCCTTTTATTATTTTAATTATTATTGCTGTGCCAGCTACCAAAACGCTGATCAAAATGAATGATGATAGTAATTCGACAGTGACAATTAAAATTACTGGATATCAATGGAAATGGAATTATGAATATCTTGATCAAGGAATTAAATTTTTCAGTAATCTTTCTACGCCACAAGATCAATTAAGTAATACTGCACCAAAAAATAAATGGTATTTGTTAGAAGTTGATCATCCCTTGGTTGTTCCCGTCGGTGAAAAAATTCGTTTCTTGGTGACATCGAATGATGTTATTCATTCGTGGTGGGTTCCTGCCTTCGGCGTGAAGCGTGATGCGTTGCCAGGGTTTGTTAATGAAGCGTGGGCAAAAATTGAAAAGCCTGGTATTTATCGCGGACAGTGCGCTGAATTATGTGGAACCAATCATGGGTTTATGCCAATTGTGGTTATTGCAGTAACGCCGGCTGAATTTGCTACATGGGTAAAAGAGCAACAGGCACATCCAAATAAAGCGGGTGAAGTAAAAAAAAAGCCTTAACTAAACAAGAGTTAATGGCGGAAGGCAAAACGCTGTATGAAAATAATTGTGCGATTTGCCATAAATCAGATGGAAAAGGAATGCCGCCCGCATTCCCTGCGTTGAAAGGCAGCAAAATTGCAACAGGCCCAATCGCGCAACATATTGATCGTGTATTGGATGGTAAGCAGGGAACCGCGATGCGACCATTTAGAGATAGTTTGAATGATGAAGATATTGCAGCGATTGTTACTTATGAACGAAATGCATGGGGAAATAATACCAACGATGCAGTGCAGCCAGCGCAAATTAAGGAGCGAAGAAAATGAGTGAATTAGCGGAAAAATTGCCTTTACACAAATATCCTTTGGCGTTTTTCAAACGTTGGGTATTGAGCACTAATCACAAAGATATCGGCACGTTATATCTGTTATTTAGTTTGCTCATGTTTTTTGTCGGCGGCGCATTTGCCATGGTAATTCGCGCTGAATTATTTATGCCAGGCGCGCGCATTGTGAACCCTGAGTTATTTAATCAAATGACAACACTGCATGGTTTGGTGATGGTGTTTGGTGCCGTGATGCCAGCGCTCGTTGGATTTGCCAACTGGATGATCCCCATGATGATTGGTGCGCCGGATATGGCGATGCCACGTATGAACAATTTGAGTTTTTGGCTTCAACCGCTCGCATTTGCTATTTTGCTCAGCACATTATTTATGCCAGGTTCCGCGCCGAATTTTGGTTGGACATTTTATGCGCCACTTTCCACAACGTATGGCCCGCCAAGCACAGATTACTTAATTTTTGCCGTTCACTTGTTGGGTATTTCATCTATTATGGGGTCAATTAATATTATCGCGACGATTCTTAATATGCGTGCGCCTGGCATGACATTAATGAAGATGCCGATGTTTTGTTGGACATGGTTAATCACCGCCTTTTTATTAATTGCGGTAATGCCTGTGTTAGCAGGAACAGTAACGATGATGTTGGCGGATCGCCATTTTGGCACCAGCTTTTTTAATGCCGCTGGTGGTGGTGACCCATTATTATTTCAACATTTGTTTTGGTTCTTCGGTCATCCTGAAGTGTATATTATTATTTTGCCTGGCTTCGGTATTATTTCACAGATTATTCCAACGTTTAGCCGTAAAAAATTATTTGGTTATCGTTTCATGGTGTTTGCTACCTGTGCGATCGCACTTTTGTCGCTCTTAGTATGGATGCACCACATGTTTACTACCGGTGTGCCATTAGCGGCAGAAATGTTTACCATGTATGCAACCATGATCATTGCCGTTCCTACGGGAGTGAAAGTGTTTAACTGGGTCAGCACTATGTTTCGTGGTTCGATGACATTTGAAACGCCGATGTTATTTGCCATTGCGTTTGTATTCTTATTTACCTTTGGTGGATTTTCAGGCGTGATGTTGTCGCTGGTGCCCGCGGATTTTCAATACCAAGATACTTATTTTGTGGTTGCACATTTCCATTATGTATTGGTGCCCGGTGCAATTTTCAGCATTATTGCCGGTATTTATTATTGGTTGCCAAAGTGGACCGGCCATATGTACAACGAATTTTTAGGTAAGGTACATTTTTGGTTATCTGTTATTTCGGTGAATGTGACATTTTTCCCAATGCACTTTTTGGGGCTAGCAGGAATGCCGCGACGGATTCCAGATTATGCGTTGCAATTTGCTAATTTTAATGCGATTGCCAGTGTTGGCGCGTTTATTTTTGGGCTATCGCAATTATTATTTCTCTATATTGTGATTCGCACCATTATTGGTGGTAAACCAGCGCCGGCGAAAGTTTGGGAAGGTGCAGAAGGTTTGGAATGGACATTAAGTTCACCACCACCGCATCATAGTTTTGCTGTACCGCCTAAAGTGGAATAAATATGACTGTTAAGAAAAGTAACAAGCGAACATTAATTATTTTAGTAGGCGTGACATTATTGATGTTCGCTTTCGGATTTGCGTTGGTACCTATTTATAACGTGGTGTGCAAACAATTAGGCATTAATGGCAAACCGACGACTTACGCCGTAGCGAATAATCAAAAGCCGGATCTTAGTCGTTGGGTAACGGTTCAGTTCGTGGCAAGTACGAATGAATATTTACCGTGGAAGTTTTATCCATTGGTTAAAAGCGTCAAAGTACATCCCGGGCAAAATGAGCAGCTGGCTTTTTATGCTAAAAACGATTCATCACATACAATGACAGTGCAGGCTATCCCAAGTATTACACCAGGACAAGCCGCAAAATATTTTCTCAAAACAGAATGTTTTTGTTTTACACAACAAACATTTAAAGCTGGTGAATCACGCGATATGCCATTGATATTTCATATCGATACTAATTTACCGCAAAGTATTCATACCATCACATTGTCGTATACGATGTTTGATGCGGAGAAATATAAGAAAACAGCGTAGTTATTTGTCATTGCGAGGCGACGTAGTCGCCGTGGCAATCTAGGATTCTGGATTGCTTCGCTTTGCTCGCAATGACGTGAGATTATTTTTAAATATTCAATGGAGTAGTCATTATGGCAGATCATCACGATTCACATGGTAGTTACTATGTTCCGAGTTACAGTTGGTGGCCAATTTTAGCAGCCATTGCTTTATTTTTATTAGGGTTGGGATCGATTGATTATTTTGGTGCTGACGCGAGTGCCCCACATTTTTTATTAGGCGGATTAGTTCTTTTAGTGATTGTCGCCATTGGTTGGTTTCGCTCGGTTATTCGCGAGTCAAACGCTGGGCTTTATGACGCGCAAATGCATCGCACGTTTGCTCAAGGCATGATGTGGTTTTTGTTTACTGATTTTATGTTGTTAGCCTGTTTGTTAGGAACACTGTGGTATTGCCGCTTGCTTAATATTACGCAATTGGCAGGTCACACACGCATCATCACGCATTTATTATTATGGCCAAACTTTGTAGCGAGTTGGCCGCAAGTTCAAACGCCTGATCCCACACAATTTACACCTGCGCATCAAGGTCTCGCGATGACAGCGCGATCAGTGATTGCTACCGTCGTGATGATTTTCAGTGCGATAACATTATGGTTTGCGCACCGCGGATTGCGTCACAATAAACGTTGGTTATTAAACACAGGGCTATTGTTAACAGTTATTCTCGGTGTGATCTTTGTGGTATCTAAAATAATGGGTCTGTATATCGCCGCGACACAATACCAATTACTGCCATCCAGTGGTATTTACGGCAGTATATTGTGGATGACGATGGTATTATTTTTATTGAATGTGGTGGTTGGTATTATCATGTTATTGGTGAGCACGCTGCGTAGTTTTGCTGGTGCATTTTCAGCGCAAAATAATTTTAGTGTGCGAGCATTCGGTTGGTTTTGGAATTTATTAGTGATTGCTTGGGTTGCTATTTTCTTTTCAATCTACTAAATGAAACTTTCTCATCGCGATGTTGAAATTATTGATAGCCAAATGGTCTATGAAGGCCATTTGCGCTTATTAAAACATCAATTACGTTATCGTTTGTTTGCCGGTGGTTGGAGTGCTGATATTATTCGTGAAGTATTTCAGTCACGTTTAGCTGTGGGTGTTTTATTATTTGACCCCAAGCGTGATGAAATTGTTTTGGTGGAAGAATTTCGCATTGGTGCATTAGAACAAACAGGAAGTCCGTGGTTATTAGAATTAGTCGCTGGTGTGATTGAACCTAATGAATCCGCCATAGATGTTGCCATACGAGAGTCGCAAGAAGAAGCAGGTTGTGATGTGATCGATTTAATTCCCATGTATGAATATTGGACCAGTCCTGGAATTTCTACAGGGAAATTTAGTTTATTTTGCGGAAGAATCGATAGCACTAATGCGGGTGGAATTTTTGGTTTGGCGCATGAACATGAAGATATTCGCGCGCATGTGTTTCCTAAAGAATTTGTTTATCAAGCATTAGCCTCAGGCCAGATTAACAATGCAGCAACGATCATTGCTATTCAATGGTTACAGTTACATGAATTAGATGTCAAAACGAAGTGGAGAAAATAAATGTCCGCTGCAAATTATAATGCCGCTGCAATTGAAGTATTAAGTGGATTAGATCCAGTAAAAAAACGTCCGGGAATGTACACCGATACCACACGGCCCAATCATTTAGCGCAAGAAGTTATTGATAATAGCGTTGATGAAGCGATAGCAGGTTTTGCTAATCGTATTGAAGTGAATTTATTTAGCGACGGCTCATTGGAGGTTATTGATAACGGTCGTGGTATGCCTGTTGATATGCATCCAGAAGAAAAAATTTGTGGCGTGGAATTAATTCTCACACGACTACACGCCGGTGGAAAATTTTCGGATAAAAATTACGCGTTTTCAGGAGGCTTGCACGGTGTAGGTGTGTCGGTCGTGAATGCATTGTCTGAACGTTTGGAAGTGCAGGTTAAACGTGATGGCCAAGTGCATCACATGCAATTTGCCAATGGTGATAAAAAAAGCGATTTAAAAGTGATTGGCAGTGTAGCGAAAAAAGATACCGGAACATCGATTCGCTTTTGGCCCAATACCAAATATTTTGATTCGGCTAAATTTTCTGTTTCACGATTAAAACAAATTCTGCGTGCGAAAGCTGTTTTATGTCCTGGATTGACGGTCGTTTTTTATGATGAAACTACGGATGAAACACAAGAATGGTGTTATGAAGATGGATTGGTAGCGTATCTAACGGAATCATTAGCTAATCAAGCCTATTTACCTACCGAACCTTTTGTCGGTAATTTTTCTAGCGCAAGCGAAGCTGCTGGTTGGGCATTGGCGTGGTTACCTGAAGGTGGTGAAGCTATTACTGAAAGTTATGTGAATTTAATTCCTACTATTCAAGGTGGCACGCATGTCAATGGATTGCGTACCGGGTTATCAGATGCATTGCGCGATTTTTGTGAATTACGTAATTTATTACCACGCGGTGTGAAATTAGTGCCCGAAGATGTGTGGGAACAATGTCGTTATGTATTATCAGTTAAATTAAAAGATCCGCAATTTTCTGGCCAAACTAAAGAACGATTATCCTCGCGTGAATGTGCGGCATTTGTGTCCGGTGTTGTTAAAGATGCATTTAGTTTGTGGTTGCATCAACATGTTGCCGCCGGCGAAGCAATTGCAAAACTTGCTATTGATAATGCGCAAGCACGTTTGAAACTAAGTAAAAAAATTGAACGTAAACGTGTGACGAGTGGTCCTGCATTACCAGGAAAATTGGCCGACTGTGTATCGCAAGATGTATTGCGCGGCGAATTGTTTTTAGTCGAAGGAGAATCCGCCGGTGGTTCTGCAAAACAAGCGCGCGATCGAGAATTCCAAGCTGTGATGCCATTGCGCGGCAAGATTTTAAATACCTGGGAAGTTTCTTCTAATGAAGTGTTGGCGTCACAAGAAGTGCACGATATTGCTACAGCGATTGGTGTTGATCCAGGCAGCAATGATTTGAAAGGATTGCGTTACGGCAAAATTTGTATTTTGGCCGATGCTGATTCCGATGGTTTGCATATTGCGACATTATTATGCGCGTTATTTACCAAACATTTTCGTCCTTTAGTCGAAGCCGGCAACATTTATGTTGCCATGCCACCGTTGTATCGTATTGATATTGGCAAAGAAGTTTATTACGCATTGGATGATGCGGAAAAACAAGGCGTGTTGGATCGTATTGCTGCTGAAAATAAAAAAGGCAAAGTCGGTGTGCAACGATTTAAAGGGTTGGGCGAAATGAATCCGTTGCAGTTACGTGAAACAACTATGGCTATCGATACGCGTCGTTTAGTGCAACTAAACATTGCTGAAAATGACAATACCGATCAATTACTCGATATGTTGCTGGCCAAAAAACGTGCGTCAGATCGCAAACAATGGTTGGAAGAGAAAGGGAATTTAGCAGAAGTAGATTAATAGATATGATAAAAATTAATTTGTAGAGACGCACTGCGTGCGTCTCATGGATTTAAAAGAGACGCATTCAATGCGTCTCTACAGTAGTTGGTAATGTTGTTGGAGAAAGTAATGCCGATTAAATCCTACGTCGCTATGAAAGCCAAAGAAAAATTACAATTATTTTCTTATGAACCTAAACCACTAAGCCCGCATGAAATCGAAGTGACGATTACTCACTCCGGTGTTTGTCACACAGATTTAAACTTAATTGATAATGATTGGGGTATTAGTCAGTATCCATTGGTACCTGGGCATGAAATTATCGGCAGAGTGTCGGCGGTAGGAAGTGATGTGAAACATCTTGCTATCAATCAACGTGTAGGGATTGGTTGGCGCAATGGTAGTTGTTTGCATTGCAAATTTTGTGACGATGGCGAAGAGAATTTATGTTTAGAAGAAAAAATTATTTGTGTAGACCACTTTGGTGGATTTGCCGAAAAAGTCATTGCCGATAGTCGTTTTGCATTTCCTATTCCTGATCAATTATCGTCAGCACATGCCGCACCTTTATTGTGTGCTGGTATTACGGTGTATGCGCCGCTCGCGCGTTATATAAAACCTGGGATGAAAGTGGGTGTGATTGGCATTGGTGGGTTAGGGCATTTGGCGTTGCAATTTGCACATAAAATGGGTGCAGAAGTGACCGCATTTTCAACATCTAAAAATAAAGAAGCTGAAGCAAAAATGTTTGGCGCAAAACATTTTATTTTAAATAATGACGCACATCATTTACGTGATGCTGCAAATTCACTCGATTTTATTTTGTCGACAGTGTATGTGGATTTAAATATGGTCGATTATCTCAATGTACTGGCGCCCAAAGGTATTTTTTGTTTTGTGGGTGTGCCAAAAGAAGATATAAAATTTCCAGGTATTGCATTAATGCTGGGCAACAAAACTATTTGCAGTAGCACGATTGGCGGTAGTCATGAAATACACGCGATGCTGGAATTTTGTGCTAAAAAAAATATCCAAGCGCAAATTGAAATTTTTCCGATGCGTGATGTGAACACTGTGCTGGATAAAGTGCGCAATAATCACGTGCGTTATCGTGCGGTATTGGAGTGCTGATGGAAGTGTGTCCCTGTGGTTCAGAAAAATTGTATGCGGCGTGTTGCGAGCGTTATATTTCTGGTAAAGAAAAAGCACCTACGTCCGAAGCATTAATGCGTGCGCGTTATACGGCTTATACCAAAGCGAATATTGATTACATTGCAGATACGATGAAAGGAAAACCTTTGCAGGGATTCTCCAAAAAATCAGTGCAAGTATGGGCGCAATCTGTGCAATGGTTAGGTTTACAAATAGTGCAAGTGACTGATATGGAAAAAGATCACGGCTATGTTGAATTTATCGCGCGGTATCGTTATCAAGATCGTGAAGAAACATTGCATGAAGCCAGTGAATTTCGGTGTAAAAATGGGTGTTGGTATTATGTGGATGGCAGCAGTTTATGAAGGACCGCTTTCACAATCGCCCGATTGCCTTCGGGAAATGTTAATTGCATTAATTCATGGTGATCAACCCAGCGAATTTCTTGGCCTTCTTTGCCGTGTGGGGTGTTGCTAAATTGAGTGACGAGCCAGCTGTCTAATTCGACTTTAACAGAGCCATAATCATGTTGAATGCACAGTAAAGGTGTTGCCTCATGCACAATCAAATCTACTTCTTCAAATAACTCGCGTTTGAGTGCATCAAATGCGGTTTCATTGATTTCAAATTTGCCGCCGGGAAATTCCCAAAGACCTGCGTGTGAGGTGTGCTCAGGTCGCAACGCGACCAAGACTTTTTGGTTGGCAATGACAATGCCAACCGCAACGTTAATTAACTCAGTTGGCCGTGACATTGTTTGTATTTTTTCCCCGAACCACAAGAACATGGATCATTGCGACCAATTTTTGGTGTAGGCCGCACGAAGGTAGCCACTTCTCCTGGCATCGCTTGTGGTGCGGGTTCTTCTGCAGCAAGCGCTGAAGTTGTGGCGGGATGATTCATTTCTAATTTTTGTTGATTTAATTGATCGCGTAATTCATCAATAATACGTAATTCTTCGGCGGGTTTTAATTGCGCACTGTGCAAAATGCTGACTACTTGATATTTTAAATTATCTAACATGCGCGCAAATAATTCAAAGGCTTCGCGTTTGTATTCTTGTTTTGGATTTTTTTGCGCATAACCACGCAAATGAATACCTTGGCGTAATTGATCCATCGCAGCTAAATGATCTTTCCATAAAGTATCTAATTGTTGCAGCATGATGGATTTTTCAAATTGACGTAATAACGGCGCGCCGACTTGCGTTTCTTTATTGCGATAGCTCGTGATAATTTCATGCATGATTTTTTCACGCAGTGTTTCTTCATGCAAATTCGTATCATGCTCCAACCACTGACGAAGCGGTAAATGCAGCGCGAAATCTTTGCTGATTTGTTGCTCTAATCCGGCAACATCCCATTGTTCTTCTAAGCTGCTCGGTGGAATATAACGATCGATTAAATCACGAATAATATCTTGGCGTATTGCTTCAATCGTCGCTGAAATATCATCAATGGCCATTAATTCTGAACGCTGTGCGTAAATAACTTTACGTTGATCGTTGGCTACATCGTCAAATTCTAATAATTGTTTGCGAATATCAAAATTGCGACTTTCCACTTTACGTTGTGCATTTTCAATCGCTTTGCTTACCATCGGGTGCGAAATTGCTTCACCTTCCTTCATGCCTAAACGTTGCATAACAGATGCCATACGTTGTGGCGCAAAAATACGCATTAAATTATCTTCTAAGGATAAATAAAAACGTGTGCTACCAGGATCACCTTGACGACCGGATCGACCACGCAGTTGGTTATCAATACGACGTGATTCATGACGTTCAGAACCAATAATATGCAAGCCGCCGGCGGCGATTACGTCGTCGTGGCGTTTTTGCCAATCCGCTTTAATTTGCGGATTTTGTTCTTCTTCTAAAGTTAATTTGCCGCCTAATACAATATCCGTTCCGCGACCGGCCATATTCGTTGCAATAGTAACGCTGCCGGGGCGTCCAGCTTCGGCAATAATTTGCGCTTCTTTTTCGTGAAATTTTGCGTTTAATACTTGATGCGTAATATTTTCTTTTTTTAATAATTCGGATAAATGTTCAGATACATCAATCGATGCAGTGCCTACCAATACTGGTTGCTTGCGCGTGGCACAATCTCGAATGTCTGCAATCACCGCGTTAAATTTTTCGCGTGAAGTGAGATAAATTTCATCCACGTGATCTTTGCGTCGAATAAGTTTATTGGTTGGAATGACAACTACTTCTAGTCCGTAAATTTCTTGGAATTCATACGCTTCGGTATCTGCCGTTCCTGTCATGCCGGCCAATTTGTCGTATAAACGAAAATAATTTTGGAAGGTAATTGACGCTAACGTTTGGTTTTCTTGTTGGATCGATACATTTTCTTTTGCTTCAATCGCTTGGTGTAACCCTTCTGACCAACGTCGACCTTGCATAGTGCGACCCGTGTGTTCATCGACAATAACGATTTGATCATTTTGTACTATGTAATCCACATCTAAATGAAACAAACCATGTGCACGTAATGACGCATTTAAGTGATGCATCAAGTGAATATTGCTCGGGTGATACAAACTTTGTTCGGGGTTTAATAAACCGGATTGAATTAATAATTCTTCAACAGTTTGATGGCCAGATTCAGTTAAGTGTACTTGGCGCGCTTTTTCATCAACATAATAATCACCGTCTGTGCCATCTGCTGTCGCTTGGCGTTTTAATTTTGGCACGATGGTATTCATGCGAATGTATAAATCAGAGCTGTCTTCTTGTGCGCCAGAAATAATTAAGGGTGTGCGTGCTTCGTCAATTAAAATGGAGTCTACTTCATCGACAATCGCAAAATATAAATTACGTTGTACTTTGTCGGTCAAACTAAACGCCATGTTATCGCGCAAATAATCAAAACCAAATTCATTGTTGGTGCCGTAGGTAATATCTGCGCGATACGCTTGTTGTTTTTCGGGTTGCGACATGCCGCTTATGTTAACGCCAACACTTAAACCTAAAAATTGATAAATCGGGTTCATCCATTCTGCATCACGTTTAGCAAGGTAATCATTCACGGTAATAATGTGCACACCTTCGCCGATGAGCGCATTTAAATAAGCAGCCAGTGTGGCCATTAACGTTTTGCCTTCGCCGGTGCGCATTTCGGCAATTTTGCCTTCGTGTAACGTCATGCCACCGATTAATTGCACATCAAAATGACGCAAACCCAACATGCGCCGACTCGTTTCGCGCACTGTAGCGAATGCTTCAGGCAGTAAGTCATTTAATAGTTGCTGGCGATGTTTGTAATCTTTGGCTTTAGTGAGATGTTCGCGAAACGTTTGAGTTTTGGCTTTGAGCGCATCGTCTGACAATGCTTGAAAAGCAGGCTCTAAACTGTTGATTGTAGCAACGGTTTTTTCCATGTGACGCAAAGTGCGTTCATTGCGACTACCGAATACTTTGCGTACCAAAAGGCTAACCAGTGCCATAGATCCCCATTTTAGTGCTTGATTTAAGAGCGGGGCACTTTACTAAAAATGTACCCGCCTGTCATTCTGTAAATGGTGTTTCTTGGCATTGTGTTTGCAACATGGTGACCAAAGCATTGTTATCGTTAAAACTGGTTTGATTAACAATGTTGTCTAATAACCAATCCATAACGTTGGGTGTCAATTCACAATAACGCTTAGGGTTGCCGGAATTAATCACAGAAGCGGTCATCGTAAGGGCGCATTTGCCATCGTGCCAGCCTTGAATGTTGAGTGAAATTTGTGTGGGCATGTTGTTATCGAAGATATAAGCAAAAATATCGCTGCCATTAGAAGGTAAAATGATGTTGTCTGGTCGGCACTCCCTTAAGGATTGATCATACTGGCTCCAATGATCTTGCGTTTGGACCGAAGCGTCGGGTGTTTGCGCTAATGCAGCTGTCGTTGATAAAAGCGCTACCAATAGCAAGAGTCCTCGTATGCCATGCCGCATGCATTTTTCTCCTAGAATGAAAATCAAATTATAGCCAGAGTATGACAATTTTAGCTAAGAGTTTGTCATCATCCATCAAAACCAATATGATACCCGGCCGCGCGAAGGTGGCGAAATTGGTAGACGCGCTGGATTTAGGTTCCAGTGGGGCAACCCGTGAGAGTTCGAGTCTCTCCTTTCGCACCATATTTACATATAGATAAGACATGATGAAGAGGTATGTCCATGCAAGTTGCTGTTGAAACGACTAATGGTTTAGAACGCCGTATTAAAATTGCCATTCCTGCCGAGCGTATTGATCAAGAAATTAATTCGCGGTTACAAAAACTTTCTCGTACCGCCAAATTGGATGGGTTTCGAAAAGGTAAAATCCCACTTACTGTGATCGATCAACGTTTTCGTCCAGCAGTGCAATTTGAAGTATTAGATGACTTAATGCGTAAAACATTAACGGAAGCCTTACAACAAGAAAAAATTAACCCCGCAGGTATTTCTAAATTAGAACCACAAGGTAATTACGAAATCGGTAAAGCATTTTCCTATAGTGCATTGCTTGAAGTATATCCTGAAATTAAATTAAAACCTTTCACACAATTAGAGGTCGAAAAAACAGTTGCTACAGTGAATGCTGAAGATGTTGAAAAAACCATAGAAAATATGCGTAAACAACAAATTACCTGGCAAGTAACAGAAAGTGCAGCGGCAGAAGGTGATCGAGTAACGATTGATTTTGCAGGAACAATTGATGGTGTGGCATTTGATGGCGGCACCGGAAAAGATATGGCGGTTGTTATTGGTTCTAAAAATACGATTGCAGGTTTTGAAGAAGGGTTGAAAAAAACCAAAACTGGACAATCAACGTCACTTAATTTGACGTTTCCTGAAAATTATCACGCGAAAGAATTGGCAGGTAAACCCGTTGTGTTTGCTGTGACGGTGAATAAAGTTGAAAAGCCAGTATTGCCAGAATTAAATGATGAATTTGCGGTGAAATTTGGCGTGAAAGAAGGTGGGTTAGCTAAATTGCGTGAAGAAGTAACCAACACGTTAAACCAGCAATTACAACAACAATTGCGCACGCGTACTAAAAATCAAATCATGAAAAAAATCATAGCCGCTTACGCGGATGTGGAAATTCCTAAAGCGTTAATTCATCGCGAAGCAGAAAATATGGCGCGTGAAATGCAAGAGCGCTTTAAACAATTTGGCCAGCAACAAGCAAAGCCTGAAATGTTTAAAACAGAATTGTTTGAAACACAAGCCAAAGAACGCGTGAGTTTGGGATTGGTGATCAATGAAATCGTCAAGCAACATGCGTTAAAACCCGAAGCCGACAAAGTACGCAAGCTCATTGAACAATTTGCGCAATCCTACCAAGATCCGGAAGAGGTGGTGCGTTGGTATTATCGTCAAAAAGATCGTTTAGCAGAAATGGAGTATTTAGCTTTAGAGGAACAAGTGGTCGATATCATTCTTGTGCAAGCAAAGCTGACAGAGAAAACAGTATCTGCCTCTGACATATTTAACGCGGGAGAAGCGAATGTCTAATTTAGTGCCGATGGTGGTTGAACACAGTGCGCGCGGTGAACGTGCGTATGATATTTTTTCACGCTTGTTAAAAGAGCGAATTATTTTTGTGGTCGGTCAGTTCGAAGATAACATGGCCAATTTAATTATCGCACAATTATTATTTTTAGAATCCGAAAATCCTGACAAAGATATTCATATGTATATTAATTCACCCGGCGGTGTGGTGACGTCAGGATTGGCCATTTATGACACGATGCAATTTATTAAGCCAGATGTGAGCACTTTATGCATTGGTCAAGCCGCTAGTATGGGTGGTGTATTGTTGGCCGCAGGCGCTAAAGGTAAGCGTTTTTGTTTGCCAAATGCACGCGTGATGTTGCATCAACCGTCGGGCGGTTATCAAGGGCAAGCAACGGACATTGCCATTCATGCCAAAGAAACATTAGTTATTCGCGAACGACTCGATAACATTTTAGCGCACCATACGGGTAAAACAGCAGAGCAAATCCGAACGGATACGGAACGTGATAATTTCATGAGTGCGCACGATGCGCAAAAATATGGTTTGATTGATAAAGTTTACGACAAGCGTCCAGCACATTTAGTGGCGGCGCAAGAGGAAAAGCATTAATGAGCAGTAGTGACACCACTAAACCCACCGACAGCCAAAAACCTTTATTTTGTTCTTTTTGTAGCAAACCACAAAAAGAAGTCAAAAAATTAATTGCCGGCCCTTCCGTTTATATTTGCAATGAATGCGTTGACTTATGCAATGACATCATGCGTCAAGAACCGTTGGCGAATAAAGGCGAAGAGAAAGGATTTCATTTGCCACAACCGCGTGAAATTCATGACATCTTAGATCAATATGTGATTGGGCAAACAAAGGCTAAAAAGATTTTATCCGTGGCTGTTTATAATCATTACAAGCGCTTATTTAAAGATCACAAAGACGATAAAACAGAATTAGGTAAAAGTAATATTTTATTAATTGGTCCTACGGGTTCGGGAAAAACATTATTAGCGGAAACATTGGCGCGTTTGCTGAATGTGCCGTTTGCGATTGCCGATGCCACAACACTCACGGAAGCCGGTTATGTGGGTGATGATGTTGAAACCATCATTCAGAAATTATTGCAAAAATGTGATTACGACGTGAACAAAGCGCAAATGGGCATTGTTTATATTGATGAAATCGACAAAATTAGCCGCAAATCTGACAGTCCTTCGATTACGCGTGATGTCACAGGTGAAGGTGTACAGCAAGCGCTGTTAAAATTAATTGAGGGGACAGTGGCTGCTGTTCCGCCTCATGGTGGACGCAAACATCCGCAACAAGAATTAGTGCATGTGGATACCAAAAATATTTTATTTATTTGTGGTGGCGCATTTAATGCACTGGATAAAATTGTGCGCGAACGTTCTGAAAAATCCAGTATTGGTTTTAGTGCGGAAGTGCATGGCAAAGAAGATAAGAAAAATTTCAGCGAAGTATTGAAAGATTTAGAACCAGAAGATTTAATCAAATTCGGATTGATCCCAGAATTTGTTGGTCGTTTGCCGGCGGTTGCAACATTAGATGAGCTCGATCTCAAAACACTCGTGCGTATTTTAACTGAGCCGAAAAATGCATTAACGAAGCAATATACGAAATTGCTCAAAATGGATGATGTTGATATTGAGTTTCATGAAGATGCGTTACAAGTGGTCGCCGAAATTGCCATTAAACGTAAAACCGGTGCGCGTGGTTTGCGCGCGGTGATGGAAAATGTATTGCTGGATTTGATGTATGAATTACCTTCTGTACAAAATGTGAGCAAAGTAGTGATTGATGCGGCATGTATTCGCGGCGAGAAAAAACCTACTTTAATTTATACGAGTAATACTGGGAAAGTATCTAACGAATAGCGAGGCAAATGGACAATGGCAGCACAAGAGAAAACGATTATTCCTGTATTACCACTGCGCGATGTGGTGGTTTATCCGCATATGGTTATTCCACTATTTGTGGGTCGTCGTGATTCTATTCGAGCACTTGAAATTGCAGCAGAAAAAGATAATCAGGTATTGCTCGCCACACAAAAAAACTCGTCGGATGATAAGCCAGCCGCTAATGCCTTATTTGAAATTGGGACATTGTCACGCATTTTACAATTATTAAAATTGCCTGACGGTACAGTGAAATTATTAGTGGAAGGCACGCAGCGTGCCACGGTAAAACATTATTTAACCGAAACAGATCATGTGTTGGCCGAAATTGAATTGCTGGAAACAACCTTTCCTACGGAAACACGTGAGCTAGAAGTATTGGTGCGTTCAGTGTTAAGTCAGTTTGAACAATACATTAAATTAAATAAGAAAATTCCCCCAGAAATTTTAGTCTCTTTATCGGGCATCGATAAACCTGATCGCTTGGCAGATACTATTGCTGCACATCTTTCATTGAAAATTCCGGATAAACAAAAATTATTAGAAACGGCTGATTTGCAACAACGTTTGGAATTGTTGTTGGGCTATATGGATGCAGAAATTGATATGTTGCAAGTTGAAAAACGTATCAAAGGCCGTGTCAAACGCCAAATGGAAAAAAGTCAGCGCGAATATTATTTAAATGAACAAATGAAGGCCATTCAAAAAGAATTAGGTGAGCTGGAAAATGCACCGGATGAAATGAGCGCGTTCACGCAAAAAATTGAAAAAGCAGGAATGCCTGAAGAAGCCAAAGAAAAAGCCAAAGCAGAATTAAATAAATTAAAAATGATGCCGCCCATGTCAGCAGAAGCGACAGTGAGCAGAAATTATTTAGATTGGTTATTGAATGTGCCGTGGAAAAAGCCTCGCGCGTGAATTACAAATTAGATGTTGCAGAAAAAACGTTAGATGAAGATCATTATGGCCTAGAAAAAGTCAAAGAACGTATTGTGGAATATCTAGCCGTGCAACAACGCGTGAAAAAAATAAAAGGTCCGATGTTGTGTTTGGTTGGACCTCCAGGCGTGGGTAAAACGTCGTTGGGGCAATCCATTGCTAAAGCGACTGGACGTAAATTTGTGCGTATGTCGTTAGGTGGCGTGCGTGATGAAGCTGAAATTCGTGGTCATCGTCGTACCTATATTGGTGCGATGCCAGGAAAAATTATTCAAAAATTGTCTAAAACGGGTGTGAAAAATCCGTTATTTTTATTAGATGAAATTGACAAAATGGCGAAAGATTTTCGTGGTGATCCTGCCTCAGCATTATTAGAAGTATTAGATCCGGAACAAAACAATACATTTAATGATCACTATCTAGAAGTTGATTATGATTTATCTGATGTCATGTTTGTTGCCACAGCGAATACATTAAATATTCCTGCGCCATTATTGGATCGTATGGAAGTCATTCGTTTGCCCGGTTATACCGAAGATGAAAAAATGAATATTGCTTTGCAGCATTTGGTTCCAAAACAAATGACAGCGAATGGTATTAAAGATAGCGAAGTAGAAATTACACCATTGGCAGTACGTGAAATTATTCGTTATTACACGCGTGAAGCAGGTGTGCGTAATTTAGAACGTGAAATTGCTAAAGTATTTCGTAAAGTGGTGAGCAAGATTGTAACGAAAGCACCGGGACATCGTGTGCATGTGACGTCAAAAAATATTGAAAAATATTTGGGCGTGCGACGTTTTCGTTATGGTTTAGCGGAAGAACATGATGCGATTGGTCAGGTGACAGGATTAGCATGGACGGAAGTGGGCGGTGAATTATTAACAATTGAAGCGGCGGTTGTGCCGGGCAAAGGTAAAGCAACGTCGACCGGACATTTGGGCGAAGTCATGCAAGAGTCTATTCAAGCCGCGATGACTGTTGTGCGTTCACGCGCAGCAACGCTTGGTATTCCAAATGATTTTTATGAAAAAAATGATATTCATGTGCATGTACCAGAAGGTGCAACACCTAAAGATGGTCCAAGTGCAGGTGTGGGTATGTGTACGGCATTAGTGTCGGCGCTCACTAAAATTCCTGTGCGTGCGGATGTTGCGATGACGGGTGAAATTACTTTACGCGGCGAAGTATTACCTATTGGTGGTTTGAAAGAAAAATTATTAGCCGCACATCGTGGTGGTATTCGTATGGTAATTATCCCCGAAGAAAATCGCCGCGACTTAAAAGAAATTCCCAAGAATGTAAAACAAGGGCTCGAAATCAAACCAGTGAAATGGATTGATGAAGTATTGCAGATTGCGTTGCAATATTTGCCGACACCAACGCAAATTGAGTCGCAAACTCAAGCGGGTCAAACGTTGGTTGTGACCGAAACGAACAAAAAGAGTGATGAAGGACATATAAGTACACATTGAGGGATAGATAGTTAAGGATTATTCCTTGACAGTCGTTTATGGCAGTTGGTATAAAGTTGGCCGGTCTGGATGGCTGTTGTAATGGGCGTTTGGGCCATTATTTATTTTTTTAAATGGATGATTATTTTAGGGGACATGAATTAATGAACAAAGCTGAATTGATTGATCGTATTGCAGAGAAAGTCGGATTAAGCAAAGCAGATGCAGGCAGAACATTAGATGCAGTGCATGAAATTATTACTCATGCGTTAGCTTTAGACGACGTTGTTACTCTCATTGGTTTCGGTACGTATTTGGTGCGTAATCGTGCAGCGCGTACAGGACGTGATCCGCAAACAGGTAATCCTATTCAAATTAAAGCAAGCAAATTACCTGCTTTCCGTCCAGGAAAGGCTTTGAAGGATGCAGTGAATCACAAAGAAGATAAAAAATAAAAGATTTTGGGTGCTTAGCTCAGCTGGTAGAGCGTCGCCCTTACAAGGCGAATGTCGGGGGTTCGATCCCCTCAGCACCCACCAAGAGGTTTGGAGTGGTAGTTCAGTTGGTTAGAATATCGGCCTGTCACGCCGAGGGTCGCGGGTTCGAGTCCCGTCCACTCCGCCAAGGTTTAAAAAGCGCCGCCTAACATGTTAGGAGCGCTTTTTTGCTTTTGGTAATAACTCGGATCATCACAACCAATAGGCTCATCAAATTATGCTGCAGAATATTCGTGATAAATCGCAAGGTTGGTTAGCGTGGCTTATCGTTCTGGTCTTATGCGGCACGTTTATTTTGTGGGGCATTCACGCTTATATGACGGAAACAATGAGCGGTGATGCGAATGTCGCGGCTTATGTAAATAAAAAACCTATTGCGCAAACATCATTGGATGCTGCTTATGCCAGATTACGTCAGCAACAACAATTTCAATTAGGGTCTAATTTTTCACTCAATCAAAAAACAGAACAAAATCTTAAGCATCAAGCGTTAATGCAATTAATTATTTCACATGTATTAGTGCGTGCGGCTGAAAGAGCAGGTTATCGTGTGACCACGGATCAAGTCGATGAAGCGTTATTGCGTATTCCTGCTTTTCAAGTCAATGGCCAGTTTTCTGTTGATCGTTTTCATGAAGTCATCAATAGCGTGCTATACACGCAACCACAATTTTTAGCGGATTTACGACAAAATATGTTGGTTAATCAAGTGCGCGGTGGTTATATCAACAGTGAATTTGCGTTGCCGAATGAGGTGACCACAGCCGTGCAATTAATTAATCAACAACGCAATATTAGTTATTTTATTTTGCCTGTGTCGCGTTTTGTGCCACAAGTAAAAATAACGCCAGCGCAAGTAGAGCAATATTACCAACAAAACCAACAAGCATTTCAATCACCTGAGAAAGTCAGTATCGAATATATTGAATTGTCGTTACCTGCCATTGAAAAAACATTGCATTTTGATCAAACCAAATTACAACAATATTATGAAGACAATATCGCTAATTACACGACACCTGAACGTTGGCATGTGGCACATATTTCTATTTATTTAAGTGCCAATGCAACACATGCGCAAGTGCAAGCAGCACGTGAAAAAGCCGCGACTGTTGAACAAGCGATCGATGCAGGTAAAGACTTTTCGCAATTGGCGCAACAATATTCCGATAATAAAGCGACAGCCGCTAAAGGGGGCGTGTTGCCTTGGTTTAGTGCTGGCAGTTTAGATCCTGTGTTTGAAAAAGCTGCCGCGAGTTTGCGCGTAGGTCAAGTGAGCGCACCGATTCGCACACCGCAAGGATTTGAAATTATTAAATTGCTGGATGTGCAAAAAGCACAAGTGCAACCGTTTGATAAAGTAAAAGCTGCCGTGCAAAATGCATTAGCTAGTCAGCAAGCACAACAAATTTTTGCCGATCAAAGTGATAAATTATCTAACTTAACGTACGCGAATCCCAATACTTTAACGATTGCTGCGAAAGCATTGAATTTACCTATTCAAACGACGGATCTTTTTGGCCATGAGGGAGAAAAAACAGGTATGGCGTCCAATCCTCGCGTGTTAGCAGCGACATTTAGCAATGATGTATTGCAACAAGGCAATAACAGTAATTTAATTGCACTTGATCAAAATACGGCTATCGTATTACGTATCAAAGATCATCAAGCGGCAACATTGTTACCGTTTGCGACAGTAAAAAATCAAATCGAAACGCAATTAGAAAAACAACAAGCGCAACAACAAGCCAAAGTCGAAGGCGAAAAATTAGTGGCGCAGTTACAACAAGAAAAGACTTCTTTAATTGATGTGGCTAAACAACAAAAATTATCTTGGCAGGCAGAAGATAATGCGGGTCGCTATGACACACGTATTGATGCGCCTATTCTTGCACAAGCATTTCATATGCCCACACCCTCAGCGCAACATCCTTCAGTGAGTGGATTACCATTGGCCTCGGGTGATTATGCGGTGATTAGTGTCGATGCTGTTCATCCCGGTAGTTTAGGTGGTGATGCGATTCAAAAACGTATTTTTGCAGAACAAATTGAAAATAATTTGGGGCAAATTGATTATGAGTTGTATGTAAATCAATTAATGAATGCGGCCAAAATAAAAATGATCAAAGGTCAAGGTGATTCGTCATCGTGATTGCCAAGCAGGGATTTTTCCTTACACTGGAAGGTATTGAAGGCGTAGGAAAGTCCACTTGCCTTAAGTTTATTTCAAAATATCTGCAAAAAAAACAAGTGCCATTTGTCGTTACGCGCGAACCCGGTGGCACACCGCTCGGTGAAAAAATTCGTGACCTAGTGTTAGGTAAACAATTCCCAGAAATTACGCATGATACCGAATTACTCTTGTTTTTCGCTGACCGCGCGCAACATGTGCAAACACTTATTTTGCCGGCGTTAGCAAAAGGGCAATGGGTGGTGTGTGATCGTTTTATCGATACCACGTATGCTTATCAAGGCGAAGGGCGAGGTATTGCCAAAGAACATATTGCTACATTAGAACGTTGGTTGCTTGGGCATTTTCGGCCGAATTTAACTTTAATTTTTGATGCGCCTGTTAATCTTGCTTTAAGTCGTACGCGACGTCGTGGACGTATGGACCGTATAGAATCTGAAAAACAACAATTTTTTCGTAAAGTAAGACGTTGTTATTTAGAACGCGCTAAACATGATCCTAAGCACTATCAAATTATTGATGCACGCAAACCACTATCACTTGTCAAAGAGCGATTGGTGCAAATTCTTGACCATCATGTGGCGGCAACGCATGCAAGTAAATAATACTCCACATGCTTTATTATTAAGCGGCGGCACATTGTCAGAAAAAAATGCTTTCGCATTGAATCTAGCCGCGCAATTATTGTGCGCAACACAAAATCATTGCGGTCAATGTTCAAGTTGCCATTGGATGAAAAAAGCACAGCATCCTGATCTGTTTATGTTAATGAAAGAAGAAAAAACAGACAGCATTAAAATTGATGATGTGCGTCAAATCATTGCGCAATGTACTCAAGCTTCGCACCAAGGAAGTTATCGCGTGATTATTTTTTCGCCTGCCGAAGCAATGCCAGTTGGTGCGCAAAATGCATTATTGAAAATTTTAGAAGAGCCGCCTGAAAAAACCGTCTTTATTTTAGTGAGTGATTATCCTAGTTTGTTAGCGCCAACCGTTCGCAGTCGTTGCCAAAAAAAATATTTGCCCAATAAGAATGATGTCGCTGTGGATCAAGAAATTTTAAATACATTGCAAAAAGTGCGAGCAAAGCAATTGCATCCCAGTGAAGCCGCCGCGCAATATCAAGGCGGAGCGTTAGATAAATTATTAGACCAATTATTACTGTATGCGATGAGTGAAATAAAAAAAATGGCGCATCGGGCATGGTTTTTTTGGTACGATCAAATTCAGTTGGCACGACGTCAGCTATTGTTGAAAAATAATCCTAATCAAGTATTAGTGATGGAACATTTATTTTATGAACTCAGCAAACTTACCTAAGCCTATGTTGGTTGATTCGCATTGTCATTTAGATCGATTAGATTTAACGGCTTACGATGGCCAATTATCACAAGCCTTGCAAGCAGCGAATGCGCTTGGTGTAAAACACTTTCTGTGTGTCGCTGTCGATCGAGATAACAGCCAAACGACGATTCAATTAGCTAATCAATTTGATGACGTGAGCGCTTCTGTGGGAATTCATCCGACTGAAGTGGATCCATTGCCGTTAACCGTGAAAGAATTGGTGTCATGGGCTGTGCCTAAAAAAGTGGTAGCGCTCGGTGAGACGGGATTGGACTATTATCGTTGTGAGGGTGATATAGAATGGCAGCGTGAGCGTTTTCGCACACACATTCGCGCGGCGCGCGAAATAGGTAAACCATTAATTATTCACACACGTGAAGCACCCGAAGATACGATTCGTATTATGCGCGAAGAAAAAGCGTTTGACGTGGGTGGCGTCATGCATTGTTTTACGGAAACGTATGAAATGGCGATGCGAGCGATGGACATGAATTTCTATATTTCTTTTTCGGGTATTATTACATTTCGTAATGCGCTCGCGTTACAAGAAGTAGCAAAAAAAGTGCCTTTAGAAAAAATGCTGATTGAAACAGATGCGCCGTATTTGGCGCCGATGCCTTATCGCGGTAAATCGAATGAGCCAGCATATGTATATTACGTGGCTGAAAAGTTGGCGCAGTTGAAAGAAGTGTCATTTGATGAAATAGCGATGAAAACAACACATAATTTTTTTAATTTATTTAAACAAGCAAAAAATTGAATATTGTCACCCCGCATTTATTGCGGGGTCTGGAAAATGTTTAGAATTTTACCAGATGCCGCAACAAGTGCGGGATGACAACGCAAGAGTTTTTAAAGGGAGGATGTAATGTTAAACAAGTTATTTTCTGGATTATTGCCTGGTGTTTCTTTTGATACCCCCGACGCGCAACAATTAAAAACGTGGCATTATATTTTGTTGGCATTATTTGGATTATTTTTTTGTTATTACGGTGTTAGTGCTTATCCTATTTTAGATATGAACGAAGGTTTATATGCTGAAATTGCACGTGAGATGTTGGCCACAGGCAATTATCTTATTCCGCATCTAAATGGCGTGCCTTATTTAGAAAAACCGCCTTTATTATATTGGTTGATTGCGTTGAGTTTCCATGTGTTTGGCGTCAATGCGTTTGCCGCACGCGTGGTTCCGTGTACCGCTACGTTATTTGCTGGCGCATTAACATTTTATTTTTTACGTAAAGTGCAAAATGAGCGTTGTGCATGGATTGCTGCATTAATGTTATTTACCAGCGCCGGATTTCTAGTGATTGGCCACGTCGTATTTTTCGATATGCTGTTGACGACATTAATCATTGGTTCAATGGTGTTTTTTTATTTATGGTATGCGCAAGAAAACACACTGTATCTTTATTTAAGTTATGCGTTGTTAGGGTTGGCGGTATTAACGAAAGGATTTGTTGCATTAGTTTTATTGTTTCTCATTGCGATATTTTTTCTACGCGCCGTAGGTGTGGATAGGGCAAAATACAAAGCATTTTTTAATAAAAAAGCCATAATATTATTTTTAGCCATTATTTTGCCATGGCATATTTTGGGCATGTTGTTTCAAAGCGGATTTACTTGGGAATATTTCGTTAACGATCAAATTTTACGCTTTTTTAATTTGCGTATACCGCATGATTATCATCAAGGACCGCTTTATTACTATATCCCGCGTTTGATCGTTTATATTTTGCCATGGAGTGTGTTGTCACCATTTCTTTTCCGTTGGCCTTTGCGATTTCAATCGAAAGCAGATCCATTGCGTGCATTTTGTTGGATTTGGTTTTTAACCATGTTTTTATTTTTTTCTTTATCTGGCGATAAAGGGTCTTATTACATGGTCATTGGTACGCCGCCATTGGTGTATTTATTAGCATTAAAAATTGATCAATGGTTCGATGAAAATAAATCACATTGGTTGCGACTTGCGTTTTTACTGATCGCAGGCGCTGAAACAATGGCTGCTTTAGTCGCGTTGTTATTTTATCAAGGTAGTCGATTAAGTACATCGCCAATGACGGGTAATACTGTGCCCTATATGCTAAACAGTGACGTCATGATTTTCTTTGTTGTGATGGCAATATTATTTAGCGCAGGATTTTATTTCACGCAGAAAGACAGTAAAAAACCATTGCTGCCATTTTTATTATTATGTGTATTGATGGTGCCTGCGTTAATATTTTTTACGACTATTAAAGAAAAAACATCCACGTATTATTCGCAAGTGGCACTGGCGCGTTATGTGCGAGCGCAATACGAAGCACATCCTGTATATTTGTATCGTGATTTTGAACGTATTTCTTCGTTTGTTTTTTATGACCAGCAAATTTGTCCAATTGTAGATAGCTTAAGCAAAGACTTGTATTTCGGTTCTACCACACAAGAAGCGAAAGGGCTTTTTGTCACCGGCACGCAATTGATGGCCGTAGCACAAAAACAATCTATTTATGTGGTAACGCGTAAAGCCAATTTGCCTAGTTTCGAGCAATTGCCTGGCGCCAATCAATTTTGTGCGGTGCAACAAAATGGAGATGTGTTGCTATTAAGCAATTCGGCGCAAGATTGCAAACCAACATCGGGCTATCAAAAAGAAGTGCCAAAAGATTTAGGAATCGCTGGACAGAAAAATGGTTAGTGCGTGCATTATTTTTTTAATGCTGTTGACGCGGTTAATTCCGCATCCGGCAGATTTCACACCATTTCTTGCGTTTGATTTATGGTTGGGGAGATTTTTTTCTTTCCGTTGGGCCATATTTGTTTTGCTAGCGAGCCTTGTGATTTCTGATGGGGTGCTCGCTTTTTTTTATCATACCGCATGGTTTGGTTCCTGGAGCATTTTCACTTATTCCGGGTTTATTGGCATTTTATGTTTAGGACGCGTGGTTTCATTTAGTTTTCTGCAAGCATTATGCGTCAGCGGTTATTTTTGGTTATGGAGTAATTTTGGTGTGTGGTTAACCGGCGGAATGTACGCGTTAAATGCTCATGGATTACAACAATGTTACGTTTTAGCGCTACCATTTTTAGGCAATAGTCTCATTGGTAGTTCAGTCGGTTTGCTCGTTATCCGAGGCTTGACTTCATTTGCCAATCCGTTTACCTTCGAGCCCACTAAGCTAATAATTCGCTAATAATCTAATGAATTCGCAAGCAAAATTTTAGTTCAAATCTATAAAGTCGCAAGGAGAAGCAGTCATGTCAAAATGGCCATCATTACAAGAGCCTTTTTTGGAAGAATTACGCAAAGATAAAGTTCCCGTTTCAATCTATCTCGTCAATGGTATTAAGTTACAAGGGCATATCGACGCATTTGATCAAGTTGTCGTGTTATTAAAAAACACTATCAGTCAAATGGTTTATAAGCATGCTATTTCAACCATCGTTCCTTCACGTGCCGTTGAATTACCAGAACTTAAAGCTGAAGCAGCGTAGTTAATTTTTTTATTATGTGTTGTTTTGTAGGGGCGCGATGCATCGTGCCCCTACATATTTTTCAGAGCCATCATGTTCGATCGACCTCAATCTGGTGAACGCGCTATTTTAGTTCACGTCAAAACGCAAGCAACTCACGCGCAAGAAGATCTCAATGAATTTGAATTGTTGGCATTGTCCGCGGGTATCAAATCGGCAGAAACGCTTATCGCTGATTGTCGCACACCATCGGCAAAATATTTTATTGGGTCAGGCAAAGCACAAGAAATAAGTGATGCGGTTAAATTACATCATGCCAATGTTATTTTGGTGAATCATCCGTTATCGGCTTCGCAAGAACGTAATTTAGAAAAATTATGTGCGTGTCGCGTGGTGGATCGCACCGGATTAATTTTAGATATTTTTGCACAGCGCGCGCGAACCTTCGAAGGAAAATTGCAAGTCGAGCTTGCACAGTTAAAACATTTATCTACACGATTGATTCGTGGCTGGACGCATTTAGAAAGACAAAAAGGTGGTATTGGATTGCGCGGTCCGGGTGAAACACAGTTAGAAACTGATCGACGTCTATTGCGCGATCGTGTGAAAAATTTGCAAAAACGTTTGGAAAAAGTTGAAGCGCAACGTGAACAAAATCGTCGTGCACGTGTGCGTGCAGAAACACCAACCATCGCATTAGTGGGTTATACCAATGCGGGAAAATCCACATTATTTAATCGATTAACACATGCTGATGCATATGTGGCAGATCAATTATTTGCCACCTTGGATCCTACGTTGCGCAAATTACATCTTGCCGAAAATATCAATATTGTATTGGCAGATACGGTCGGATTCATTCGTCATTTACCGCATGATTTAGTGGCCGCTTTTCGTGCCACATTATTAGAAACGCGCGAAGCAGATTTATTATTGCATGTGATTGATGTGCACAGTGATGTGCAACATGATCATATCGCGCAAGTGAATGCGGTATTAGAAGAAATTGGCGCGGATAAAATTCCGCAAATAGAAATTTATAATAAAATTGATTTGTTACCGAATGCTAGACCGCATCTTGAACGAGATGAAAATAGCTCACCCAAACGCATTTGGTTGTCCGCACAAAATGGTCTGGGCATTGATTTGCTAAAAACAGCGCTGCAAGAATTGTTTTAGGGGAGATGGTTAGGGGTTATTCTTATTTAAAGCATCTTTAATTTTTTCGTATCCGCCACCAGTGAGGCAGTTCGATACAGCAGCAGTTGAAGCGCCACAGCCGAAAACGCAGCAAGCAATAGTGGCAGCTATAGCGACGCAGCAGCAGCATAATAATACTATAGGTATAGTGCTTCCTATCGCAGTGAAAATCGCGAGTTTTTCTGCGCTTATGCCTGGTGTTGATGATACGTAAGTATCGTTGCTGGGAGTTTGGGCTTCAACGCCATTGGCCAAAAGAAATGCGCCAAAAACCAAGCTAAATTTTAAAAGATCTTCTACTTGTTGACGGTTAATTCCAAGGTCAAATAATCCAGGGCCTGGCATAAATATATCCTCTGCTATAAAAAATAATTTCAGAGGACATAGTACAGGAGAAACCTTAAGACAAGCTTAAGTTATCCCATATATTGCTGAATAATACCTTTAAGCAAATCAAGGTCTAAAGGTTTGACCAGATAAGCATCAATGCCTTTTTCTTCAATGCTTTGCTCGTCACCCAGCATGGAATCAGCGGTAAGGGCCACGACAGGCGTTTGCCTTTGAGCGTCTTGGCGGCTGCGCAAGCGCGAAATGATATCAAGCCCGCTTAGGTCAGGTAAGCCGATATCCATGAATACCATAGCGTAATGCGTTTGATTTAAAGCAGTTAAGGCAGCATGACCGGTGGTGGCGGTGTCAACGTCACAACCCAATTCGGAGAGCATTAATTTCGCGACTTTTTGATTTAAAGAATTGTCTTCGACTAATAATACTTTGCGATTTTTTTCGGGTGCTTCAACCGTAAGATAATTTTTATGTGTCCACTCATGCCAACTGTGAGCAAGATTTTCTGCAAATAACATGGGCTGATGTGAGTTTAATACATCATGATAACCGCTGATTAACGCTTGTTCTTTCTCGTAATTATGTTGCTCGTGACACAAGGCTAAAACCAATAATGCTGGCGAATGCCATTGGCTATTGTGCAAAGTGCGCGCAAATTGTGCGCTGTATTGATCCATTTGTGTGGTTTGTACCATGATGATATGAAACGTATTTGATTGTTGTTGTGCTTGTTGCATGATTTCAAAAGCATTGCTTGATGAGGCGGTTTGACAATTCAAACGCATGAGCAAAAATTCTTTTTGTAATTTTGCACGTCGCTTTTCATCATCATCAATTAACAATAAACGCAGGTGACCTAACTGATGTGAAATTTGTGTCAGTAGTGTTGCTGACATATTGGCAGACGCAGGAAAGGTGGCACTTACGGTGGTTCCTTGGTGCAATTCACTGGTTAATTCAATCGTGCCATTTTGCATTTCGGTTAAGCGTTTGGCTAATGTTAAACCAAGGCCTAGTCCTTCATAGCCTTTGCTATGACTATCTTGTTGTTTCACATAAACTTGTGAAAAAGCATCAAACGCATGAGTGATATTTTCTTTGGCAATACCAATGCCAGAATCACTAATCGTTATTTTGGCGCTAGCATTCGTTGAGCGTTGTACATTAATTTTAATATGCCCTTGAGCAGTAAATTTAAAGGCGTTATCCAACAAGTGGTGCAAAATTTGTTTCACACGTTGCGGATCACCGTAAATAATTTGTGGAGCGCTGGTGGAATAATCTAGCTCAAAATCGAGATTTTTTTGTTTGGCCTGTGCAAGAAAACTTTTCATGACTTGTTTAACAAGTTCAGCAAGATCGATGCCGTGTGTTTCTAGCGTCATTTGATTTTCTTGCAAGCGCGTAAAATCGGTGACGTTATTTAAAAAATTTAATAATTCAATACCAGATTGATGAATACTGTCGACATGCTCTTTGAGAGTTTCGGCAGAAAGACTCGGATGATTTTGTATGACCTGTGTGGTGCCAATAATAGCGCTCAGCAAGGTACGTAATTCATGATCGACGAGAGTTAAAAAAGACGCAGATTGATCCGCGAGACGGTTATTCATAACAACACTCCTTTGTAAGTACAGCTCCAAGACCAGAGTTTATCTGATATTTAAGCGGATATTCAACGAAAAAGTGCGATGACGGGCGCGTGATCGGAGGGTTGCTCAAGGCGGCGTGGCTCAATATCAATTTCACAATTCAAGCCACATGCGGCCAGGGCGGGCGTTGCTAAGATATGGTCGATGCGTAACCCCAGGTTGCGCCGAAAAGCAGCGGCACGATAATCCCACCAGCTATAGTGCTTGCCGTCGGCATGAAATTGCCGAAATGTATCTTTAAACCCAAGATCGAGCCATTGTTGAAATACGGCGCGTTCGGGTTCACTGACCAATACTTGGCCAATCCATGCTTTAGGATCGTATACATCTAAGTCCGCTGGCGCGATATTGAAGTCACCGCAGACAACAACATTTTCATGTTGTTTAAGTTCTTGCGATAAAAAGTGGGTGCACGCGTTAAGCCAATTTAATTTGTATTGATATTTGTCGGAGTCCAATGCTGATCCATTAGGGACATAAAGATTAATAATTCGAATGTTATCGATGGTGGACGCGAGTACGCGTTTTTGTTCATCTGCAAAATCAGGTAATTGATGGATAATTTCTTGCGCGGGTTTTTTGCTTAAAATAGCCACGCCATTGTAAGTTTTTTGGCCATTGAAAATAGCCTGATAACCTAACTCATCAAACGCATTTTGTGGAAAATTAGCATTTTCCATTTTAATTTCTTGTAACGCTAACATATCCGGTTGATGTTTTTTAATAAACTCAATCACGTGTGGTAAGCGTACGCGTAGTGAATTCACATTCCAAGTGGCAACTTTAATTGACATGTTTGACTCGCGCTTGTTGTAAATAAAAAGTAATGACAGGCGACGTAGCTAATATATTTTTTTGTTGATCTAGTAACCGTGCTTGTAGTTGATGTTCGCCACGTGTCACACCGTGTAATTTAAATTCGGGTGAAGATTGTGTATTAATCAGGTGGCCATCAAGGAATAATTCATATCTGTCTTGCGAAGAGGCTACCGAATTTGTTTGTACTGTTAGATCACCTGTATTTGACCAAATAGTTTGTTGATTTTGTGGAGCAGTAATGGCAAGTTGTTCGCTGGCGGCAAAAATGGCGACGCTAAAAAATAATAATCCAATAAAAATAAATAGTTTCACGGGTTTTTATTCCCTGCAAAATGATTAGGTGAGTATATCATGCATTCTTTACATGTATTTATCATTTCCATGCTAATCATTAATTTTATTCCGGGGCCGGCGATGCTGTATGTCGTGTATCGCACTATCAGTCATCAGCAAAAAGGTGGGTTGATTGCTGCCTGCGGTGTGGAATTAGGCACGTTTATTCATGTGTTAGCCGCGACGTTCGGATTAAGCCTAATTATTTTTCAATCCAAACACTTGTTTCATGCGATTCAATATCTGGGTGCTTTTTATCTTATTTATTTGGGGATAAGCGCCATATTGAGCAAGCGCAAACAAGTGAAAGAACATATTCAGCAAGATAAAAATATATTTACCAAGGGCATATTAGTTAATATTTTAAATCCTAAAGTGGTTTTATTTTTAATCGCGTTTTTGCCGCAGTTTGTTGACGCAACAAGCGTTCATGTGGCGCGACAACTATTCATATTAGGGATTACGTTTAATTTGTCAGGCTTTGCCGTGAATATTCTCGCTAGCGTGCTAACTAATCATTTCAGCAAAAAATCGTCTTCCCTATCTGCAAGCAGAATAGCTGCGTTTGCAAATACTTGGTTGATTGGTGGGTTATTTGTGTTTTTGGGCGGCTATATGTTCTTTTTTAATTATTGATTTTTATTCAAGTTAGCTTGCTTGCGCGCGCTGCTGTGTTTATATTCCATGTCTTTGAAACACAAAATTGTAGTTAAAACATGTCAAATTTCGACGTTATTATCATTGGTGGTGGTCATGCAGGAACGGAAGCGGCACTCGCTTCTGCTCGCAAAGGCGCAAAAACCTTATTGCTGACACACAACATCGAAACCTTAGGTCAAATGTCTTGTAATCCCGCTATTGGTGGTATTGGCAAAGGTCATCTTGTCAAAGAAATTGATGCGTTGGGTGGCGCGATGGCGATGGCCACCGATCATGCCGGCATTCAATTTCGTACATTAAATGCAAGCAAAGGGCCGGCGGTTCGTGCCACACGTGCACAAGCGGATCGTATATTGTATAAAAAAGCGATTCGAGAAATTCTCGAAAACCAACCTAATTTATGGATTTTTCAACAGGCTGTTGATGATTTAATCATCGAAAATAATAAAGTCGCAGGTGCTATCACGCAAACCGGTCTTAAGTTTTATGCGCGTACGATCGTATTAACAGCGGGAACTTTTTTAGCGGGCAAAATACATATTGGGTTAACCAATTATCAAGCTGGTCGTGCAGGTGATCCACCGGCATTAACTCTCGCACAAAAATTACGCGAATTACCTTTAAGAGTGGGGCGATTAAAAACAGGAACGCCTCCGCGCATTGATGGCAAAACGATTGATTACTCAGCACTTGAACCACAATATGGCGACACGCTCATTCCCGTATTTTCATTTTTAGGTAGTGCTACACAACATCCGCAACAAATTTGTTGCCACATCACGCACACCAGTGAAAAAACGCATGACATTATTCGCGCTGGCCTTAAAGATTCACCTTTATTTACAGGAATTATTGAAGGTGTTGGCCCGCGTTATTGTCCATCGATTGAAGATAAGATCGTGCGCTTTGCGCAAAAATCATCACATCAATTATTTTTAGAGCCCGAAGGATTAAATACACACGAAGTTTATCCTAACGGAATTTCCACCAGTTTGCCGTTTGAAGTGCAACAAGAATTAGTGCATAGCATCCGTGGTTTGGAACACGCGCATATTTTGCGACCAGGCTATGCTATTGAGTATGATTTTTTTGATCCGCGTGATTTAAAGCCATCGCTTGAAACTAAATGTATTGCAGGATTATTTTTTGCTGGCCAAATTAATGGCACGACAGGTTACGAAGAAGCCGCTGCACAAGGATTAATTGCGGGATTAAATGCGGCGAATTATGTACAAGAAAAAGAAGCGTGGTCACCACGTCGCGATGAAGCGTACATCGGTGTGTTGATTGACGATTTAATTACGCGCGGAGCACCAGAGCCTTATCGTATGTTTACGTCGCGTGCAGAATATCGTTTGTTACTGCGCGAAGATAATGCGGATTTGCGTTTAACCGAAATAGGTCGCCAATTAGGTTTAGTCGATGATGTACGTTGGGAAGCGTTTAGTCGTAAAAAAGAATTGTTGATGCAAGAACAACAACGTTTGCGTGATGTGTGGATTCATCCGAATACCGATGCGGCGATTGCCGCAGAAAAAATTTGGCAAAAACCAATCACGCGAGAATATCGCGCGCTAGATTTATTAATTCGCCCCGAAGTAAGTTATGAGCAATTAATTTCGTTGCCAGGTATTGGTGCCAACCATTCGGTGGATCAAGTCATTGGCGAGCAAATTGCTATTCAAGCAAAATATCATGGTTACATTGAGCGCCAATCATCTGAAATAGAGCGTCAACGCCGTTACGAAGAAATGCATTTGCCCCATGATTTGGATTACAGCGAAATGCGAAGTTTATCTGCTGAAGTGCGACAAGTATTGCAAAAATCCAAACCCACAACATTAGGATTGGCCTCGCGTTTGCCAGGTGTGACACCGGCGGCGGTTTCATTGCTGCTTGTTTATTTGAAGAAGAAAAAATATGAGGGTAAAGAAAGCAGCTGTTGATGTATTCAGATTTTATCTGCATCGAATTTATCGTTGAATGAGGGCTGGCGTGAGAAAAAAGAAAAGAGTGCTTCCGCGTTCGGATTTTGATTGCGATTTTGATGATTCTTCTGATGAAGAAAGTTCAGCAAATCTCGTTAAAAAATTTGATTTTGCAAGCTCGTATGATGGATATTTAGCGGCTGCAGCAAAAACAGACGAGGATAAAACTGATTACTCTTTTATGACCTATTGTGTCGGTGTTAATTTATTATTTTCAGCGCCAGTTTCTAGCGATTATTATGGTAAAAAAAAGTCTTTGTTGAAGAACAAAAAAACATTAACTGACTTTGAGAAGAAAGCAGTAAAAGAATGGGTTTATTCAAGTTTAAAGTGTGCGGTAGAAACTGTTTTCAATGAGCATGGCAAATACTTTTCTCTTCAAGATTTTATGAATTCCAACGATGAGTACCTCTTAGAAATGGCGGGAGAGCTTAGTAGTGATGTAAGAATTATATTGAAGTATCTTTATTTCGATAAAGTATCGAAGGAGTGGAGAAAGAAATTAGGTGCTATGGCCGATCATCTGTGTCGGCAATATGACTATTCTGCGAATGCTGGTTTTGAGATTGGAGATTTATCAGGTGATAGGGAAGTCATTAATGATACTGAAAAATATGTGTTGGACTACATTGAAAACAATGAGTTAAGCAATAATGGTAAATTAATTTCAAAAAAAGAAAGGGAAAGAAAAATTGGTTCATTGATAAAAAATAAAGATATTAGGCCATTTGATCTGGCGCTTCTTGAGAAACTGAAAAGCGTTAGTGCGCAAAAGTGTGAGAGTTTTGTTAAGAAACATATTAAACAATTGGTTGTAATACGAATTAAAAAGGCGATTGAGCTAGCTGTTAGTGATGGTTTAGTTGAAGAGGTTGTTGCCAATCAAGATGATCTTCATGTTGTGTCGTATAGATTTTGTGAGAATGTTGATATTGAGAAGGTTGATTCATTTAATTGGCTATACGTAGCGAATGAAAAAATTTTAAAAAAATACTTGCCCATTTCGATAGAAGAAATGGTGAGTTCTTTTGCAGAAAAAATCTTGGAAGAGTTGCGAGAGGAATTAAAAAAACAAAAAACAAAAGCCAATATAGTTTTTAATCGGGCTTGTTTGCCGCCACAATATAATTTTAAGTCGAGAACGAGTGCTGAATTTCTTGCAAATATGCGGCTTGCTTATCGTGATCAGTTGCGACAGATCCGCAACGCAAAAGATAGTGGAAGAAGGTATTCTCGTAAAGTGCAGCGTTCATGGCAGTTGAATGAGCGTGAGCAAGCTTTGGAGGATCAGGAAACTACCAAAAATGGAGCGCGAAAAGATTTGGTCGTTAATCTAGCAAATTATGAGCTAATTTATGAGCGTTTATCCGATTTAATAACGAAGATTAATAATTCTTTAGGAAAAAATAAAAAAAATGGGGTAGCGGATAGCGATTTTGCGCGTTGGATCAAGGAAATTATCTTTCATGAGGACTTTGAAGGCTTTGCTCGTAGCAGCGGGGATGAATTTGTTTTACCTGAAAGTTTACAAGGTGAGCTAGAACATTTTTTAGTCAACTTGACCTCTCTGTTGTTTAATTGCGAAGGTTCTCGTAATCCAGCTGCATTAGTTTTGGTTCCAATGGCGCTTGATCTTATTGAGGACAACAGGCTTAGTTGGCAGGCTGCGTTAAATAAGCTTCGAGAAAAACATAGTGTTGTTTCTCAACATAAGAAGAAAGCGCATATCAAGTATGGCGGTGGCGAAATTCCCATGACGATGGGTAAATACACGAATGAGGAAACTGATAAAAAAGAATCTTCAGATGTTGTATCCTGTGCGCGAGCACTTCAAGAAAAGTATGGGTTGTTTTCTGTAAAAAAATGGCGCTATCCGGGAGAATTTAAAAGTAGTAGTACAAAGAATTCTCCGAAGATTGCTGAATTATCACGAAGAGAAAATGATTTAGTAAAAAGATGGTTCGCGGAGATTAAGAAAAAGCCACTTGGTGCAGCCGAGGAAGATTTTGCAGTAGTTACTGAGTATGTTAAAAGTAATTATGGAGTATGAAGTTTATGATAAAGAAGTTTAGGTGGTGTGTCGTAGGCATTGTCATTTAAGCCAATCTGTCTTATCGTTAAGCCAGTACATTTAGTCCAATAATAAGAGAGCCACTTATGACCAATCTCGCTGTCAGTCTTTCAGGAAAAACATATCCCATTGTCTCGCTTGCGGGGCATGAAGCGCTATCTGAGTTATTTCATTTTCAAACGACTATTCTTATTGATCCAAATGCGTATGCCAGTGTGGCGCAATATCTGTTAACACAGGCCGAAATTATTTTCCCGGATCGTGATGTCGCTGGGGTGGTTACACAAATTACATCAAAAATAATTGATCATGATACGTTACAGGTGCAATTAACGATTGAGCCGCGATTGGCATTGTTGAAAGAAAGTCATGATTGTCAGGTTTTTTTGCAGCAAGATATTGTGGATGTTGTTAAAGCGCATGCCGAGCGCGTAGGGTATTCACTTTCGCAATTAATTTTTAGTCTAGAAAAATCGTATTCACCGATGCCTTATGTATTACAAGTACCGCGTGAAAATGATGCCCAATTTTTGCAGCGCTTATTGAGTCAAGCAGGTATTTTCTTTTGGTCGGCAACGCAGCAAGGAAAAGAGATGCTGTATTTTGCCGATAACAATTTTGCTTGTCGTGAATTGGCGCAATCCCCGAAAGAATTTTTTCAACCAGTAGTGCGCGCAAAATCGGTGCCTGATGGATTTGCGATGCGTGATTATCATGAACAAAAACCCAGTGAAATGATGGCAGGCGTGACCGGTGGAAAAAATGCACAACATATTCATCATCAATTTGGTGTGGGATTATCTGATCAAAAAGCGGCGCAAGATCAAGCTGATATTCGTTATCAAGCAGCGCAGGTAAATCATTGGCAATTAATCGGTGAGAGTACGTTAAGTAATTTGCAGCCTGGTTATGGATTTAATTTAGATGCTACGTTGTGGAATAACGACGATCCAAATTTATCAACCGATTATTTAATTACTAGCGTTTCTCATCATGCATCTCAATTTGAGTATCGTAATACGATGTGCGCGATTAAACGCGCCAATCCTTTTCGTGTGTATCCTTTGTCGCATCCAGCATTACCAACAGTATTTACTGCGCACAGTGAAAGTCATGCAGGTAGCGCATTAATTAATGAGCAAGGCGAGTATCAAATGCGTCAACAATCAGACTGCAGTGCAAAAGCACATACGCAAGCAAGTCATGCGTTAAGAAGAATCATGCCGCATGGTGGGCAGCCTGGCGCGCAAGGTGCAACGGGTTGGCATACGCCGTTGCATGATGACGCCGAATTATTATTAACCACTATTCATGGTCATCCTGATCGCCCGATTATTTTAGGCGCATTACACAATGCTGATAAATTATCACCTGTGACGAATACTAATCCGCAGCAACATTATTTGCGCACCGAGCAATCCAGTGAATTATTAATGGATGATTCAGAGAAGCGACAAGGGTTGTCGTTGAATACGAAAGATCAATTAAATCAATTAGCCATGCAAGCGATTCCTGAAGCGCATCAACTATTATTACAATCGCAGCAAGGAAAAATGCAGGTGAGCGCTGATCACAATATTAATTTACACAGTGGTCAAGACACGTTGGAGCAAACAAAAAATAATCGCGTGCATTGGGTAGGTAAAAGTTTTAGCACGCAAGCCGCAGAAAAATTAAGTTATTTGTCGCAAGCGGATCAGCAATGGAATGCAAAACAACAGGTTTTTTTTAATGCAGCGCAAGATATACAACTTAACAGTGCGCAGCATGTTTCATTACAGTCGGGGAATGGATTGCAAATTAATGCGCCTGGTAAAGTTGCGCAATTTTCAGGTGATCAAGTAGGGTTACACGCCAGTGGCGATGTTCATATTATTGGATCAGGTGTTGCGCCCATTAGTGTAAAACAAGGCGACGCTGGTTTTGAAATTACGCCTGATGGCACAGTTAATTTGTATGGCAGTCAAATTGCTATCGCCGGCCAGTCTATTTTTAGCACCAAAGAAAATCAAACAGGTGGCGGGGGTTCTCCATCCAGTGCAGACTTAACAAATATTGGTTTGATTGCTGTAGGTGTGGTCGAAATTGTCGGTGGTTTATTAGGTGATGAGTGCGGGGCGGGAGAAGCAGTTCAGATTTCTGGTTATAAACTCACGAAACATGCGGTAGAGCGAATGGCGGAACGGGGTGTTAGTAAAGAAGCGGTGGAGGATGCGCTGGATAATCCCATCAAAATTAATTCTATCAAAATTCGTCCAGATGGTTTAAGAAGTCAGCGATACATTGGTAAAAAAGCGGAAGTTGTTATCAATCCAGATGAGGGATCTATTGTATCGACAAATCCTACGGAGACGGCCAAGGTTAATCGTTTATTAAGAGGGCAATAATTTATGTTTATCCAACTTACCAAAAAAGAGTATGAATTCATAAGTAATGAAAAATTTCTTGCAGATGCGTTGTTAGAAAAAGTATTAAGTAACACAGACGAGAATTTTTTGTTAACGATTGATGAAGATTCTGCTAGTGAGATTCGCGATGAATGTGGGGAACATTTGCAGATGGTTGGGTTTGATAAAAATGATAATCCAACAGAAAAAGGGCTGATCCTCGAAGATCTCATTGACAAGTTTTTTATTGGGTAAATTTGTTGAGTCAGCCGCCTACGCATTTCGTGCTTCGGCGCCTTTGACCCAACCTACATAGGGCTAGATTTGCAAGACAAAAACAGGTAACCTGTCGCTCCGTGGATTGCGAGATCGCACGGAAGATAAGGAGATTTGCCATGCAAGATATTGATATCGTCAAGAATTCTCAAATGCTCAGTGAGCTTCAAGAAACCACCATTCGTTTTCCTTCAAAAGAATCTATCAGTGCCAATTTGCACAGTTATCACAAAATGTTAGCGGTATTGCATAAAGACAAACTAGACGTTACTGATGTGGTCACGTGGTAATTAAAAATCTCGCGCCATTAGAAATTCAATTAACTCATCAATAAATTTTCTACCATCAGCGTGTAAGTTCAGTGTGTTTAATATTTCCTTGGTTTTATTAATCCAGTCGATTAATTGCTCACGTGCTTTTTCCAATACATTTAATTCATGCATCAGTTGCAGGCAATCCTGTGCTTGTACTGTGTGTGCGTTACCATAACAAGTTTGTAACAGTTTTTTTTGTTCTGTATTCGCTGCTTGCCATGCGTAATAAATCAATAATGTTTTTTTGCCTTGCAAAATATCGCTGCGCGCACTTTTGCCGGTGATTTTTTCATCGCCAAAAATACCTAAAATGTCATCTTGTAATTGAAACGCTAAACCCAGCCAGTAGCCGATTTGTTTAAACTGTTGAATAGTATGTTCTTGTTGATTGGCTAAAATAGCAGCACTGATAAGAGGTAATTCAGTGGTGTAGCGGGCTGTTTTGTAATGATAAATTTTGCAAATCATTGCTTGATTTAATTGCGAAAAATTAAGTGGCGCCATATCCAATGTTTGACCATAAGCTTCATCAATACACACGCGCGTATATTCTTGTGCAATAGCTAATTTAGTTTTTGCAGGGAAAACCGATTGAAAAATGGCGAGCAATCCTAAATAACCACTTACATCGCCCGCTAAAATCGCTTGTGCATTGCCGAGTGTTTGATTCAATGTTGGACGATTGCGTCGTGATTGCGCCTCATCAATAATATCATCATGAATTAATAAAAAAGATTGAATGAGTTCAAAAGCAACCGCCATGTTTAATACATCGTCCAGTGACTGTTGGCTAAAACATTGGTAACCATAATAAAAAAGTGCGGGGCGAATACATTTGCCGCTATGGATAGAAAAATCGGCCACCGCTTGGGAAAATGGTTGGAGCGTCTCATCGATGGCGCTAGTGTGTTGGCATTCTTTTTTTAAAAATGCAGTTAATGGCGGTAAAAAAAGTGATTGGAAATCTTTTATAGCCCGTGTGATCGACATGTCAGCGGTTATCCCTTAGGTTGCCAAGTGTTAGTGTTCCCCGCATACTACGTTTTTTATAAAGTAATGGACAAGTGTTAACCGTATGAGCCAAGACAAGCAGAAGAGTCAAAAAGTAGTACCTGCAACCACTTTTTTACAAAATCATCTTTTAATCGCCATGCCTAATATGGCTGATCCTAATTTACATCACAGTGTGATTTATCTGTGTGAACACAATCTTAATGGCGCCGTGGGTGTGATCATTAACCGCCCAACGACGATTACGTTGATGGATGTATTGTCAGATATGAAAGTCAGTGTGCAAGACGATGCTGTAACACACATGCCAGTTTTATTTGGTGGCTCAGTGCATCAAGAACGCGGATTTGTAATTCACCGCCCGCAAGGCAAGTGGCGTTCAACATTAGTGGCAAGCGACGATATTTTTATTACAACATCTCGCGATATTCTCGAAGCATTAGCAGTACACCAAGGTCCCGCAGATGTATTGGTGGCGTTAGGTTGTATGGCATGGGAACCCGGTCAGTTAGAAAAAGAATTAGCAGATAATACGTGGTTAAGTGTCGTGGCAACGCCCAAATTAATTTTCGATACACCATTTGAATTACGTTATACCGCAGCCGCTGCTTCTTTAGGCGTTGATTTTGCTTATCTTTCCGATGAGGTTGGGCATGCCTAAAACGGTGCTGGGCTTTGATTTTGGCCTCAAGCATATTGGTGTCGCCGTTGGGCAAACAGTCACAGGCAGCGCGAACCCATTAACTGTATTGAAAGCAAAGCAAGGTGTGCCAAATTGGCAAGAATTAGCCAAGCTGATTCAAACATGGCACCCCGATGCATTAATTGTTGGTCGGCCACTCAATATGGATGGCACGGCTCAGCCGATTTCTGAGGCAGCGCATTGTTTTGTCGAACAATTACGCACGCATTATTCATTGCCGGTGCATGAAGTAGATGAGCGGCTCACAACCGTCGCGGCGAAAGAAAATTTATTCAGTGAAGGTGGTTATCGCGCGTTATCAAAACACGCCATTGATAGCACATCCGCGCAAGTTATTTTATTGGATTGGTTAAGTCACGAGGGAAGAGGAAAACACACATGAATATTATGAACTTATTGTATTCACGTTGGACAAGTTTTATCTGTCTGCTTATTTGTTTATTCTTACTTGGGTTTTCTGCTTATTTGCAATTAAATTTGGCATTATTACCTTGTCCTTTATGCGTATTGCAGCGTGCGATGGTTGTTGTCATTGCGTTTATATTTTTCATTGGCAGCTTGTACACGCCGTTTCAACCTAATGGTAAACGATGGCATAGTATTTTATTAATTATCGCCAGTATTTTAGGTGCAATTGTGGCGGCACATCACATGTGGTTACAACATCAACCACCAGGCACGGTTGTCGCTTGTAGCCCAACGTTAAATTATATCCTCCACACTATGTCGTGGGATCATGCGCTTTCTGCGATTTACAGTGGCTCAGGTGATTGCGCCATCAATGTTTGGGAGTTCATGCATTTAAGTATTCCAGAATGGACGTTCGTCTTTTTTACCTTGTTTGGATTGCTGGGCATTGTGCGCTTTTTAGTCGTGACGAATGAGTTGAAGTAAAATATTTAAACAATCAGGATCTTCACTATCCAGCCAGTGCAAATTTTTCCACGCACGTAACCACGTCATTTGGCGTTTAGCTAATTGTTGCGTCGCAATAATCGCTTTTTCAATCATTTCCTCGTAACGCATTTTCCCCGCCAAATAATCTTGTACTTGGCGATAACCTACAACACGCATCGGCGGTAGTTTTTTTGTTTCTTCAACCAATCCTTGTTCCAACATGTGATGAAAGCGTTTGGCAATACGTTCGCGCAATAGGTGTCGATCATTGGGTGCAAGCGCAATGTTAATGACGTGATAATTAGCCAAATAATTTTCAGTGTGTTGTGATAATTCCGTCATGCTTTTGCCAGTGATTTCGTAAATTTCTAGCGCACGTTGTAAACGCTGTAAATCACTAGGATGAATGCGATTAGCGGCTGCGGGGTCAACTTTTTGTAAACGCGCATGTAAATCTTCCCAACCAATTTTTTCGCGCACTATTTTATTGGCGCCTGGCAGTGGCGATAAACCTTTTTGCAGCGAATTAAAATACATCATCGTGCCGCCAACCAATAAAGGTATTTTGTGTTGCTGAATAATTTGTTCGATTAATTTTACGGCATCGCGACAAAAATCAGCAGCTGAATAGGTTTCATCGGGATTGCGAATATCAATTAAATGATGAGGGAATTTATCGAGAATTTTTTTAGGAGGTTTCGCTGTGCCAATATCCATGCCGCGATAAACCATGCCAGAATCAACGCTAATAATTTCACAGGGCAACTGTTGGCACAGCTGAATGGCTAAATCTGTTTTGCCAGAAGCGGTAGGGCCCATGAGACAGATGATTGTGTTTTGTTTCATATTTTATCCATCGTTGTTGTCACCCCGCGCTCGTCGCGGGGTCTGGTAAAATTCCTCCGGATGCCGCAACAAGTGCGGCATGACACATTATTTTATTCACCGTCCGCGCAAAAATAATTTATCCAATTCATCTAACGACAATTGCATCCAGGTAGGGCGACCGTGATTACACTGATTGATGTTGTCGGTGATTTCCATCTGCCGCAACAATGCATTCATTTCAGGAATGGTCAGTGTGTCGTGCGCGCGCAATGCTTGATGACAAGCGAGTGTGCCTAGCATCGTATTAATATGATCAGTCACACGCGTGGTGGTGTCATACGTTTTTAAATCAGCGATGAGGTCTGTAAATAATTGATGGCCATCCACATTTTTTAATAGTGCGGGTAATTGGCGAATCACAATAGTTTCAGGGCCTTGACGATCAACCGTAAAGCCAACACTTTGCAGCAACTCTTGTTGTTGTTCAGCCATATCTGCTTCTTGTTCATTGACGGATACGGTAATAGGGATGAGTAAATTTTGTGTGACAATACTTTTTGCGTGATACGCTTTTTTTAATTTTTCATAACCAATACGTTCATCGGCAGCGTGCATGTCGATTAAAATTAAGCCATGTTGATTCTGCGCTAAAATATAAATACCGTGCAGTTGCGCCAGTGCAAAACCGAAAGGTGGAAAAACAATGTCATTCCCGCGATTTATCTGAGGAACATCCGGTAGGGGCACGATGCTTCGTGCCCCTACATTAGTTGCTTGTTTATAAAAATTTAACGTCGCTTGAATTTCGTTTTTACTAACAACAGTATTCTCGTGATTTGTCTGACGAGAATCCGGTAGGGGCACGACGCTTCGTGCCCCTACGTTATTCTTTACGTCACTCAATATTTTTTGCAATTGACGAAATACAAAATCATGCACCGTGCGACTATCACGAAAACGTACTTCATGTTTAGCCGGGTGAACATTAACATCAACGAGCGTTGGATTTAATGACAAATATAAAACATACGCCGGATGTCGGCCGTTATATAAAACATCTTGATAAGCTTGGCGTATGGCATGACTAATTAATTTATCACGCACGATGCGGCCATTGACGTATAAATATTGTAAATCGGCTTGTGAGCGTGAAAATGTGGGTAAACTAATCCAACCGGTTAAGCTCATGTCATGATAATTTGTTTCAACATGCAGCGCATGTTCAACAAAACTATTACTGCAAATGCGCGCTACGCGTTCGGTTTTTTCTTCTAGTGTGGTGGCCGCATTTAATTGTAACAAGGTTTTTTGGTTATGTTTCAGCGTGAGTGTGACATTGAAAACACTTAAGCCGATACGGCGTACGACTTCTTGAATATGTTGTAATTCAGTAGTTTCGCTTTTTAAAAATTTTCGTCTGGCCGGTGTATTATAAAAAATATCACGCACTTCAACAGTCGTACCACGTGGATGAGCTACCGGTTGATCTTTAATTTCTGGGTCGCGGCCGTTGATGATAATTTGCCAACCTGCATTATCATTTTCCGTGCGCGAAGATAATGTAAAATGTGAAACAGCACTAATACTTGCCAGCGCTTCACCACGAAAACCAAAGCTGGCTACTTGCTCAAGATCATTTAAATCGCTGATTTTGCTCGTCGCGTGACGACTCACTGCTAATAATAAATCGTCTTTGTGGATGCCATAACCGTCATCACGCAAGCGAATTAATTGTAATCCACCGTTTTCGATATCAATGTCAATTTTAGTCGCGCCGGCATCTAAACTATTTTCAATTAATTCTTTAACGATAGAGGCTGGGCGTTCAACGACTTCTCCCGCTGCAATTTGGTTGGCTAATAATGAATCTAATAAATGAATACGTTGCAAAGTAAAATTCCTATTTACGAACTGTAATACATATCAAATTCTACTGGATGCGTTGTCATGCGCAAACGTGTAATTTCGGCTTGTTTTAACTCAAGGTAGGCATCAATTAAACTATTGTTGAACACATCACCTGCCAACAGAAAATCACGATTACTATCTAGATGTTCCAGTGCTTGCTCGAGTGAAAAACATACAGTCGGAATGTGTTTTGCTTCTTTAGGGTTGAGTTCGTATAAATCTTTATCCATGGCATCACCGGGATGAATGCGTTTTTGAATGCCATCAAGGCCAGCCATCATCATGGCGCTAAAACCTAAATAAGGATTCATTAAACAATCAGGGAAACGTACTTCAATACGGCGACTGCGTGGTTCAGGAACATATGGAATTCGTACGGCCGCAGAACGATTGCATGAACCATAAGCAAGAAAAACGGGCGCTTCAAAACCGGGCACTAAACGTTTGTAACTATTGGTGGCAGGGTTGGTAAATGCATTTAATACACGCGCATGTTTAATGATGCCGCCAATGTAATGTAACGCTAATTCAGATAATCCTGCGTAATTATCACCCGCAAAAAGATTTTGCCCATTTTTTGCGAGCGATTGATGGCAATGCATACCGCTGCCGTTATCGCCGACCAAAGGTTTTGGCATGAAAGTGGCGGTTTTTCCGTATTGATGCGCAACGTTTTGAATCACATATTTTAATATCTGCATTTCATCGGCTTTTTGTAATAACGTATTAAAGCGTGTAGAGATTTCATTTTGATTCGCGGTAGCGACTTCATGATGATGCGCTTCGATGACTAATCCCATTTTTTCTAATACTAAACAAATTTCACTGCGAATATCTTGAGAAGAATCCACCGGTGGCACAGGGAAATATCCGCCTTTTACCGGAGGTCGGTGACCTAAATTACCCATTTCAAATTGTTTATTGGAATTCCATGGTGCTTCACTGGAATCAACTGAACAACTGGAACCTTGCATATCAACTTTCCAGCGTACGTCATCAAAAATAAAAAATTCAGGTTCAGGACCCATGTAACATGTGTCGGCAATGCCCGTTTCTTTTAAATAACGCTCAGCGCGTTTAGCAACGGCGCGTGGATCACGTTCGTAATCTTTATGTGAAATAGGGTCGATAACATCGCAGCGCAAAATTAAAGTAGGTATTTCATAGAAAGGATCAAGCACAGCACTGCCAGCAATAGGTCTTAAAATCGTGTCAGACGCATCAATTTTGCACCAGCCAGCAATTGATGAACCATCAAACATTTTGCCATTGGTAAAAAAACTTTCGTCAACGGTGTTGGCAGGAATGGTAACGTGTTGTTCTTTGCCGCGCGTGTCGGTGAAACGTAAATCCACAAATTTAATTTGATGGGCATCGATTTTTTTCAAGGTATCTTTTGCAGACATGGGCAGTCATCCTTGTTCAAATAAAATGAAAGAGCATATTAACTTGATACTGCTAATAATCGAAGAAAAAATTATCCTAACTTTCCCACGCTGGGATGTTTTGGTTAAATTCGTCGATATTATGTTTAACCACAGCGTGTAAGGATTTCGTTTTAGAAAATAGCGTATTTTGTCGAGTAGAGCTGTTGCCATTGGCAACTATTTTCAATAATTTTTGAATATGATCGCTGTAACCTAGTTGGTAAGTATAATCCGCAGTCTTGTTTACCCACTCGCGAATATCATCTACTAATGGTTTGGACTGCCCAGAAGGAGAAGTAATAATATCTGCGTTTAGTCCGTGGCGAATCACACGCCATTTATTTTCACGCAAAATCCAAGAAGGAGGTTGTGCTACTTGCTGTAGCCAGTCACCATGATCTTGAAACCAATGTGCTAGCACGTGAATGAATGCAACGATGGCGACTGTTTCCGTGAGCGTCGCAGGGCTATCGCAAACGCGAATTTCTAATGTTCCATAGGTTGGATTTGGTCTTAAGTCCCACCATAAATCTTTCAAGCTACCGATTGCCTTGCAGTTTTGTAATGAGTTGTGTAGTGCAACAAACTCTTGCCAATTTTGCACATAATAAGGGTGTCCGGCAGTTGGTAATGCTTCTCCAATTGTTGGGCGACAAGTGGCAAGCCCCGTGTCTTGTTCCTGCCAAAATGGAGCGCTTGCGCTCAGTGCTAAAAGATGCGGGAGAAAGCGCATGAAAAAATTATTGTAGCGAATGCAATCTTCACCACTAGCCATGCCGATGTGTACGTGTAGGCCGTATACTTTCCAACGTCTCGCTAACCACTGATTTCGATCAATTAGATAATTGTAGCGTTCTGAGGGATAAATATCACAATCGCTATATTTTGACAGTGGGTGACAACCTGTTCCTGCAAGTGAGATGTTATTGGTGTCCGCGATTTTTTTGATATGTTCTATCGTCTCAGATAAATCTTGATAAACTTCATTAGCGTTAGTACATTTGCTCGTGTTTAGTTCAATCATGTCCAAGTAAAGTTCTGGTTTAATTTTTTCAGAGGGCGCTGCAGCCAGTAATTTTTCGGCGCTTGGAGTTAAGTACAGAGTTTCTTTGTCGATGAATTGTAGTTCAATCTCGGTGCCGAGAGTTAGGATGCCGTTGCTCTGAAATTCAATATTTGCTGATGAGCGGCGGCGGTTTTTAGGAATTAAATTTTCTAATAATTTAAATAGAGATTTCATCAAATGTTCTCCATTGGGAAGGTCGACCACAAAAATAATTTCTGTTCAAATGATTTCTATAGTAATTATTGTGACAGCCTTAAGTCAAGTTTTAATTTTTGATAAGGATTTTTATGTCAGAAAAATCAGAATTTTTGCCGCAAGTAAATTACGAAAAAAGAATTATTTTTGCTTTGCGTAAAATCATGCAATCGTTTGATACGCACTCGCGTCGGTTGATAAAAAAATATGATATTACTGTGCCACAAGTTGCTTGTTTGTATGAATTGTTTGAAAAGGGTGCCATTACTGTTGCTGTGCTTGCCAAAAATATTCATCTAAGTGCAAGTACTACAGTGGGAATTCTTGATCGTTTAGAGGAAAAAAAAATGATAAAACGCACTCGAGACAATATTGATCGCCGCTCAGTATTTATTGATATCACAGACAAAGGGCGTGAATTTGTTGTGACGGCGCCGCATCTTCTGCATAACCGTTTACACGAAATGATGGAGAATTTGGCTGAGAGCGAGCAAATTATGATTGCAAATGCATTGGATATGTTGGTGCATTTGCTGGATTCTGAAAAAGAAGTGCTTGGCTAATAAAAAAATGTTTCTATTTTAATCAAATAATCTAAATCATTCACCGCTTGTTTGAGTTTTTCTTCATGATCAGCGAACGCTTTGGGCAAATGTAATTCAATTTGTAGGCGGCCATTGAGATAATGCAACGTGATATGGGTCAGCGCATTGTCTAAGATTTCTTTCGGCAAGTATTTTTCCCAATGTTGATGCAATTGTACAATGATCTCTTTGCGATTGGGTAAGTTATCCGAAGGTTTGACGATTTCATCATCTTCAGGATCAACGTGTACGGTGACATCCGCAATTTTTTCAATGTGTTTTTTTAACGCGATATATACTTGATCGCCAATATAATGACCTTCAGAAACGCTGATTTTGGCGTCGACTAATACATGCACATCTAGAAATATTTTATTATTGATTGTGCGAGTGCGTAATTGGTGCAGTGTGCAAACACCAGGAACTTGTTTGATCACTTCTTTAATTTGTATGAGCGTATGGTCATCAACACCAGTATCAACCAATTCCGCAATGCTTGACCAACCTAATTTAATACCCATTTTGATAATGAAAATACCCACCACAATAGCCGCGAGCGCATCCAGGTAATGAAACCCTAATAACGCACCGCCAATACCGAGTACTACGACAACTGAAGTGGCGGCATCGCTGCGACTATGCCATGCGTTGGCAGTTAGCAAAGGAGATTGTGTATTTTTAGCGGCGCGCAGCGTGTAGCGAAATAAACCTTCATTCACAACAATCGCGGCAATCGCAATCCATAACGTAATTAATTCAGGGCGCGGTGCGGGTATTTTGCCCCATACGTGCTCACCGGCGTTTAACATAATGCCGATACCCGTTAAAACTAAAATTAATGCCAATCCAAATGTAGCAGCGGTTTCAATGCGACCATGACCGTAAGGATGATTGCTGTCAGCACTTTTACTGCCGTAGTGCGCGGCAAATAATACGAGTGTATCGATTAATACATCCGCCAGTGAATGAATGCCATCGGCAAATAATGCGTGTGATGAGCCAATATAACCAAACGTTAATTTTAAGGCCGCAAGGACAATCGTGAAAATAGCAGTGATTAGCATAACGCGAATGGCGACGGGGTATTTACTGAACATGGCAATCCTTTGGGTATCTGTTGAGTAACTATACCCATTGCATTTTAAAATGCGAAGGTGTTTTTTAAAAAATGTGTTCGAGAATAGATGTCATTCCCGCGAAGGCGGGAATCCAGGGATGAAGTAATACACAGATCTAAATGAATATAACAACTTTTAAGGCGGAAATTTTTTAAGTAATTTGTACAGTTAAACTACTGGATCCCGGATAAATGCTTCGCATTTTCCGGGATGACATTAGCAGGGATGACAAAACGGTGCATCGACATTAATCCGCTGTTTTAGTAATAACTCCATCTTTCGTTCCCAACAACAATAAATCAGCGGCGCGTTCGGCAAATAATCCATGTGCGACAACGCCAGTGATGTTATTTAATGTATGTTCAAGTTTTAACGGTTGTGAAAAATCCAAAAACCGTACGTCTAAAATAACATTGCCATTGTCTGTTACTACACCTTGTCGATATTCAGGTGTGCCGCCGAGTTTGACGATTTCACGTGCCACATAACTGCGTGCCATTGGAATTACTTCAATAGGAAGCGCTGTATTTTCACCTAATAAATCCACCCATTTGCTTGCGTCAGCAATACAAATAAATTTTTTCGCACAACACGCGAGAATTTTTTCGCGAGTGTGTGCTGCGCCACCGCCTTTAATTAATTGTAGATGTTTGTTAACGGCGTCAGTGCCATCGATATAAAGAGGAATTGTGCCAACGGAGTTTAAATCGAGAAGAGGGATGCCAATTTTTTTTAATTTTTCGGCGGTTGCCGTAGAGCTTGCCACGGCACCGTCAATTTTATTTTTGATGGCAGCGAGCGCATCGATCAAATAATTAACCGTAGAACCGGTGCCGACACCAAGAATCATATTGGGTTCGATATATTGCATGGCCGCAAGCGCCGCTGCTTTTTTGAACGTGTCTGTCATCATTCATCCTTAAACAAGCAATAAAAAAACCCGCTTTTGGCGGGTTTTGGTAGGTACTTTTAGCAGGCTAGGTTGCACATGAATTCTGGGTTACATCAAAGCGGAGGTCTCGGTAACGCATTAGGCTTTCCCGTGTACTCAAGGACGTGCACACAACGCCACTATATCGATCTCCTTAATATGATCACTATTAGATTCAAGGTAACTAGCCTGTTAAAAATACCCACAATTTCAGTATAGACAAGATTTATAATTGCGCAAGTTTAAATCGCAGTGCATTGAGAAATTAATATTTCCAACTCTGTTTTTAACGCATGAACGGCAAAATTAAGTGCTGCCAATGCCGCCTGATTTGCAGGATATTCATGAGCAAGATCTGCCAGTGCTGTATCAAGCGCTGGCAGGGTCGGTAATTCGGGTTTGGCATCTGCTTTTTTGAGGAGCGTATGCACAAGTGTCATCCCGTCCAAAAACCAATCATTTAAAGGAGCAAATGTTTGTTCAACAACGTGGTGTGCCAGTTCTTCAGGCAAAGACTTTAAGCAGTAATAAAGTAAATTAATATTGCGTACTAATTTACGTTCGCTGTCTAGCAATCGTTGATAAAGTTCTACTTGGCTATGAAATTTTCCGGATTCAGCAATCATTTCAGTAATTAATTTACGTTGCTTAGGAAAGGCATTAAATAATTGTTCTTCGGTTTTGGTGGTTTGTGCGGGATCGTTATTTAATTGCACTACTTGATAGCGATAATGTTGTGAGATCAATGCCATGCTGGAAATGACATCGCGTTTGCAATGTTGACTGGCGCGAAAAGGAAAAATCAGGCGTGAGATGACTAACGCAATACTAATACCCGCGACAATTTCTAAAAAACGCAAACCCGCGGATTGCAACGTTGGGTGAGGCCCTAACAAAATAATGACAATCGTGACGCTGCCTAACGCACCACCGACGACAAATAAATCTTTGTTACTGGTTGCGATAAAAGCAAAAATAAAGGCGGCGAGGGTGATGGTTGTTGCGATTCCCCAAAAATGATTAAAGTGAAGCAGTAAAATAATGGCAGCGATGAGCGCGCCACAAACTGTGCCAAATAATCTTGCATAAGACTTTAATAATAAACTGCCTAACGTACTTTGCGCTGTCATGACGACCATAATCGTAATTAATATCCACGGTGCTTGATTGATGGGTAGCCAATAGGTAATGACATAGCCAATAAAGCACGCGATCGCGGTTTTTAACCCGTGTATCAGGCGATCGGAAAGATAAATGCTTGGGTCAGCGTTAAACATTGTTTATCCATAGAAGAAAATGGTATTTTCCTGACTATAGCATTTCTATAAATGTCATTGCGAGGCGACGTAGTCGCCGTGGCAATCTAGGATTTCTGGATTGCTTCGCTTCGCTCGCAATGACGCATGAAAGGAATACCAATTTACTTATGCAAAAATTTCGCGAATGGTTTTTCATCGGTTGCCAACATATCTTGCCGCAACATTGTTTATCGCGCCTTATTGGCTATTTAGCGCGCTGCAAAATAATAGGGTTAAAAAACTGGGCCATCAATAAATTTATTGTGCGTTATGGCGTTAATATGCAAGAAGCGCTTTATGAGAATGCGCAAGAGTATGAAAACTTTAATCAATTTTTTACGCGCGCATTAAAGCCAAACGTTCGCCCGATTGAACTTGCGCCCAATAAAATTATTTCTCCTGTCGATGGTATGATTAGCGAAATAGGGCAAATTGATGAAAATCGTTTGCTGCAAGCTAAAGGACATGATTACAAATTAGAAGATTTATTGGCAGGTGATGAAGCATTAGTTTCGCGTTTTCGTTATGGAAATTTTGCGACTTTTTATTTAGCACCTAAAGATTATCATTGTATTCATATGCCATTAGCGGGTGTATTACGCCAAATGATATATGTGCCAGGAAAATTGTTTTCGGTAAATACCGTCACGACACAAAATGTACCGAATTTATTCGCGCGCAATGAACGCGTGATTACTGTGTTTGATACAGATGTTGGATCCATGGCAGTGATTTTAGTCGGCGCGATGATTGTGGCGAGTATGAGTACCGTTTGGTCTGGAGTGGTTGCACCGAAAAATCCCAGAGAGATAACACATTTTCAGTATGACGGGATTTCGCTTGACAAGGGTATGAAGCTTGGGCATTTTGAATTAGGTTCAACCGTTATTGTATTGTTTGGTCCAAAAACAATGAATTGGGATCCAACATTAAAAACGCAATCAATCATACAAATGGGTCAATTCATAGGTCAACATGCAGTTATCTAGCAAAGGCAAAGTCTTAAGTGTTTTTAGTTTGGTGATGATTAACGTCATTGCCGTCGACAGTTTGCGCACACTTCCCATTAGCGCCGAATACGGTGCATCGTTAATTTTTTATTATATTGTTGCTGCATTATTATTTTTTATTCCGACAGCATTAATCGCCGCTGAATTAGCCACGGGTTGGCCAAATACGGGCGGTGTTTATGTGTGGGTGCGTGAAGCGTTTGGTGATCGCTGTGGTTTTTTTACGATTTGGTTGCAGTGGATTTATAACGTGGTGTGGTATCCCACAATTTTGGCATTTCTCGCAGGGACACTAGCAACATTAATTGATCCTTCATTAACACACAGTAAAATGTACACCTTAAGCATGATTTTAATTTTGTTTTGGGGTGCAACGTGGCTCAATTGCTTGGGCATTAAAATTTCCAGTTGGGTAAGTATTGTGGGTGCTGTGGTTGGTACGATTATTCCGATGTTATGCATCATTGGTTTAAGCATTGCGTGGGTGGTGATGGGTAAGCCCATTCAACTAACGTTTACAGCCGCTTCATTAATGCCTAATTTAAATAATATGGACAATTTGGGTTTGTTAACGGCCGTATTATTTGGTTTAGTTGGGTTAGAAATGTCGGCGGTGCACGCTGGTGATGTGAAAGACCCAAAACGCGATTATCCCAAAGCATTGCTATATTCCGTCGTCATTATTTTAATTACATTAATTGGCGGTTCATTAGCTATCGCGATGATTATCCCCAATCAACAAATCAGTTTGGTTTCAAGTTTGGTCGATGCATTTGCTATCTTTTTCCGCGCCATTCACATGCCATGGTTAGAACCTATTGTGGTTGGAATGATTATTTTGAGCAGTTTAAGTAGCGTTTCAACGTGGATCATTGGGCCAACACGAGGGTTATGGGTGGCTGCTGAAGATGGCAATATGCCGCGTTATTTCGCGAAATTAAATAGCTATGGTGCGCCAGCGCGAATTTTGATTTTGCAAGGCATCATCGCAACACTTTTGTGCAGCGTGTTTTTACTCATGCACAGTGTGAATAGTGGATATTGGGTGTTGAGCGCGTTGACGTCTCAGTTGGGTTTATTGTTTTATATTTTTATGTTCGCCGCCGCTATTCGGTTGCGCTATAAAAATGCCAATACACCACGTGCGTATCGAATTCCTGGTGGGTTATTCGGCATTTGGTTGGTCGCGGGCATTGGTATCCTGACTATTTTAGGAATCGTCATCTTGGGCTTTTTACCGCCTACGGATTTGCACATTATGAATGTGACAACTTATGAAATGATCTTGGTTGGTGGAATCATTATTCTAAGTTTGCCGCCTTTATTGATTACGAAATTGAAGAAATAACTAAAGGATTCGAATAAAAAGTTTCCCCCTCTGAACAAGGGGGAAATTATTTTTGCACAATCAAGTGAATCAGCTAGAATCAAGCTTTTTGGGGTAATAGATGCCCCATGATCGAGCCATAGATGACAACATATCGAGAAGCTACATGAGCGCAATTGATTGGCCATTAACTGTAAAAATACTACGTGGGAATAACAAAATCGCGCGCGATATTTTAGCCATGTTTATTAGCGAATTACCTCAAGCGCAGCGTGATGTGCAAAAAGCTTGGGAGCAAAAAGATTTTGATGCGCTATATGAGCATTTACATAAACTTCATGGCGGGTGTAGTTATTGTGGTGTGCCGCAATTTAAAGAAACGGTAGAAACATTTTGCAATGCGTTGCGCCAAAAAGAATCATTAACAGCGTATGCCGCATTCATGGAAAAATTTAAAACGGAAAGCCAATTAGTGTTAGCGGATTATCACCCTGAAAAATACACGGATATTGTATGAAAAAAACGGATGAGGCATTTTCTCTTATTGCGCGTGGTGTCGATGAAATCTTGCTCGAGCAAGATTTACGCGAGCGTTTAACATCAGGTAAAACATTGCGTATCAAAGCAGGGTTTGATCCAACAGCACCTGATCTGCACCTAGGCCACACCGTATTATTAAATAAATTAAAACATTTTCAAGATTTAGGTCATGAAGTGATTTTTCTCATTGGTGATTTCACAGGGTTAATTGGTGATCCTTCTGGTAAAAACATTACACGCCAGCAATTAACACAAGAAGAAGTTGTTGCTAATGCTAAAACTTACAAAGAACAAGTATTTAAAATTTTGGATCCTAAAAAAACGAAAGTGATGTTTAATTCCGAATGGATGAGTAGCAAAACGGCAGTGGATTTAATTCAATTAGCGGCGAAATATACCGTCGCGCGTATGTTAGAACGCGATGATTTTAGTAAGCGTTATCAATCGGGTCAGCCGATTGCGATTCACGAATTTCTTTACCCATTATTGCAAGGCTACGATTCAGTGGTGTTGAAAGCCGATGTGGAATTGGGCGGCACGGATCAAAAATTCAATTTATTAATGGGTCGCGAATTACAAAAAGAATACGGTCAAAAACCACAAGTGGTTATCACGTTGCCATTATTGGAAGGGTTAGACGGCGTGAGAAAAATGTCGAAATCCTTGGATAACTATATTGGCATTAAAGAATCGCCCGATAACATGTTTGGCAAAATCATGTCGATTTCAGATGATCTCATGTGGCGTTATTTTGAATTATTAAGCTTTCGCGAGTTGAGTGACATTAAACAATTAAAAGCCGCCGTGAAAGAGGGCAAAAATCCACGCGATGTGAAAATTGAATTAGCCAAAGAAATTGTCGCACGTTTTCACAGCCAACAAGATGCCGACAAAGCGCATGCTGATTTCACTGCGCGTTTTCAAAAGCATCAATTACCAACAGATATTCAAGAAATTGAAATAACGATTACTGAAAAATCCATTCTCATTACGCAATTACTCAAAAATGCGGGATTGGTTTCTGGCGTGACAGATGCCAAACGCATGATTAACCAAGGCGGTGTGCGCATCGATGGCGAAAAAATCAGCGATGAGAAATTGCAGATTGCTTCCGGTACGTCACATATTTATCAAGTCGGCAAGTTGCGCGTGGCGAGGGTTAAAGTTAAATAATTTTTTGCTTTTCTCCTCTCCCGCTAGCGGGAGAGGAGGTCGCGAAGCGATAGGTGAGGGCGTTTTTTAAATTTTGTTCTGAAATAAAAAAGGGCGCATCGCGCCCTTTTTTGAAAGAGATATTTTCAACTAACTCTAAGGCTTTTTAAGTAAGTCGCTTACTCTCACAGTATTTGTAGTTGTTGTGCCATCGCCGTTGTTCACTGCGACCCCTTGAACTAATAAATAATCCGTTATATTGCTGCCGTTGCCTGTATTTTGTGGAGTATTAAGAAGCACATCGTTGCTGCTGGCGCCTCTATTTTCTGGGGTATTAAGAAGCACATTGTTGCTGCTGGTGCTCTCATTTTTTGGGGTATAAAAGAGCGGATTGTTGCTATTGCCTGTATTTTCTGGGGTATTAAGGAGCAGATTGTTGTTCGGCGTAATATTAGGTGTTGGCATCGCTTTGCTTACCCTCGCATATGAGGAAAGTCTGCTATTTAAAGCTAGATTCTCAGCTTGAAGAGTGATTATTTGCCCTCTAAGGTTGCTAACTTCTTGAGCGTGCAGTTGAGATGCAGCATCGTATTCACTTTTTAGCGTGGTTAATTCCAGAGTAAGGGTGTTCAACTTCTCTTGCTTGTCTTTTTCAGTTTGAGCAGAAGTTGCTCTTTGCTTTTCAGTAGAAGCGATTGTGTTGTTGAGAGTCTCAATCTTGGCTTCAAACTCTTTCTGAGTGGCATCGAATTTTGTTTGCAGAGCGGTGAGCTGTTGCTTATGAGCTTCGAGTTGTTGATGCTCAGAATCTTTGCCTTGAATGGCATTTAACTTCTCGCTTTCAACGGCAGCTATTTTGTCTTCAAGAGCTTTAGCTTTTGCTTCAAAGTCTTTCTTAGCTGAAGTGAATTGCGATTGGATCTCAGCCAATTGTGTTTGAGTAGCTTCAAGTTGTTGATGCTCAGAGTTTTTACCTTCAATAGCGCTTAGCTTCTCACTTTCAATAGCAGCGATCTTTTCTTCAAGTGCTTTAGCCTTGGTTTCAAACTCTTGCTGAGCAGTATCGAATTTTGCTTGCAGAGTAGTGAGCTGTTGTTCATGAGCTTCAAGTTGTTGATGCTCAGAATTTTTACCTTCAATGGCGCTTAGTTTCTCACTTTCAACAGTAGCGATCTTGCTTTCAAGCGCTTTAGCTTTGGTTACGAACTCCTGTTTAGCAACATTGAATGCTGATTGAAGAGCTTCAAGTTGTTGATGTTCAGAATTTTTACCTTCAATGGCGCTTAGTTTCTCACTTTCAACAGTAGCGATCTTGCTTTCAAGCGCTTTAGCTTTGGTTACGAACTCCTGTTTAGCAACATTGAATGCTGATTGAAGAGCTTCGAGTTGTTGATGTTCAGAATTTTTACCTTCAATAGCGTTTAGCTTCTCACTTTCAATAGCAGCGATCTTTTCTTCAAGTGCTTTAGCCTTGGTTTCAAACTCTTGCTGAGCAGTATCGAATTTTGTTTGCAGAGCAGTGAGCTGTTGTTTGTGAGCTTCAAGTTGTTGATGCTCAGAATTTTTACCTTCAATAGCACTTAGCTTCTCGCTTTCAATAGCAGCGATCTTGCTTTCAAGCGCTTTAGCTTTGGTTACGAACTCCTGTTTAGCAACATTGAATGCTGATTGAAGAGCTTCGAGTTGTTGATGTTCAGAATTTTTACCTTCAATAGCGTTTAGCTTCTCACTTTCAATAGCAGCGATCTTTTCTTCAAGTGCTTTAGCCTTGGTTTCAAACTCTTGCTGAGCAGTATCGAATTTTGTTTGCAGAGCAGTGAGCTGTTGTTTGTGAGCTTCAAGTTGTTGATGCTCAGAATTTTTACCTTCAATAGCACTTAGCTTCTCGCTTTCAATAGCAGCGATCTTGCTTTCAAGCGCTTTAGCTTTGGTTACGAACTCCTGTTTAGCAACATTGAATGCTGATTGAAGAGCTTCGAGTTGTTGATGTTCAGAATTTTTACCTTCAATAGCGTTTAGCTTCTCACTTTCAATAGCGGCAATCTTGCTTTCGAGAGCTGCGGCTTTAATTGCAAACTCTTGCTTAGCAGTATCGAATTTTGTTTGTAGAGTAGCGAGCTGTTGTTTATGAGCTTCAAGTTGTTGATGTTCAGAGTTTTTACTTTCAATAGCACTTAGCTTCTCGCTTTCAATAGCAGCGATCTTGCTTTCAAGCGCTTTAGCTTTGGTTACGAACTCCTGTTTAGCAACATTGAATGCTGATTGAAGAGCTTCGAGTTGTTGATGCTCAGAATCTTTGCCTTGAATGGCATTTAACTTCTCGCTTTCAACGGCAGCTATTTTGTCTTCAAGAGCTTTAGCTTTTGCTTCAAACTCTTTCTGAGCAGTATCGAATTTTGCTTGCAGAGTAGTGAGCTGTTGTTCATGAGCTTCAAGTTGTTGATGCTCAGAATTTTTACCTTCAATGGCGCTTAGTTTCTCACTTTCAACAGTAGCGATCTTGCTTTCAAGCGCTTTAGCTTTGGTTACGAACTCCTGTTTAGCAACATTGAATGCTGATTGAAGAGCTTCAAGTTGTTGATGCTCAGAGTTTTTACCTTCAATAGCGTTTAGCTTCTCACTTTCAATAGCGGCAATCTTGCTTTCGAGAGCTGCGGCCTTAATTGCAAACTCTTGCTTAGCGGTATTGAATTCTGATTGAAGAGTTTCAATCATTAAATCTTTTTGGGCAAGCTCCTTCTCATAACCACTGACTTTTTCCAGCAGGTCAGTGAGCTGTTGCTCATAAGCTTTGCTTTGCTCAAGTTGAATACTATTATCTCTTAATGCTTTATCGGCTATTTCGGTTTTAGTTGCGAGCTCTTGCTTGGCAGTATCAAGTTCTGATTCCAGACTAACGATTGTTTGTTGATTTTGAGTATTAGCTATTTCAAGCGATGGATTTTTGTTGGCAAATTCAGCAATTGTCTTGTCTAATCCAGAGTTCTCGTTTTCAAATCTTTTATTTGCAGCTATGGCGGCAGTTAATTCTGATTGAAGTTTTACAGCATTGGCACTAAGTGTAGTTAATTCCAATTTGAGGTTTTCGATCATCTCGTTCTTCGATTTTGTATCTTCAGATTCGATTTGAGGAGCGGAAGAAGTTGATGATAGTTCTTTGATTCTAGCGTTAACTTTTTCCGCAAGAGCGTCTGCAGCCTCTGGTTTTAGGTTTTTGAGAAATAAATTGTACAAATAGTACGCAAATCCTTCGCCAAGCACCGGATAATTTTCTAGGTTAACGCGCCTGTCTCGAACAAGATCAGCCCAACGACCCTCTAGTTTCTTTCTGTAGTCTGTTTGGCCAATTGGGGGAGCGCTAAGTACAGATTCGATAAGTGATGCATTTCTCGGACCGCTATTAGCTCTCAATAACGTAACAATATTGTCAGCTGTCAATGTTTCACTAGGGTGTTTCTCTTTTGCTTTGAAAGCGGAGCTGATACGAGAAGCCATCCTTTGCACAAAACTGGGATGAAACAATTCTTTCGTTGCCTGCGGTGATATTTTGACGATATCAGTTAAAATATCCGTTTTGATAGCGTTTGAATTGTTGGAAACGTCAGGGTTTTTCGCGGCAAAACTAATAGCAGCAATCGCGCATTTATAAGCAGCATCTACAGATATTTGTGGCTTTCCGTTGCTAGCTCGAATGCTTGCAGCATATTTTTCCAGCAAAGCTTTCTTTGTGTTCACGCTTACAGCAGGACTATTGATGACATAAAGAAAATTTTTCAGCGTGGTGTCAGCATCAGTTTTAGTGTACGGCCCAGCAAAAGGGGAAAACAGATTAAAATTTTCCTCAATATTGAGGCGTTCAATTTCTTTGGCTAATGCATTATTTCTGTAGCCGAGAGACGAAATATATTTATTCAAATTCTTCTGGCGAGTCAGTAACGCAACCTTAGAGTTGGTGACGTAATTTTTGAAATCTTCATTACTAGCACTGTTCGTGGTTTCTCCTAAGGAAGGTTTTGTTGCTACCAACATAGTGCTTCCAGCCATCTTTTCGGAGAAATTCTTCTGCTTTGCCCAGCTGATAGTGACAGCAGATACTGCCCTTGTTGTTAGTGTTGGGCTCGATAATTCATCCATTGCTTGAGGTGACATTCGAACAATGTCAGTGAGTCTGTCGGTGGCAAGTTCATCAGGATTTTGTCTGACAAAATTAATAACAGCCGTTGCGCACGCATAGGCGTTATCGCGAGATATTGGTGGTGCTACTTTATCCTCATTTTCAAATTTTCGAATTTGTAAAGCATATTCTGTCAGCAGAGTTACTTTTTGTTTTTTATCTATGCGAGAGTTGTTGATGACATAAAGGAAGTTGGTTAACGCGGCATCTGTTTCATGACCTTCTTTAGTGAAAGGAGAAAACAAATCGAAATTATCTTCGATGTTAATTTGACCAATCTTTTCAGCCAAAGTTTTGTTTCGGTAACCCAGGTACGAAATATAGTGAGATAAATTTAGTTGGCGAAGTGATACGGGTATATTTAGATCGATAACGTGAGTTCCAAATGAGTCTCTTAAAGCAATGTTTAGTTCTTTTTTTTCTTTTATCAACACAACTTTTGTCGTTTTTTCATAAAACTTTTTCTCGGCAGCTTTTTTCTCCTGTTTATTTTGTCCAGGGAATGCTTTGCTTTTTGGCAAGTTTCTATTAGAGATATCGACCAAAGCTTGCAAATTTTCTTTGTTACTAAAATCAATGGTTTCGCTATCTACAATATTTTGCAAAATAGTTGCTGGAATTGTTTTGGTTACCATAATACTTTACTCCTTTAATCCTTGGTTCCACTAAAAAGTACTGCCAAGCAGTATAACGCTGCTTGGCTTCAATCTAACAAATGTTCCTTAAGGTTTTATTAAGTGCGCTACTTTTCTCGATTTGGCTATCGTTTCGGTGATGGTGATGGCATTTTTGGGAGTTCCGCCGAGTCGTTTTTCGCTTGCGCAGTCCAATAAGACGCATAACTTTTCATTTGATTTAGTAACAGAGAGTTAGGCTCATCACCAAATAGCAGAGTGCTCCCTGAATTGGCTAAAAATAGCTTGCCCAGCATTATGGCTCTCTTGCTAGGATCAGAAGCAATTGCTGGATTTCTATTTGCAGCGGTTAGGTTAGATATGGCCAGCAAGGTGTCTTCCAGAGCAGAAACAGCAAAAGATGTTTTCGTTTTCGCCGTATTGAGTTCATCTTGAAGCATGGCGATTAACGCTGACCAGTCTTGTGTGTCGTTTGTCAAGATTAAGAAAACGAGATGTATAGCAATAGTATTGCCATAAGCATTATCTTGTATTTGCGCGCCTCCAGTAGTGCCTTTGGGTAAATCTCTGTATTCAAGAAGTTTCATTACCGCTATGTAAGCTCGAGTCGATGTTGCGCATCCAACCTTCCAAAGGTCATATTGCCATCGATCCCTGCCGTTTGGGTCAATTTCACTTTTTTCAAAATCATAAATGGGCTGATATTTTTTATTGAGTTGGGCAAAAGGGGATTCTTCTGGCGACGATGATTCTTCTTCTTTCCATTGTGTATTGAGCTGCTTTACGAGCTTGTCTTGCAGTGCCAGTGGTAATAAGTTGATAAAGTCATCATTTCTATCATTTTGATCGGCATTGACTGTGATTGTAATTTTCTTCTGTGCGACGAGCTGTTCTAGCATTTTGTAAGGGCCAATCACAGCTAGCTGTTTTGAATTTTCATTTTCAAGCAGGGCAATTTTCTTTTCGTTGCTTTCGAGGGACTGTTTGAGAAGCGCATTTTGCTCGCGCATCGCTTTAACAAAATCATCATTTTGCGACGCGGCTGGTTCTTTTTCTAAGTTTTCAACTTGTGTAAGCAGGGATTTTAATTTGCTCTCCGCCGATTTTTTGTTCGTAAACTTTACCGAATTAACAGCATTGAGCAAGATGTCTATTTTTCTTATTTTTTCTTCTGATGCATTCGTTTTCAATATGTCTAGTTTGTCGACAAGATCTTGAATTGCATCATCGAAATTGCTCTTCGCTTCCAAAGTTGCAAGCTCATCTTCCAAGTCAGCAAAAGGATCGCTGACGCTGCTTGAAAATTTAATATCTGTAATTTGTTGTCGTAAACCTTTTGCTGCATCACCTAATAGTTTTGTTTTTTTCAATAGATCGGCTTTCTTGTTTTTGAAATTATTTTCTTGTGCGTCTAAGAGAGCCATTTCTTTTTCTATCTCAGAAAGAGGATCGCTGTCGTTGTCGTTATTTGAAAATTTAATTTTGCTAATTTTTTCGAGAAGAGCCTTGGATTTCTCTAGATCGCTTGAGGACGCTTTATTTATTAAACCAATTTTTTTGTTAATAAAAGCACTTTCTTTTTTCTCTAAAAGTGCCACTTCTGCTTCTGCGCTAGAAAAAGGATCGCTATCGCCATTTGAAAATTTAACGTTGTTAATTCTTCCGAGGAGATTTTTATTTTCCTCTGGATTGCTTAAGTTATTTACCCTGTTTAATAGATCAGTTTTTTTGCTGTTGAAAGTATCTTCCGCATCCTTTTTTTTCTTGTCTTCCTCAGGATTCTTTGTAGAGGCTAACAGAACTTCATCAGATGGAAGATTTTCTTTGAAATTATTTAGAGTGCTGGATAACTTATTTAGCTCAGTGTGCATAGGCCAGTTGCCGAAAAAGCTTATTTTACTTTTTGTTTTTTCTACGGAGCTGCTTATGGTGCCTAATACTTGACTATAAACTGTTGTGGCAGATGTGGCATCTATCTTCAAAGCGACAACTTTTTGCGCAGATACATGACCTGTGTCAGAAAGTGCTAGGTTGTTGATGCCTCTCAATTCCTCAGCTTTTTTGTTTTTATTGAGTGCGAACAACTTAGCAATGTTTGCTTGCACCGCTTCCAAGTCTTTGATTGCGATTGATTCAACGGATCCTTCATCTATTGGGTCTTTATGTGCGAGCCTGGCTTCTTTTGTTTTTTCGATTTCGATATAAGCATTAAGAAGGAAAACTAAAGTTCCGATAGATCCAAGTTTCTTTTCCGCTGATGTTGATGTAGGGTTTTTCATTGCTAATACGTTCCTATGTTTTGACTCGTTAGATGGAATAAGTGAGTCGCGAAAATTACCATCAAAATTTTTCTACGCCAAGCACTTTTCGCAAAAAATTATCAGCGATTGGCGATGCATGCCGTGAGACATTAACTATAGGTGTGTTGGTATAGAAGTTATCTTTGAAGTAGTTAATTCTTGTTTACTAATTGGAAATCACCGCCCATGGCTTCCGGCAAAAACCCTTTTAGCCAATTTTCGATAGGGGCAAAGTGTGGAATGAGTACCGATCCTTGCCACCAACCGCTTTGTTGACTTGGGGTCAATTGTGCCACAAGTAACAGCGCGGAGATAACTAAAATTCCGCGCGCGGCACCAAAAACGGCGCCTAATAATCTGTCGGTGCCACTTAAACCTGTTTTATTTACTAGGGCACTTAACATAAAAGTTAGAATAGTGCAGATGATGAGTACGCCAACAAAGAGCAGCGCAAAAGCACAAATGGTGCGAAGGCCTGCGGATTTGATGAGATGTTCGAGGAAGATTGACGCGTAGGGATGAAATTTTAAAGCGATGATGAAGGCCAAAGCCCATGATGCCAATGACAATGCTTCGCGCACAAGGCCGCGCACTAAACTAATGAGGATCGACAACACCATAATAGCGATGATGACGTAATCGGCCCAGTTGAAGCTTGTGATGGTGGACATGAATCAATCTCTCCAATCGCCAGACCCCGCAATAAATGCGGGGTGACAAGTAGTGTTAAATTAAATGATACGCAGCGGACAATTATTACTGATGCGTTTCCTTCGATACGATCATTCCTGAAATATGCATTTCAGATTTTAATTTCTCATTCAATGCTTTTGCTGAATCTTCTGTTTGTGCCATTGGGCCAACGGTCACGCGAGTCATTTCGCCTTTATCGGTGGATACTTTTTCTGTGCGGGCAATAAAGCCATGCGCTTTTAAGGTCTTCACTAAATTAATCGCATCATCAGGTACATCAAATGTGCCGGCTTGAACAGTAAAGTCTTTGCTATTTGTTGCCGTTGTAGTTGCAAGACTTGCACTGGTTTCATGAGAAATTGATTGTGCAACAGGTGTTGTGGTAGCCGTATGCGCAGAGGATTTTTCCACAATGGTTTTTGTTTTTGGAATGCTGGCGTGAATTGTGCTTTGTTTCTTAGGTGTTGAACTTAGCGCTTGAGATGTTTGCACTGTCACAGGCGGCAAGGTGGATTTAATTGCTGGAATGGAAACGCTGTCACTATTATGTGTTGTTGTATTTGTTGTTGGTGTAATTGTTGGTGCTGCAATTTGCGTGGTGTGATTAATTGCAGAACTTGTTTTATGTGGCGTGATTGCTGTTGTATTGTTGATATCAATTGAGCTATTGCTGTTTGCAATACTTGATGGCGCTGCAGTGATTGCTGAATTGCCTGACGCTTGTTGTTCAAGTGTTTGATTATTGCTATTAGGAATAGACAGAGAATTGTTGGCGGCCTGTGCAGCTTGTTGTGCTTGCACTTCATTGTTTAATGCGGTGTTAATGTTATTTAAATTTTGATCAGACGTATTAATTTCAGTATTCGTTGCAGCGGCGTTAGTGGCAGCAGATTGACTAGCAACAGTAGCGCGCGCTCTATCTTCACGACTATTATGTAACAAAACCGTTAACACAATACCTAATAAAGCCAATAAAACAATAATGCCTAATACACGTTGTTTCGCTGTTGTATCCATCAATAAGCTCCTTTTAGTAAAATTCCAATAAAGATTTATTCAATAACAGTTTAAACCGGTTGACCTTGACGCGCAGCATTCCAGCGCATCCATACATAAACTGGAACACTTGAGAAAAATAACAAGCTACCCCAGAAAATTGTTTCTTGCCCAGATCCTGCAATCGCCCAGAAAATATATACCATCGCGACTAAACTTAGCACGACAGAAATGCCTAAACGTTTGCCGCTAAAACTGGCGCGATGCTTAACAAAAATCATAAGCTCAGCCATGCAAGTGTAAAGGTAAGGAATCAAGGATGCCAGTGTGGCGATAAGAATAATGAACGTGAATTGTTTTACTAAGCTCGCGTTTAGTGTGAGCAATAATAAACAAGTAATTAAAGTGCTCGATACGATCAAGCCAACGATAGGTGTGCCAAAGCGTGATATTTTAGCAAACGATGCGGGAAATACGCCGTCACGAGCAGCCGCTAATGGGATTTGCCCTTGCAATAATGTCCAACCATTTAACGCGCCTAAGCAAGAAATAGCGGCACCAATACCAATCACGTAATAGGCTACAGGACCAAACATCACTTGTGCGGCATCGGCATAAGGTGCGGTGGATTTAGCCAATTGTGCCATAGGAATTACGCCCATGACGGCAACGGTACTTAAAATATAAACCAACGAAGTAATGATCGTTCCTAAGATAGTGGCGCGAGGAATGGTGCGTTGTGGATTTTCCACATCATCGGCAGGCACAGTGCCAGATTCCAAACCAATAAACGACCACAACGTTAATGTTGCAGCGCCCGTTAATGCCGTGAAATTAGAATGATGCGAGATGTTGAAATTATTGACTAAATAATGCGGGTGAATAAACAACAAACCGAAAGTCGCAATTAAAATCAATGGCAGTAATTTCAAAATGGTGGTGATCAACTGCAAAATACCGGCTTGTTTTACGCCTAAAATATTAATGACCGTCATCAGCCACACTAAACCAATGGCAGTTAAACATTCTAATTGTGGGCTGGTTTTTAAAATGGGGAAAAATATACCGAGGTAACTTACAGCGGCAATAGAAATAGCCGCATTGCCGACCCATAGTGCAATCCAATAATTATAAGCAATTTGAAATCCGGCAAAAGCACCAAATGCTTCGTGACAATAGGCATACGGGCCACCGACTTTAGGAATGAGGCTGCCTAATTTGGCAAACACCAGCGCTAAACACATGGCGCCTAAAGCAGTTAAAATCCAGGAAATAATACTGATACTACCGAACGAGGCGAGTGTGGCAGGTAATAAAAATACGCCAGAGCCGATCATGTTTCCTGCAACTAAAGCGGTCAACATCCATACACCTAAGGCACGTGCTTTCGTCTGAACGTTCGCCATTATCCTTTCGCCTCTTTGACAAAATCAAAGCGCGCATCATACCGATGGCGCAAAATGAATAGCAACACTAATCCGGGGATGGAAACAAAAAAACTGATGAGGAAGAAATGAGTCCAGCCCACTCCTTTAATCGTTAATCCTGCAATCGGGCCAACAACGACACGCGCAATAGCAGTGAGCGCTGAAAATAAAGCAAATTGCGTGGCGGTATATTTACGATTACACATCGTCATGACAAATGCTTCGAGTGAGGTGCCGCTCAAACCGCTCACGAAATTGTCAATAAATACAGTAAACACTAACATGGAAAAACTTTTGCCAATGATGGCAAATGCCATGTACACCAAACTGCATAATGCTTGTGCAATACCAAACCACCACAACGAACGAAATAATCCAATGCGTGATAACCAAATACCACCGACTAATCCACCTGCAATAATAGATGCCATACCAAACATTTTATTTACAGTGCCGACATCCATGAGTGAAAAATGTAATCCGCGCAATAAAAATACGCTATTTAAACTGACGGTAAATGCATCACCCATTTTATATAGCATGATAAATAATAAAATAATAATAGCCGCATCACGGCTCATAAATTCTCGCCAAGGATCTATAACTGCTTTTTTAAGTGTTGGTGGTGGGGGGTTATGATTTTCAACTTCAGGGCTGAAAAAAGTAATGAGTGTGTTGGCCAGCATAAGAACGGCCATTAAAAGATAAGTGAAATGCCAACCGTAACGTGCTGCAATAATTAACGCGAGTCCGCCAGAGGCAATCATGGCAACACGATAACCAATGGTGACAAGTGCTGCACCAAAACCTCTTTCTTCAGCGTGCAAAATATCCGTGCTGTAGGCGTTAATTGAAATATCTTGTGAGGCAGATAAGAAAGCGACTAATAATGCTGTGCCAGCTAATAATTTGGGGGAAAGATTAGGCTTTAAAAATGACATGAATGCAATGACAATAGCGAGCGCCAATTGCATTAATAAAATCCAACCGCGACGCCGACCCAATAATGGTGGAACGTAACGATCCATTATCGGCGCCCACAAAAATTTATAAATATAAGGTTGGCCAACGAGTGCCAGCATACCAATAGTAATAATGCTAACGTTGCTAACGGTATACCATGCTTGCAACGTACTGCCAGATAACGCGAGTGGTAAGCCGGAAGAAAAACCTAATAATAAAACGGCTAGAGCACGTGCGTTAAATAGCTTAGTTGCTAGGCGCATTAACAGAAATTAAATTAATTTTAAAAATTAATGTTTGATTAGGGCCAATCGGGCCAATGCCACGATCACCATACGCTAAACTCGGTGGTACATAGATTTCCCATGTGGCACCAGGCTTCATCATTTTTAACGCTTCCGTCCAACCAGGAATAACTTCGGTCACAGGAAATGTGGCGGGCTTTCCACGTTGATAAGAACTATCAAATACTTGGCCATTGGTGAGTGAGCCAACGTAATTAACAGTAACAGAATCTTTATCAGTAGGAGAAGCGCCAGCGCCTGGGGTAATAACTTTATATTGCAATCCATCGGGTAATGTCACAACACCCGGTTTATTTTTGTTTTGTTGTAAAAATGTGCTGCCTTGCTGAGTATTTTGTTCGCTGGTTTGTGTTAACTCACTTTGACGTTTCGCGATAAGATTTTTTTGGAAATTTAATAAGGTGCTTTGCATATCTTGAGAAGACATTAGTGTTTTGCTCCCGTTATAACCATCACTAATTCCTTGTGCGATGGCTTGTGTATTGATGGGTAAATTTTGATTTTTAAAATTTTGACCAATGTTCACGCCAATCGCGTAACTAATTTTGTCGGCATCTGTGCTGAGAGTGACAGGTGCTGCTGTTGTTGTTGTGGATTCTGGCATTTTTGTGACGGCGGCAGCAGATAGTGGTGCTGGCGTAGCGGTTGCTTTTTCTGTGGGTTGGACGTCAACTGGCGCAGAAACGATGGAAGATGTTGGCGCTGGTGCTGTGGTAGCAGTGGTTTTATTTGTTGTGGTGTTAGTAGTCGCTTGCGCAAAAACAGGGGAACAAAATAAAATACAACTTGCAACGGTCAGCAGACGCAGTTTCATGGAACGCTCCCATACTATATATATGATTGGCGTCCCCAAGGGGATTCGAACCCCTGTTATTGCCGTGAAAGGGCAGTGTCCTAGGCCTCTAGACGATGGGGACATAACATTTTAATTTTGTAACTTTTCTGGTGGAGCTAGGCGGGGTCGAACCGCCGACCTCTTGCATGCCATGCAAGCGCTCTACCAGCTGAGCTATAGCCCCTTAAAAAAGGAACGCGGCATTCTAGCAGCTTAAGGTACACTGTCAATTCAAAAGGAAGAATGGTGAAAGCCGAAAATAAAATATGGAATCTGGCAATAGGTTGGCCAGATTCCAATGTAATCTGGCATCTTGTTTGCCAAATTGCATATTTTTATCGGGTGTCCTATACTGCTGCTATCCGCTAATGACATCAAGAGAATCGCTATGTTTTCACGTGTTTTTGCTATTAACCCTAAATCAAAAAAAAGTTTTTTTCTGCTGGGTCCTCGTGGAACGGGTAAAACCTATTGGGTGCAACATCATTTTCCGCAAGCATTTTATTTGGATTTATTAAACACCAGTTTGTATCACACGTTATTAGCTAATCCATCACGTCTTGAGAGTTTGATTCCTATTGATTTTAAGGATTGGATTGTTATTGATGAAGTACAAAAAATCCCTGAATTACTCAATGAAGTACATCGGTTAATTGAGAAAAAACATTATCGTTTTGTGCTCACGGGTTCTAGTGCGCGTAGTTTGAAACGCAAAGGCGTGAATTTGTTGGCGGGCAGAGCAATCAATCACATGCTGCATCCTTTGATTGCACAAGAAATGGGTTCGCAATTTATATTGAAGCGCGCGCTACATTATGGAATGTTGCCATCTATTTATACGGATGATGTGGCTGATCCTAAAGCGTATTTGCATACGTATGTCACAAACTATTTACGCGAAGAGGTGTTGCAGGAAGGATTAACACGTAATTTATCTGAATTTACTCGGTTTTTAGAAACCGCGAGTTTTTCTCAAGGGGCGACACTCAATTTTTCAGATATTGCGCGTGATGCAGCAATTGATAGAAAAATAGTGAGCAGTTATTTTGATATTGTCGAAGATTTGCTCATTGCCGTGCGTTTGCCTGTGTTTACGAAGCGCGCTAAGCGTCGCTTGGTGGCAAGCCCAAAATTTTATTATTTTGATGCGGGTGTTTATCGCACGTTAAGACCCAAGGGGCCGTTAGATAGTCCGGAAGAAATTGATGGCGCCGCATTAGAAACATTGTTTTTACAACATTTACGCGCCATTAATGATTATTATCAGTTGGGGTATCAAATTTATTATTGGCGCACTAGCAATGATGTTGAGGTGGATTTTATTGTTTATGGCGAGCGTGGATTTCATGCGTTTGAAATTAAACGTAAAGCAAAATACAGCACATCAGATTTGTCAGGGCTGAAAGCGTTTGCCAAAGATTATCCTAAGGCAAATGGTTATTTGATTTATGGAGGTGAGCGTGCTGAGCATAATAATGGGATAAAAATTCTACCCTTTACGCAAGCGTTGCTTGAACTTGAAAAAATATTGGCATGAAGAGTCTAATTTAATACAAAGGTTTAACGATGTTACTTAATCATCAATTTATCACCGCATTAAAAAAGATTTTCAGTGAAGAAAATATATTCACAGATTCAGTGCGCCTACAATTATACAGTCACGATACGAGTCGACATATGTCGATGCCAGATGTTGTGGTATTTCCTCAGCATCATGATGAAGTGGTGGCTGTAGTTAAATTATGCAATGAATTTCATGTGCCATTAACCGCGCGCGGATTGGGCAGTGGCACACCTGGTGGTGCAGTACCTATTTTTGGTGGCGTGATCCTTTCATTAGAAAAGATGAATCGTATTTTAGTGATGGATGCACAAAATCGTTTCATGAAAGTAGAAGCGGGCGTGTTAAATCAAACCGTGCAAGACGAAGCAAAAAAATATGGATTATGTTGGGCGCCGGATCCAGGTAGTGCGGCAATTTGCACCATCGGTGGAAATTTAGCGTTCAATGCTGCAGGGCCGCGCGCCGTAAAATATGGGGCTACGCGCGAAAATGTTTTGGCGCTGAAAGCCGTGATTGGAACAGGTGAAACAATTAACGCTGGTGCGAACACAACCAAAGGTGCTGTGGGTTATGATTTAACGCGATTATTCATTGGCTCCGAAGGTACGTTAGGTATTACCACAGAAGCGACATTAAAATTAATTCCTCTGCCAAATATTCGTTGTACTTTACGGGTGTTGTATCAAGATATGTCATCTGCCGTGAATGCTGTGATTAATATGATGTCGCAACCACATGTGCCATGCGCGTTAGAATTATTAGATCACGCGTGTTTAAATATTCTGCGCGAAAAAACCGATATTATTTTTCCCGGTAATGCGCAAGCGATGTTATTAATTGATATTGATGATGATATTGCTGCTATTAAAAATGCAGCAAATGTTGCAGGGTTGATTGAAATAACACAATCGCGTGATGCAGCAGAAGCGCAATTATTATGGGCGGCGCGCAAAGCATTATCGCCCGCTGTCAAAGCGATCGCGCCACAAAAAATTAATGAAGATATCGTGGTGCCAGTAAATCAAATGCCCGCATTATTTTTATTTTTAGAACATTTATCGCAACAGTATCAAATAAAAATTATTAATTTTGGCCATGCTGGCAATGGCAATATTCATGTGAATTTTTTAATTGATCCGAATAATGAAAAAGAAGCGGCAGCAGCTAACACATGTTTGGATTTGTTATTTCAAGAAGTAGTAGATTTGGGCGGAACGTTATCCGGCGAACACGGTATTGGTATTGAAAAGCGCGAATATATGACTAAAGCTGTTGATCCTGCTACATTGCAATTAATGCAAAATATTAAAAAATTATTTGATCCGAAAAATATTTTAAATCCCGGGAAAATTTTTCCCCAACTGTAAGAGGAAAATAACATGGCAATGCAAGACGCTTATATAGTGGCAGCGATTCGTACCCCTGTGGGTAAAGCGCGCGGTGTTTTTCGTCACACCCGCCCTGATGATTTAGCCGCGCACGTGATCAAAGGTGTATTAGCCAAAGTTCCTCAAGTTGATCCCACGTTAATTGATGATGTGATTTTAGGTTGCGCGATGCCTGAAGCAGAACAGGGTATGAATGTGGCACGTATTGCGTTGTTGCTTGCAGGATTGCCTGATCGCGTACCAGGAATGACGATCAATCGTTTTTGTTCTTCCGGATTGCAAACTATCGCGCTTGCTGCGGAACGAATTAAAAGTGGTGATGCCGATATGATTATTGCCGGCGGTACAGAAAGCATGAGCATGGTGCCGATGGGTGGAAATAAATTTGTAGCGAATCCCGCGTATTTTGCCAACAACAATGAACATATTGCCATTGCTTATGGCATGGGAATTACTGCTGAAAATGTTGCTGCGCAATGGAAAATTACGCGCGAAGCGCAAGATCGTTTTGCGGTAGAAAGTCATCAACGTGCAGTGAAAGCTATTCAAGAAAATTGTTTTGCAGAAGAAATTTTGCCAGTCGACACAACACAAGCAATTCCTGATTTAACCAAAGGTGAGATTCAAACGAAACACAAAATTATTTCTACGGATGAAGGCCCGCGTGCGGATACATCTTATGATGTAATTGCAAAATTGCCGACGGTATTTGCAGCAAGAGGAACAGTGACGGCAGCGAATACATCACAAATGAGTGATGGCGCAGGTGCGGTGTTAGTGGTGAGTGAAAAAATGTTAAAGCAATTTAATTTAACGCCCATCGCACGTTTGTGTAGTTACTCTGTAGTGGGTGTGCCGCCAGAAATTATGGGCATTGGTCCTAAAGAAGCCATTCCGCAAGCATTGAAAAAAGCCAATTTAAAATTATCTGATATTGATTGGATTGAATTAAATGAAGCTTTTGCCGCACAAACATTAGCAGTGATGCAAACGGTTGGTTTAGATCACGCCAAAGTAAATCCGTTGGGTGGCGCGATTGCATTAGGTCATCCATTGGGTGCGACGGGTGCGATTCGTACTGCAACGTTATTGCACGGATTACGCCGTAATAAAAAACGTTATGGCATGGTAACTATGTGCATCGGAACGGGCATGGGCGCTGCTGGTATTTTCGAAGTATTGTGATAGCATCTCGGTCTTAATTTTTTGGGGAGAATACAGAAAATGAAACAAGCGAAACAGATGAAAACGTTTTCAAAAAAGAAATGGATAGTATTCGGAATTTCCACTGTTTTATTTGGTTTTAGTCATTGTGTATTTGCTTCTGGGTTCCAATTATTTGAAGAAAATGGTACCAGCACAGGTGATTTTGGTGCCGGTGGCGCTGCAAGTGCAAACGATGCCAGTACTGCATTTTATAACCCGGCTGGTTTGGTCAGAATGACTGGACAGCAATTAGTACTTTCTGCCGATACTATTTCATCGAATTTGGAATACAAAGGAAACACCACGTTATCAACACCTGCAGTTAGCCCATTTCCAGCAACGCAAAGTGGTTCAGCGCAAGGTGGTTCCGCTTCTGTGGTTCCTGCATTTAACTACGCCGCGCCAATCAATAGCAGTGTGGTATTTGGTTTGAGTGCAACTGTACCGTTTGGATTAGAAAGTGATTACAGTGAAAATTCTTTTCTTGCTTATGCAGCAACAAAAACCAGTGTTGAAGTCATTGATTTAAGTCCAGTGCTTGGTCTGCAATTAACTAAAGCATTGTCTTTTGGTTTTGGTCCTGACTTTGATTATGTTGATGCGGAGTTAGATTCAGTTGGTGGTATTGCAGGCATGCCGGCACTCAATACAACAAGTAAAAATACCGCATCGGGTTGGGGTCTGGGTTGGCACACGGGTCTGTTATATCAATTTACGCAAGCAACACGTATGGGTTTAGCGTACCACTCTAAAGTAACGGCGGATGTTGATGGCACAAGTAAATTCACAGGGCCTTTAGCATTTGGTGGTGGTGGGCAATTTAGTACTGATGCGTTGTCTTCTAGCGTGGCGTTACCGCCAACAACTATGTTGAGCTTATTCCATCGTATTAATAATGCGTGGGCATTAATGGGAACAGTGGCTTATACGCAATGGGGTGTTTTCAATAATCTCGATTTAAACAACGTTCAAAGCGTTAGTGCATTTGGAACGCCGGTGTATACCAACGTAAACTTGCCACAAAATTTCCGTAATACGTGGCGTTTTGCAGTCGGTGCTAGTTATCAACCATTTAAAAAATGGGAATTCACCGCTGGTACAGGTTATGACGAAACACCAACAGTAGATCAATATCGTAATGTGCGTTTACCCGATGGTAATCGCTTTGCGTTGGCTGCTGGTGTGCACTATCAAGCAACCAAAGCGTTGGGATTAGATGTTGGTTACACACATTTATTTATTCAAAAAGTGCCGATCAATATCACGCAACAATACGGTGGCGAAAGTGTCACGACCAATGGGCACGAAGAAAGCTCAGCAGATATCGTTGGTTTGCAATTGACCTGGAACATTACGTAGGAAAAAATGTAGGGGCGCACCTATGTGTGCGCCCTGTTAAAAGTGAGATGAGTTATGCGTATTGAAGAAGATTTAAAATTAGATTTCAAAGATGTTTTGATTCGTCCGAAACGCAGCACCTTACGTTCACGTTCTGAAGTGCAATTGCAGCGCGAATATGAATTTAAAAATAGTAAAGTTAAATGGTCAGGTGTGCCCATTATTGCAGCGAATATGGATCACACGGGAACATTTGCCATGGCAAATGTATTAGCACAACATCAATTACTTACCGCGATTTATAAATTTGCTTCACTCGATGAATGGCAAAATGTGCAAAAAGCACATCCAGAAACCATTAAACATTGTTTTATTAGTTCTGGTATTAGCGATCAAGATTTTCAAACGTTAAAAGCCATCGTTGCTAAAATCGATATGCCATTTATTTGTTTAGATGTGGCGAATGGTTATACGCAAAACTTTGTGGATTTTGTCAAAAAAGCGCGTGATACATTTCCAAATAAAATTATTATGGCCGGTAATGTTGTCACAGGTGAAATGGCAGAAGAATTAATTATTTCTGGTGCGGATATTGTCAAAATTGGTATTGGCCCAGGCTCTGTTTGTACGACGCGTAAAAAAGCGGGTGTAGGTTATCCGCAATTATCTGCCATTATTGAATGCGCCGATGCGGTACATGGTTTGGGCGGACAAGTGTGTGCTGATGGTGGTTGTTGTGTGCCAGGTGATGTGGCGAAAGCATTTGCCGCCGGCGCGGATTTTGTCATGTTAGGTGGAATGTTGTCTGGGCACGATGAAAACTCAGGCGAAATATTTGAAGAAAATGGCAAACCCTATAAACGTTTTTATGGCATGAGTTCAGAAGAAGCAATGACGAAATATCATGGTGGCGTTGCAGGTTATCGTGCCAGTGAAGGTAAATCGGTTAATGTGCCATACCGAGGACCCGTGAATGAAACCGTATTAGATATTTTAGGTGGTGTGCGTTCAACGTGTACTTATGTAGGCGCACAACGTTTGAAAGAGTTGTCTAAACGCACGACATTTATTCGTGTGACCCAACAATTAAATGAAGTATTTACACCGTTTCAGGTGAGTGAGCGGAATTAGTTTTTTATTACGATAATAAAAAGGAAATACCATGCGTCATTATTTCGAAGCCGAAATGCGTCTGCTTTCTGAAGCTGCACAGCAATTTGCCAAAGCCTATCCCGAACAAGCCGGTCAATTAAATCTGCAAACATTGAGCGATCGCGATCCTTATATCGAACGATTATTAGAAGGATTCGCTTATTTAACTGGCCAGATTCGCCAACGTATTGATGATGATTTGCCTGATGTTAGCGCCAGTCTACTTGCGCAATTATGGCCGCATATTTTGCAGCCATTTCCAGCTGCGACCATCATGCAAATTAATCCACGCGCAGGACAGCTCGCGCAAAAATATCAATTACCAAAACACACCAGTATTCAATCGCAAGCGGTGGGTGATGAAAAAACCTTATGTCGTTTTCGTACCACTGTACCGTTAGATATTTATCCATGGCGTGTGATGAATGTCACCGCAGAAGAACCAACCAGTGGCGGTACATTGTTGCAAATTGAAATACAAGCAGATGCAGGTGTAGCGCTCGAAACACTCGCGCTCGATTCGCTGCAATTTTATTTGCATGCCGATCCGAGTATTGCGTTGGAATTATATTGGGCGCTGGCTGCACAATTACGTCACGTAAAAATTCGCGCGCCAAAAACGATTGAGTTGGGCAAACAAGAATGTGTGCAAGGTTGTCATTTTTCACCGGATGAAACATTGTTGCCGCTATCTAGCCGCAGTTTTTATGGGTTTCATTTGTTGCACGATTATTTTGCCTTTCGTGAAAAATATTTATTTATCCGCGTAGATAATTTACAACAAATCATTTTCCCTAAAGGCTTAACGCAATTTATTGTAGAGTTACACACGAATCATATTTTCCCGAGTGAGGCGAAAATCAATGCGCAAAATTTTAAATTGCATTGTGTGCCAGCGATTAATTTATATCCGACAACGAGCGAACCAATTCGTTTTACGGGTGAGCGTTTTGATTATCCATTGATTGCGGAATCTGCGCGCACGCAAAGTGTGGTTTTTCATGAAGTGCGAGATGTCACAAGTGTCGATTTAGCTAATGGCGAGCGCGAGCGTTTTGAATTAATGCACAGTTTCACGCAGCGTGCGAATAAAAAGCCGTTTTATCAAACGCAATGGCGTGAGTTAGGCGCAGAATTAGCCGCCCCTTATTTGGTGTTTGGTGATGTATCAACACAGCCTAAAGATATTGTGTGTGATGTGTTGGTGAGTAATGGCCATTATCCGCGCCGTTATTTGCGCGAAAATATGATCACGCAATTAATGCAAACGCCAACGTATTTAACCGCCACGAATATCACGCGCCCGACAAGTTTTTTGTCGCCACCGAAACGGCGTGATTATTTGTGGCAATTGTTAAGTCATTTGTCATTAAATTATCGCAGTATTGGGCAAGCTTCTTCTTTGCGTGAGTTATTGCATTTGTTGCAGTGGACCGATAAGCAAGAGCAACAAAAACGGATTGATGCGATTCGAGAAGTGGAAGTAAAAACCATTGATAAAATTGAGCGTGGTGCGTTATTGCGTGGCATGCAAATTATTTTAACGTTGCACGAAGAAGGGTTTCGTTCGCCGGCAGATATTTATTTGTTGGGCTGTGTGTTGCATGAATTTTTCACGCAATACGCGAGCATTAATTTTTTTGTTGAAACGCGGATTCATTGTCATCCTTCAAAGCGAGTATTGTTATGGAAGCCACAACCCGGCAAGAAAATGCCCATTTAAATTTAACTAACGTACAGCGTTATCAGTTTGTTGAGTTATTGCGCCAATTAGAAAACAACGGTGAATTAGCGCAATGGAAATTATTGCCTGATCCCAAATTAAGTTTTCCAGCAGCTGATATTCGTCAAGCGCACGATTTTGTTTTGCGTTTGGCATTTATGGGGTTATATGGTGTCGATTCACCGCTGCCGCATTATTTTTTGCATGAGGCTGTGCGCCAAGAAGATTCCGCGCTTTGTTTGCAAGCATTTTTAGATATCTTTAATCATCGTTTATATACCTTGTTTTATTTGGCATGGAAAAAATCACAGCCGGTCATATCGCTAGAACAACATAAAAATGATTATTTGCGCCATTTAATGGCATTGTCAGGTAATGCATTAACGCTGGATGATCAACATGCATTTGCATTAGCTGGATTGTTTGGTAACAAAACGCCAAATGCATTAGCGCTGCAAGGCATGATCCAACATTTTTTATTTGGCTTGCCAGTAAAAATAAATCAATTTATTCCTCGCTGGTTGAAAATATCCTCGTTGTCGATTTTAGGAAATTCAATGGCGTTAGGTATTGATACATTAATGGGTGAACAAGTAGTCGATTTATCGTCGCAGATTCGTATCGATATTGGGCCGATGGATTTTGCCGATGTGCTAACGCTATTGCCGGGCGAACCAAAAGCATGTGCATTACAAAATTTAATTGAACGTTATCTCGATATATCAGTAAGATTTTCACTGCGTTTTATTGTGCGCGCACCAGCAAATAAAATTTTTGCATTAGGTAAAGATGCTATTCAATTGGGTTGGTTGAGTTGGGTGGGTGAGATGAGGGAAGAGATATATTGTATAGATTTTTGGTAGGGGCACGATGCATCGTGCCCCTACATTGGTGTTTCAAAATATTAATCTACCCCTGCAAATTCCGCTGCAATTCCGCAATTGATTTTGCTTCAGACAATACCAGCGTAATATCTTTATCTAACTGGCGACTAATAATAGACGCCGAAAATAAACCACGAATTTTAGGTTGTTGGGTATCCGCATCGATTTTCGTCACAAGAATAATATGTTGTTTGGTTTCACGCAGCGTTTGAATGACATGACCGATTTTGGCATGTTGTAAATCATCAATATTAATGGTTAATAATTTTTCCACTGGTCGCATCAACATGGAAGCTTCAATTTCATGGCGCGCGATGCGTCGTTCTTGTGAAATTTGCACGGGCTTTTCGCCTAAGATATCGTCAGATGTTAAAACGCCTAACACTTGTTTGTCGTCGTTGACGACGAGAATAAATGGCAGGTTATATACTTTGATTTCGGCTGTCGCATCATTGATCGATTGTTGTGCGCGGATAGTCGGCGGCGTTAAGTATTTAAAATCAAACATGGTGCTGGTGGCAGGTGCATCCACATAAGTAGATTCGGGCAAGTTCATGGGGTGCATAAATTCTAAAAGGTGATCAATGCTCTTGATCGGTAACGCATGATATTGTGACATGGCGGTTTGTGTGAAGCTCCTAAAAGGATACTGGGCTGCGGATTCTAATATAGTTGCCTTGAAATTACCAAGTTTGGCCTTATATCTTAAGCATTCCCTCTCCCGCTCGCGGGAGAGGGTTAGGGTGAGGGTTTTAAAATAAAATTTATTTGATTTCAAATTACCCCTCACCGCCCGCCTAGCAACTTCGTTGCGTCGGCGGACTGCCTCTCCCTCAAGAGGAGAGGCGAATATTAATTTTTAATCGAAGGAGTATTATTTCATGACCATCAACGCCCAAAAAGAAACCTTAGGTTTTCAAACCGAAGTAACCCAATTACTGCATTTGATGATTAATGCGCTTTACGGCAATAAAGAAATCTTTCTGCGCGAACTTATCTCTAATGCTTCTGACGCGGCAGATAAATTGCGTTTCGCCGCATTATCTGATGCAGCACTGATGGAAAATGACACCGAATTAAAAATTAACGTTGAATTTGATAAAACGGCTCGCACAATAACCATTGCTGACAATGGCATTGGCATGACTCGCGAAGAAGCTATTCAAAATTTAGGCACGATTGCCAAATCAGGCACCAAAGAATTTTTACAATCATTAAGCGGTGATCAAGCCAAAGACGCACATATGATTGGCCAATTTGGCGTCGGGTTTTATTCGGCATTTATTGTGGCGGATAAAGTCACGGTCTTAACGCGTCGCGCAGGTTTAACCGCAGAACATGGTGTGCAATGGGAATCAAAAGCTGATGGCAAATATTCTATTGAAAATATTGAAAAACCCACTCGTGGGACGCAAATCATTTTGCATTTGAAAAAAGACGATGATGAATTTTTAGATGAATTTCGTTTAAAACATATCATCACGAAGTATTCTGATCATTTAATGATTCCGATCATGATGAAACAAGAAGATAAATTTGAATCGGTAAATCGTGCCACAGCATTATGGACTGTGCCGAAAACAGAATTAAAAGACAGTGATTACATTGAATTTTATAAACATATTTCGCACGATTTTGCGGATCCCTTATTGTGGAGTCACAATCGCGTCGAAGGCAAACAAGAATATATTTCATTATTATATGTTCCCACGCAAGCGCCTTTTGATTTATGGAGTCGCGAACATCAACATGGTTTAAAATTATATGTAAAGCGCGTATTCATTATGGATAACGCCGAACAATTTGTGCCAACGTATTTGCGTTTTGTGCGTGGTGTAATTGATTCGAGCGATTTGCCATTAAATATTTCGCGCGAAATTCTGCAGCAAAATCGTTTGGTGGATAGTATGAAAGCCGCGTGTACCAAACGCGTGTTAACCATGCTAGAAAATTTAGCCACAGAAGATAAAGAAAAGTATCAAACGTTTTGGCAGGCGTTTGGTCAAGTATTAAAAGAAGGGCCGGCGGAAGATCACACCAATAAAGAAATCATTGCCAAATTATTGCGTTTTGCTTCAACGCATGCCGATACGGCTGTGCAAAATGTTTCGTTAGACGACTACATTTCGCGCATGCAAGAAGGCCAAGATAAAATTTATTATGTCACGGCAGAAAACTTTAACGCCGCCAAAACCAGCCCGCATTTGGAAATTTTCCGTAAGAAGAATATTGAAGTATTGTTATTGTCGGATCGTGTGGATGAATGGCTAACATCACACTTGCAAGAATACGCCGGCAAAAAATTACAATCCGTTGCCAAAGGCGATGTCGATTTAGGCAAACTCGAAGACGAAGCGGAGAAAAAACAACAAGAAGAAAAATCCAGCGAATTTGAAAGCATGATCAAGCACATGAAAGAAGTATTGGGCGATAAAGTAAAAGATATCCGCTTAACGCATCGTTTAACGACATCACCCGCTTGTGTGGTGGCAGACGATACGGATATGAGCAGCCACTTGCAGCGTATGTTGAAAGCCTCTGGCCATGAAGTGCCCGCCGCCAAGCCCATTTTTGAGCTAAATCCAGAGCATGCATTGGTGCAAAAATTGCGCCAGCAGGCCGATGATGACCGCTTTAGCGAGTTTACCCATGTGTTATTTGACCAGGCCATGCTTGCTGAAAGCGGGCAGTTGACCAACGCCGGCGAATTTGTGCAGCGTTTGAATAAACTGCTCGTAGAACTCGCCAGCTAATCTCAAAATTCCGATATATTCGTAGAGGCGCACTGTGTGCGCCTCATCACCGTATTTCCCCCAGCTTGTCAACAACTTTTTTTTAGGCTAGTCTCGGGCTGTAGTTACCGCTTTTGCAGTCGAGAATAGAGTCACCAAAGGATTTTCCAAAAGCCCTTAGGACTTAAGGAAACCTTAATGTTGCTGGAGTAGGGTAGAACCTACAAAGAATACAAACTAGAGCCTTTTTTATGGGGTTCTTAATAATAACCAAACAAAAATATCTATGTTTTGGTAACTGGGGGTGTGTATGGGGATTTTTTCAATTCAGACTGAGGCACTTGAAGAAGTTTTGTCAGATAGTGCTCGTCTAAAGCGTGATCCAAGTTTAGAAAACCTCAAAAAGCAATTGGCAGTTGATCAACCACCTGAAGGTTCTCCCAAGATTGGTTTAAATCTGAACCAGTCTCAAATTTCCAGGATTTTCGTTGAATTGTGCGCCGAACGTATGTTTGATGCTGCGTTTGGTGTTGCGCTGCGCTTGCTTGAAACCAAGCAGTCATCGTCTGCACAAATCAATTTTATTTTTAGTTACCTTGCTGAACATCCCGAACTGTTGCAGGAGATTCTTTCTGCGCGTGAAGCCAATTCAGAAGCTCGGATGGTGTACAACATATTAATAAGTAATGAAGAGATAAAGTCTTTGATTAATGATTTTGAAGCCAAGCTAAAACCGAAGAAAGAAGAAAAGCTCGAAATTGAGGAAGTGTCAACAAACAATGAAAAAATGAAATCCTCGATTGAGTGGCGGCGTGAATTTAAAGAACAAAATATTGTGGCTAAAACATCAACGAGTGGCGAAAGAGTAAAGCCTTCGGTTGGATATGATAAACAAGAATTGGATGATGCGTTGACCGACGCGTTGTTTCAGGAATTCTTCCAGAAGTTGCAAAAGCAAGTTCAAAAAAATTGGTTAAATGAACTTGAGCAAAGATCTATCGGGGTGCAAAGCGAAGATCTTTTGTTATTGTGGCAAGAAGTTCTTGCGTTTGAATTGAAGTTTTCGTTTGAAGCAGCCTGTGCTCAGCAAAATGAAGGTCTAGTTCCTTTAAAAGAAAAATTGTTATCAAAAGCTACTCTAAGTCAAGCAGCCTTCATGGAGAATTGCGATAAACTTTTTCTGCGTAAGCGTAAATTAATTGGCCAGATACAAGAAAGCACGCAGCAAGGAAAGCAGAAACTAAGTCAAGAAATGGCAGCTGATTTGCAAACAGAGCTTGCAGCAATTGGAGCAAAAGAAAACTTAATGTTCAATTTGCTTGGTTCGCTAGAAGCACTGAAAGAATATGAAATAGAATCCGCGAAGCGCGCTATCGGGCGCAATAGAAATCGTGCAAATCAAGTTAAGCATATCGAAAATGCTGTCGAAACGTTTTACAGAACAAACGATGTGCAAGTATTCATTGCATCGTTGGTTGAAATCAGAAATGAACTGCCTGTGAGCGGTTCTGAATTAGCAGCGCAAGTGGATAAAATGTTGCTTGAAGCTTTAATGTCTAATTCTCTTACCGAAGAAGATTATAAAGACTGGGGGTTTTTTAAGGCTGTTAATAAGCTTAGTACCATTAAATCTGCTGATGAAGCGCTGAAGAATAAAGTTGTAGCGCTGAAAAGTCAGCTTGATGCCTATGAAGTAACAGATTTAAAAGAAAAATTCCGTCGTAAATTGTATTCGCAGCTCATTGCTGTAAAAGCAGAAAACTTGGTTGATGAACCAGCCAACTATGCAGCAATGACAACAGTGGGAATAGCAGAAGAATTCATAAAAGCGAGACGCGGACATCTTCGTGAACCGGTTGCTCGTGCAATGGATAATGCAATTCCTGAGCTTATTGCTTTATTAACGGAAGAAGCTAACAACACTTCTTATCGCAATGCGCCAATTGAAGATACTGCGTTGTTAAGTTGTTACCACTATGCTGTGTACAAAGCAACGTGTGAATTGGAATTTTTATTAGTAGAACAAAATAGCAAGTGTCCTAAAGCTGAGATGCAAAAGCTTCGCGAATTGCGATTAGGTTTTGCGAACAGCAATGCTTTTCCGCATGATAGAGCCGTATATAAATTGCTTGATTCGGTGCAAAACTATCAATTGGGTGCGCAAGGTAAAGCGCGAGCTCATCGAGGAAAGCCGAATGCAGAACGTGTTAAGCAAGTTGGAGAAATTCATAAAGCGGCTGAAAAGTTTTTTAATTCTGGCGCAAGCGAAAAAGATTTTATCGATTTTACCTATTCATTGATATCGATCAGAAAAGGATTGCCAAAAAGCGGTTCTGTGCTTGCAGCTGCTTTAGAAAAATGCTTGCAAGAAAGTTTTTCTAAGGAAGATACATCAATTTTTTTGAACAGTAATTCGCCTAAGATTATTTCCGCTTTAACTGATCTCGAAGTTCTCTTTGAAAGCACAGGAGCAAAAGAAGCTGTAAAAGCAGTTTCTGAGCATCGCAAAGCAATTCTGAATGGCCTAATTGCAAAAAGCAGTCACCAAAAAATGGCCGCCAAACTTTTGGAAGATTCCTGCGCTCAGCAGATTCGAGCGTCGCGAAACTCTAAGATTTCCGCGCAACTTAAAATAGTTGATGAGGCAGCTTTTCTATTGGCAGAAAATCAAGGAACTGCTTCAGACTTTTCATCATTTGTTAAGCGAATAGTAAGAGCAAAAGATTCGTTAAAAGGTACTGGGTATGAAATATTTTTGAATAAATTCATTGCCGATGGAATTAAGGCTGTTGATATTACGCAATTGGATAAACAAAAAAGATTGGAATTTTTCGAGTTATTGCAAAATCTTAAACGTACCGGCGGCGTTGGTAATACGAAAGAGCTCCAAAATAAAATAGATGCGTATAAACAATTAAAAGATGTGGATGGTCAAGCGTACGATATCCTTTCATCGCTTTATGATCATGAAGCGAAAATTTGGTTTAACCGTAACAAAAAGTTAATTAGCGCTTGTAAGGCAGAGGTAAAAAATAAAATTGCTGCGCTGCCCGAAGGCGATAGCATTGAAGATCAAATTAGAAAGGTTACCCTTCTTAATGAACTGAAAGATTATTTAGCGAAAGTAAAATTAAGCAGATCTTCAGAATTAGTAAAAGTATTGAACAGTGGTGCCGCAAAATGTGAACACAAGCGAAAAGACCTAGGCATTCCATTAGTTAATAAGATAAGTGATGCAATTAATGCAAAAATTAAGTTTCTTTGTGAAGATGCCTCTCTAGCTGAGGATGCAAGCAAAGATTTTGATGAGCTGCGAAAGCTGGTTAGCCAGTTTGAAGAGACTGCAAAACAGCTGGGTTCTGCCAGTGATTTAGCGCATTTGCAGGAATTGGAACAACTTTTTGCTCAAGAAATTAAAGGCTTCTGGATAAAGCTTAGCGCATTCAATAATGCTCAAGAAAATTTGGGTCGTCGAGTGAAAATTTTTGGCAGAGTTTGGGAGAGTCTTTCATCTATCCCGCCTCGAAAAATTTTATCACACCTTTCAAATGGTAAGCGTTTCCCTGCGGCAAAGATGGATTATTTTGTAGATAGCAATGTGGTGGAGAACTGCCCTCATGCTAAATACGTGTATTCAATTTTTGCATTTGAGAGTGAGTCTTATCGTAAAGAGTATTTGACTGATGAATTTTGGAGTAAAGCTAGAGCGAAAGAGTTCCAAAATGATCTCCCTGCGCTTTTGAATGCAGTAAGTAAGCTTATAAAAAGAGAAATTGTTTTGGTGTCGCCAGTTGATGATAAGTTGACCCCGACTAATGCACCGATTAAAGATACTGAGAAACGTGGTGATCCGATATACATAGTTGCAGCAACTCCTCCTGCAAATAGCCCTTACCCTTTGTTCAGTGGTCTTGTGAAAAATTCTACAGTCAAAGATTTGGCTGCATATGAATCAGTGTGTGACAAAAATGCTAAAGAATATTTGATGGGGTTATTGCCGACAAAAGATACTGTAAATCTTGATGTTAGCCTTAAGCGATTTAATACCGAATTTAGTAAGTGGGTTGAAGTGCGTCCTGACATTAAAAAGCAAGTTGTCAGCGAATGTTACGACATTTTTAAGAATGAAAAACATGGGTTCAACTTGGTTCAATTGACGAAAGTAATGAATTTGTTATTGCCAGAATTCAGACTTCTCTTTGCAGATTTTTTAATAGCCGATCATTCCAAGGTCAGCCTGGGTCAAATGATTGGCTATTACCAAGGACTAAATGAAATTAACGTTGCCAAATGGAATGCATTTTTAAGCATAGTCACAGCAGCCAAGGATAATTTTCCTACTCGTAATGTCGGATTGAATTTCATCGAAGAATGTTCGGATCCTAAGTTTTTGGAAAAATTGTCGGGAATGATTGATGGCGATTATAGAAAAAGATTCCTTCGAGTGGGTTTGCGAAAGTGGGCAGGAGAGTTTGCTGCGTATGCAAGATCAGAGAAAGCTGTTCCGGATGGTGTTGAGAAATTATTACCTACAGTAGGACAATACTATGGGAAGTTTAGAAAAAATGATGAAACATATCAGGTAAAGATAAATGACAAGGATATGGCCAGTGATAAGAATATGGCTGATACTGAGCTAGGAACTTTTGGTAATATGCAATTAATTGCCAGAAAAGTTGCACGCTGGCAGCCGTTTTACGAAATATTGGATATGCCTGTTCCAACAGCGGTTCCTTTGTCCGCTTCTATGACACCAATAGCTAATAAAGGTAGAGATAATTCAACTACAATTCTTGCGGCAACGGTTCCAGCAGTCGCAACGCCAGCTGTAAGCATGACGAGAAGAATTACAACAGTCGAAGAGTTGCTTGCGTTTATCAAGCAATCAGAAGCTTGGGTTCCATCTGAAAAGTTTATCGGAGAAGAGCGCTTAGGAATTTTTAATGTTGTTGCCTTCACCGAGTGGATGAAAATAAATTGCTATGAGCTGTATAACGACAAAGCACAGTTGAATAAGCTGATTGAATTAATAAAACAAGATACAACTTTGTTACCGCTTCAAGCTAAATATTATCTTGAGTTATTTCGTGCTATTTCAGGCCAAGGATCGCTTCCTGACAATAAGAATTCGCAAATATATTTGAACTGTCTCCACGCTTTTTGTGAAAAATTTAACGTCAAGCTACCATTAACTAAGCAAGCGTTTGTCAAAGTCGTTTTTGATAAATTGAAGAGCAGTGAATTTAAGCTTGGTGGTGTTTCGCCAGATGCTTGGAATTTCTTGAGCACGGTTGTAGACAAAAAGCTCTTTAATGACGCGGAATTGAAAACACTTCATACCAGCTTAGCTCGAATGAAAGAAAAGGTTGGTGTTGATGAGCGTGATAGGTTTGTGGTTCTTGCTAAGGCGCTTGGCGCGGATAATCTCAGTAGAGAGATGGAATTCAAATCTTCGTTCTTTGATGGTTGGTTTGAATCAATGGTCGGTGCATTGCGCATGAGCTTTAGTAAGAAAAAATTTGATTTCAATGAAACTAATAAAGTGGCACTGCGGGATAAAATTGTAGATGCGTTACTTTCGTCGCCAGGAATCTCTAGCAGCGAGGCAGACCGGGATAAAAAAGCAGAAATTTGTGCATCTAAAGATTTATTTGTGAAAGAATCTGGAAAAGACGCAGATCAAGTTTTAGCGTGGCTTGGAATTAATGGCGAGAAGATGAGCCAAGAAACCAAGAACAGAATAAAAGGGGTTGTCATTGTTTATGCCGCGGCATTTTCTGCGGCTGCAAAAATGAATTCGCCGATTGACAACGAGCAGCCAAAACAGCTTATTGGGGATGCTTCGATTTCGCAAACAGTCTTTTCAGAACCGTATAGATTCAGTAATGAGTCCGAAAAATGGCACTTAGTTTTTGCGCCGGCGCAAGAAGAAGAGGTTAAAGAACTGTTGGCTGATTTGTCAGTTGAATATGCTGAGCAGATGCCTAATGAAACGTTAGGAAAACTCAGCGATCGTTATCGATCCAAACAGCTATTTGCGCTAGTGAAGAGATTAGCGGAAAGTAAAGAACCAGAAGAACAATTGCTGGATAGCCTTTTGAAACAACCTAAACCAAGTAAGTTTCTCCTATCAAATTCAGAACGTGCTGACTTGAATGGGTGGGAATTTGCAAACAGCGGTGTAAGTTATTTTAAACCGCTCAAAGTAGAGTTGATGAGGTTTGCTAGTAGCGAAGGATTTGATGCAAATAGTTTTGCTAACACTTTGAATGATTCAAAGAATGCGTTTCGCCATGCTAGAAGCACTAGTAGTGCGCAAGCGGCAACGCTTTTTGAAAGTTTCAAAAAACTTATTGATGGTTGTCAGAAAAAAGAGTTTCTTGTGCCTATGGCTAAACAAGGACTTGATAAATTTTACACTAATTCAAAAGGTTCATTCGGTAATGATCTCGATAAAATTAAAGAGCTTTTGGCATCAAAATCAGTTGAGTTTAATCTTGCCCCTGAAGAGAAATTTGCTTTGGATACAGAGTTACTTTGCGTGCAGATACGTTTGGTCACAAAAGAGTATGGCGCTAAAGAGGGTTTCGAAAAATTAAAAGAATCACTTTTCACAACATTGCTAGATTCGAAGCTCGATGCTTCATTGCAAACAGTCTTAACAAAAGCGTTGAGAGACTGTATTCCTTCCATGAAAGAGACAGATTTGCCAGGTTACCTTGGTATTGCTTACGCTAAAGTGAAAAGCAATCAAAAGAGCCCAGATAATGAATTTAATATTTCGCAAGAAATGGCTGTCGTGATTAATACTGTTTCAGAGTTTTATCCTGAGTCATCAGGATTTGATGAAGATTTTGATAAAGTGGAAAAAGTGTTAGATACGTTGTTTGAGCAATTGAAACTTAATGAAAATGAAAAGCTCACTTTGAAGACGGATTTATTTTGTCTTCGAGTAAAAATGCTGATCAAGAATAAAGATAAAGCGCCTCTAGAGAAATTTAAAGACGGTCTTCCAGCATCTTTCTTGTCTAATCCTGAGCTTCTTAAAAAAGAACATTCTACAAGTCGATTGCAATTAATTAACGCGTTGAAGAGCGGTATTTTAGAAATTCGCCCCTCTAATTCGTTCGGATTTGACAATGGGTTTGCCGATATTGAGAAAATATTTGTTCCAGCAATCCAAAAGTTAAATCTCAGTCCTAAAGAAGCGTTTGCTTTTGAAACGGATTTGTTCAGGGCTCAAATTAAGCTGTTGAGTGATAATAGTAAGAATAGTAATTTAATAATAGATAAAAAACAGGCATTAGTGGCAATTGAGAATCGTTTTGCTGCGCTTTTTAAATTTGCTTTAGCGTCCAATGTGACTAACTATTCTGAAATTCAGTCAAAAATATTCCAACAACTGAGAACTTGTGTTTCCCGTGTTTATTTTGATTCGTTGGGAGCTGGTTCGGACTTTGCATCAGTTGAGGAAATGTATAATAGAATGCTCGCGCTTTCCAAAGCAAATTCCGAAGAGCAGTTTTATGAGAAAACGATGTTGCTTCTCAAGCAAATGACTCTTTTTAGCGAGAATCCTGGCAACAGAGATTCCAAAGCGAAGGCAACGGCTCTTTTGGTGTTAAAACCTAAGCTTCTTTCAATGCTTTCAAATTCATATCTTTACGTAGGTGCGTCGTCTGTTAAGTTGCAGGAAGATGTTAGAAAGTTTTTCGATGCTCATGAAAAAGATGAGTTTAAAGTTCTAAGTCCTAACGCTAAAGAAGTGATCAAATTGGTGAGTGGGCTGGTAGCTCAGATAAATCAATATGAGGGAAATGCAAAAGCGAAAGCAGAAGCTGACCCAGCTGCGCTAGAGAAAATATACAAAGATTTTGAACGTAATCTTTCGACGAGTAAGTTGCTAAGCGACGAGTTTCGAAAAGCTGCTCGTGAGATTGGTGAAAAAATAATAGAACCTCACCAGCAGATCGCTATTCAGACCGCCAATGCTAAGAAAGTGGCCGGGTTAGTGAATGCATTTGTAGTTGCGATAAATCAATATAAGGAAAATGCAGAAAAAACAGAACCTAATTCAGATCAGTTGAAGAAAATATTCGCTGATTTTGAAAGTAATCTTTCTAAGAGTAAGTTGCCAGAGGAGTCTCAGAAGTCTGTTCGTGAAGCTTGCGAAGAAATAATGAAACCTCATCAACAAATAGCTGCTGATTTTAATGCTAAAAAAGTGGCTGAGCTAGTAGGTAAAGTAACATCTGCAATAGATCTGCATCAGCAGGGTGGATCGAGAGTTGGCTTTACTGAGCTGGATAAAATAGTCAGTAATTTTGTAGGCACTGTTTCCGCGAGTAGTTTACCAGTAGAGTATCGAAATTCTGCCTATGATGCCTGCAAAGATGTAGTGAAAACTTGTTTGACTCCTTTGCCGTCTCCAGCAAGAGGCCGCGTTCCAAAAGATTTCGGAAGTGATCAAGTGAGGGAGCTGGCGAAGTTGAACAAGATGTTGGATGATGCTAAGAGTAACTCAACCTCTTTAAATAATCATTCGTCGGTATCAAGTACGTCAGAGAAGCGTGGTTCAATGACGTTTCTTGAGCAGATTACTGCAGGTATTGTCGATGACCTTAAAAAGAAATTGGATTCCTTATTAAAAGATCAAGCTAACAGTAAGCTTTCTTATCAAGAATTATTAGACTTTGCCAAAGGTTCATTGGTATTGGAATCATCTTCGGAGAAACTAATTTCTTTAGATCCTCAGCCAACAGCAGATATATTAAAGAAACTGAGTAGATCTCTTGTTGTTATTGGGCCAAACAAAAAGCCGTGTGCGTATTATACTTTTGATCAAAACAATCTGAACGGATGTTTGTTTCTTTATAAAAATGATGATGAGAAATATTTCTTATTGCTGCCTTCAAATCCGCCTAAGGATCTTCAATGGGAAAAAGAGATCTATGAGACATTTCAGCCAAAAATAACAATTAGTGCTCGAAAAAATAGATCTTCGATGTTTATTAATTCAGGAACAACGCCATTGGCTTTGTCGAATCAAAATATAGCAGATGTATCGGGAAATTCTCCTCAGAGCTCTCAGCCGTCGTCGCTTAGTAGCTCGTCGGCAAGAATTATTGCACAGACCCGTGAGTTTCATGTTGAAAAGCCCAACAATACTCCAGCATCTTCGCCACAGAGCAGTGCATCTAATTTAAATAACTTGCACAGCGATTTAGCAGCGGTATTCGACTGTTTGAATCTTGTTGGGGATAAAAAAACTTGGCGTGATGCTGCGATAGAGTGTTTTGCCTATCGTCGTACCAGAGATCTGAGTCAGCGAGCAATAGTGGTAAATACAGTAAGAAGAGATGTAGAGCGCAAGATAGATTTGCAAAAGGCTACAGCCGATGAGTTATCAACATCTTTCGTGCCGCCGCGAACTATAATTGTTCTGAAAGAAAATGGAGAAATAAAGAAGGACTTAAGCTCTGGCATTTGTGAAGGGAATCCTATATTGGTTGTCGAGCGACCCGATGGTAACTGCTATTTCTTAAATCTTAACGAAAAGAATAAGGGGATATTGCCTCCTGATGTATTGAAATTTATTACAGAACATCAGAGGAAATTGGCTGATACAATAAGTTCTTCGGTATCTACTGATCAAGGTGGGTCGCCTAAGAATGATGGGTTGAGTAAGGATCAGGCGCCAGCTCAAAATGGATCACCGACCAAAATCGCGACCATCTTAGCCGCAAATACTCCAATAACTAGCGCTGATAAAAAGGTAGAAGTGATATCTGATATCACTCCAGAAACAAAGGATAATATTACGGATCCTGAAGCGAATAAGTACTTGGAGAGTCGTGTAGATGCTCTAAAGGCGGAAGCTTCGCAGTCGAGCGCTAATGAGGATGAGGAAGAAGATCATTCGAAAACCCTTGGAGCGTTGGATCAATTATTGCTTAATAACACAGGGGTGCTACCCGAAAATGAGGGAAATAATAATGATGATAAGGCGGTTTCGAGTAATGAAAAAAAAGAAAATAAAGATAATGATACGCTTCAGTTTGTTATTGAAACACCTGTCACCAGTCCGAGCAACAGTCCGACTAAGACGAAAAAATAATAATTACCTGCTTTTTCAAAACTTCAAAACGGAGCTCTACGGCTCCGTTTTTTTATAGGGAAATAGTATGCCGAAACATGTGACATTTACTGATGCAGCTGCGTGGTTGAATCACTTTGCAAAAACACGTGGGCCAAAAGAAGTGGTACCACTGCAAAACGCCATTAATTTATATACACCCGAGCAACAAGAGCAATTGGAAAAAGGCATTGGCATTGCCACAATTTTATTGGATTTGGGTTTAGACAGCGAAGGAATTGCGGCCAGTATTATTTATCCTGCCTTGCAACATAACGACATTCATTTCGACACAATCGCAGAACAATTAGGTGAAAGCAGCGCAAAGTTATTGCGTGATGCGCAGCAAATGCGTTCGCTCGAAAAATTGCAACATTTGGAACAACGTGCCGGCGCGCAGCTTGAAAATTTGCGCAAGATGTTGTTGGCGATGGCTTCCGATGTGCGCGCGGTATTAATTACACTGGCAGAACGTTTGTGGTTATTGCGTGCAGCGAAAACAAAAACGTCAGAGCAGAAGAAATTAGCGCAAGAAACGTTAGATCTTTATGCGCCACTTGCTAATCGTTTAGGCGTGGGGCAATTAAAATGGGAAATGGAAGATTTATGTCTACGTTATTTAAAGCCAGAAATTTACAAAGAAATTGCCAAAAAATTAGATTCTAAACGTGTTGAGCGCGAAAAGTATATTGAAAAAATGATGCAGTTGTTGCGCGAAGCGTTAACGAAAGAAGGCATTAAAAATTTTGAAATCACGGGGCGTGTAAAGCATATCTATAGTATCTATCGCAAAATGCAGCGTAAAAAAGCTGATTACAGTGAAATTTATGATATCAGTGCTGTGCGAGTATTAGTGCAAACTATTGAAGATTGTTATGGTGTGTTGGGTATTGTGCACGGCCAATGGCAACAAATTCCGCAAGAATTTGATGATTATATTACGCATCCTAAACCGAATGGTTATCGTTCTATTCACACAGCAATTGTTGGGCCAGAACATAAAAATGTTGAAGTGCAAATTCGCACGCAGCAAATGCATCAAGAATCCGAATTGGGTGTAGCCGCACATTGGCGTTATAAAGAAGGTGGTACACAAGCCTCTAGTTATGAAGCGAAAATTGCTTGGCTTCGTCAAATTATGGAATGGCAAAAAGAAGTTTCGCGCGATAAAGCATTGCCCACTAATCAAGATTTATTTGCGGATCGCGTTTATGTGTTTACACCCGCGGGCGACATTATTGATTTACCGCAAGGTTCAACGCCGCTCGATTTTGCTTACAATATTCACAGTGAAGTAGGGCATCGTTGTAAAGGCGCGAAAGTGGACGGCCATATTGTGCAATTAACGCATGCGTTAAATACCGGTGATCGGGTTGAAATTTTAACGACTAAACAACCTAACCCGAGTCGCGATTGGTTAAATCCGCATTTGGGTTATTTAAAAAGTCCGCGTGCGCGCGCCAAATTGCAGCATTGGTTTCGCGCATTAGACGAAGCGCAAGAAGAGAAAAAACCGCAGGAAACATTGGAAAAAGTCGAAAAAGTAGTGAAGAGTGAAAAAACAATAAAAACAGAATCACCGAAAAGAAAAACCAAAGATGATATTCAAATTGTTGGTGTGGGCAGTTTTCTCACGCAAATGGCCAAATGTTGTAAACCGGTTCCGGGTGATCCCATTATTGGTTATATCGCATTAGGCAAAGGCGTGAGTATTCATCGTCGCGATTGTGAAAATGTATTGCGTGTGCAAGGCAAAGAAGCACAACGTTTAGTGGAAGTGGAGTGGGGCACGAAATTAAGCAAACTTTATCCCGTGGATATTTATTTGCGCGCGTTCGATCGTCATGGATTATTGCGTGATATCACGACATTATTGGCCGCTGAAAAAATTAATTTATTGGGCATTCATACGGGCACCGATAAAAATTCTAATGAAGCACATGTGAATTTAACCATTGAAATTCAAAGCATGTCATTGTTGGGCAAAGTTATTGATCATTTGAAACATTTGCCGAATGTGCTGCATGCGGAGCGGAAGGTTTAATTATTTCAATACCAACGGCACATACTCCGGATGCCACATCAATGAACGAATATGATCTTCCAGCGTAATATTTTCAGGCAATGATGTGCGTGCTAATCCTTCTTTCATCGCTTGTTTGGCAACATTAACCGCAATTAAAAATGCGGTTTCTCGTGCTTTATCTAATCCAGGCAAAATGGCATCGTGGCAAAATTCGCTTAGCGTTTGTGTCGCCACCCATAACATATCTTTGGTTAAATATTTTGCGCGTACGGCTAGTACACCTAAACCAATACCAGGAAAAATTAGGGCGTTATTGCACTGTGAAATAACATAAGTTTTATTCGCGTAAGTGACTGGTTTAAATGGTGTGCCAGCCGCAATTAATGCGCGACCTTCTGTCCAGTGAATCAATTGTTCCGGTGTGGCTTCGATGCAACTCGTTGGATTCGACAACGGTAAAATAATCGGTTGTTTAACGTGACTTGCCATGGTTTTAATTACTGCTTCATTAAAACGTCCTGCTTGTGCGGAAGCACCAATTAAAATGGTCGGTTTAATTTGTGTCACTGTTTCCAATAAATCAGTATTGGGCCATGATTGAGTATCACTTGCATCACGCGCATAGGGTTTTTGCGCCAGCGTTAAATCGCTCATATTATTTGTAATTAATCCATGTCGATCAATTAACCAAAAACGTTTTCGCGCTTCATGTTCAGTAAGACCACAACGTAACATGGCGGAATAAATTTGATCGGCCACACCTGTACCTGCGGTACCTGCACCAAAAATAATAATGCGTTGTTCGTCTAATGTGGTGCCAGTTATTTTTATGGCGGACAAAATAGCGGCTAATGTTACGCAGCCGGTGCCTTGAACGTCATCATTAAATGTACAACATTTGTCTTCATATTTATCTAAAATGCGTCGGGCATTATCGCGACCAAAATCTTCCCAGTGTAAAAATGCATTGGGAAATTTGCGTTGGACGCCCGCGACAAATTTAGCAATAAAATCATCATATTCCTTGCCTTTTAAGCGCTCGTGTCGCCAACCTAAATAAAATGGATCATGTAAATGTTGCGGATTGTTGGTGCCGACATCCAACATAATAGGCAATGTTTTTAATGGGCTAATGCCAGCGCACAAGGTGTAAACCATTAATTTAGCAATGGGAATATTGATGCCGCCAATGCCTTGATCACCAATGCCTAATACGCCTTCGCCATCCGTGACAACAATTAAATCAATATCTGGATTAGAACGATTATCTAAAATTTCATCGATATATTCTTGATCGGGGTAACTTATAAATAATCCGCGGGGCTGGCGAAATTCACGACTAAACGCTTGCACTGCTGTGCCTACCGTTGGCGTATAAATAACGGGCAGCATTTCGGCAAGATGTTCGCTGATTAATCGATAAAATAATACTTGGTTTTTGTCGTGCAGATTATTGAGGTAAATATGCTTTTGAATATCTTCTTCGTATTGCGCATATTGTGCGTACGCGCGCGCCATTTGTTCGGATAAGTTTTCTACGCGATAAGGAATTTTTCCTAATAAGCCAAATTGATGACGTTCTTCATTGCTAAAGGCCGTTGTTTTATTTAATTGTGCGACCGTCATTAATAACTTGCCGCTGAGTGATGTTTCAATGTGGTCGGGGAATTCTTTACAATCAAGCATTTTCTAGTAGTTCCTCTAATATGAATTGATTTGCCGTAGGGGCACGATGCGTCGTGCCCCTACTTTATTGCCTTTGAAGCCTCACGTAAACCCGAAAATTAGGTTTTGAGCCATTGATAAGTCGAGGTTGTTGCGTAAAATACGCGGTTTTGGTTAAGTTTAAAGAAGATAGGGGTAGAGTAGATGTTGGTAGATTATAACATGATAATTGGTAATGCAGATTTATTGATAAAACAGTCTCAAGATACGGCCATCAAACAAATGTTATGTGAATTGAAAATAGCAGCAGCAAAAAGTGAAAAAGATTTAGTTAACATGCTGTTGGGATTTATAAATGGCGTCAAAGAAAGATTACCAAATGCAAGGATTGAACATCGTACCGCACATGAATGGATCGCTTTGGGTTTTGGTGTGACTGATGGAGACTTTGTAGAGGCGAGTAAAAAATCAGGAGCACAAATAGATCGTTGGAAAAATTATTTTACAGAAAAATTGCAAATATCAAATTCTTCTGCTTGCTCGTTGTTGCCGCCAAAATCATCGCCAATAACAATACGAAGAAAATAATAGGTAAAGTGAAAACAATTAAGCAAACAAACTATTCAACAAATTCGCCAAACGATAACCGGCGATGGCTAATTGTTGTTTGGTAATTTCCTGGCCTTTTTCAATATATGCTGGTGAAGGTGCTGTATTCGGTTGAATTTTATACGCAAAATTAACCGCAATCGCGTGACTTTGATTAACCCAATCTTGCGGATTAAAATCTTGTGCGTTAGCGCCGAAATAACTTTCCGGATATTGCATTTGAATTTCATCCGCAATGCAACTTGCTTGCGCTGATTTGTACGGATAGCCCTGGCAATTGTGACTTAATAAACCTAATCCATCATCCCAAAAGGGATGCAGAAAATGAAATGGCGAATTAATAATAGGAAATAAATTGCCGCCATGATCACCTTGCGGAAATTGTTTGCTATATAAATCTGCACAATGTAATGGCTGTGTCGCATCGCCTGTTAAATGCATTAAAAAACGCAAGAAAAACGCTTTTTCAAATTGATTGGAATTTGGACTTTTGAGTACCGTCAAACATTGATTAACCGCCCAAACTAAATTCGGCGTGGGTGTAGGTTGTGTAGGCGTGCCATCAAAGCTCACGCCTTCGTCGTAAAAATGCCAGCTATTGAATGCATTCACATCATCATTGCGCAGGCTATCTGCCCACACGGCCGCCGTTTGAAAACTACTGCTGTAAGGATACGCATTCGCTAAATAACCAATTAATTGATTAGCGCGCGCTTTGGCTTTTGGTGTTAAGTGATCGTACGCAATTTGTGCAATTACGCGATGACCCATCGCGTTCCAGGCAAGTGCAGGAAGTGGGAGTAAAAATAATAGTAAAAAAAGTAATGTTGGTTTTATTTTCATGATTATTCCTTATTATTTCTTGAAATGATTAAGTGTCATTCCCGCTCTGTCATGCCGCACTTGTTGCGGCATCTGGTAAAATTTTAAACATTTGCCAGACCCCGCAATAAATGCGGGGTGACAAGTAGTGTGGTGACTTCGATCAACTTTTTGGAACAGGACTTAAGCGTGGCTCCATTCCATGTTCTTTTAAATAACGTTTAATAAATTCGAATTTATCATTAAATTGCTGCGCCGGATTAAAGTTAACCAAGCTCGGTGCAGTTTGTTGCGCAAGTTTTAACATCTCACATTGCGCCCACAAAAATTGTTTACCACGTAAATCACCTAATACCGCAATTTCTTGTGCGCCAAGTTGTTGTAATAAATTAAGGGCTTCTTGAATGGCGCTTAAAAAAGGTCCTGAAACAAATAAATCCGATAAAATGGGATCATTAGCGGAAATCACTAAGCGTCCGCCGTAATCGTAAACACTAAAGCGTTTGCCCGCAGGAATTTTTAATGGTTCGCCTTCGGTAAGAGGAATGTAAGGTTCGATAACATAAATAGTGAGTGTGCAAAAACGGCGTAATAATAAATGTAAATATTCCGCCATTTCTTCTCGTGAAATTTGGCTAAGCGTCATTAAAGAGGATGCTTTTTTGTGGGATTTTCCTGTCGCTTCTTGAAGGATGTCATCCAGATCATCATCCAAATCACTTTTGAAAATATCATCCGTCATGGCGTTTCCTTACTTCCTCTAAATACTTTCGTATTGACGTTGGTGATCAGTCACCCCTTTGAAACGAAAACCGCTGTGCTGAATGGCCGGCGTTACATAAATACCGCCATCACCGTTGGGCCGTTCAAGATACCACTTCTCGTATTGTGCGCAATCAATTGTTTGGCGTTGTTGCAACATTTTTTCCCAAGCGGCAACGTTTAAATGTTTCAGATAATCTTTTTGCACGATACCGGAGAAATATTCACCCACGCAACCTGAGCCATAACTGTAAAAACCAATGCGTTGGTTTTCAAGAGTGGTTTTGCTGTTAGCCAGCAAAGAAATCAAGCTGATGTAAAGTGAGGCCGTATATGTATTGCCAATTAAGCGACAATAATTGAGTGAAGCTTCTAGATCAGTTGTTGAGGCTTGATTGAATTGTGCTAATTTCGCATGCGCTTTTTCCACTAAGCGCGGGTAGGGCACGTGATAACAATAAGCCGCGTGATCTTGAAATGTAAGTGTTGTTTGTTGTTGATAATGTCGCCAGCTTTCAGTGAGTGCTTTTAAATACATTTCAGTGGAAAATTTGCCTTCCACTAATGCTTCTTCGCGATAATTTGGGCGCCAGAAATCCATAACATCTTCAGTAAACACACCACGGCGTGAATCCAGCGCTAGAACTTTTGGATTAGCGCTAATGAGAATAGCTACAGCGCCAGCACCTTGTGTGGATTCGCCCGGCGTATTTAAACCATAGCGTGAAATATCCGCGGCGATCACGAGTACTTTACGTTGAGGGTGTTGTGTCACTAATGCGCATGCCATGTTAATGGCACTGGTTCCGCTATAGCAGGCTTGTTTTAATTCGACGACAGAGCAGCGAGACGATAAACCTAATAAGCGGTGTACATAAACGCCAGCCGATTTAGATTGATCAATCCCAGATTCCGTCGCAAAAAGGAGAGTATCGATGGTTGTTAAATCTTCTTTGGACAAGATAGGTTTGGCCGCTTCAGCAGCTAACGTCACGATATCTTCATCAGGTGCACAGATGCTCATTTTGTTAAGACCAAGGCCAACGGTGAATTTATTGGGTTCAATGTTGCGAGTTTTGGCAAGTGTTTCGAGAGATAGCGCGTAGCGTGGAATATAAAAGTTAATCTTATCGATACCAATGGTTTGTTGCATTTATGAAACTCCAAATTTACTTATCACTAATCTCGTCATTGCGAGGCACCGAAGGTGCCGTGGCAATCTAGAGTTTCTAGATTGCTTCGTCGCTAGCGCTCCTCGCAATGACGTAATTTTATTACCATCTAAAAACAAAATCTTGTGCCTGAAGCAAGGCTGGCAATTGTTGCTCATCCAGGAGTTTGGGTTCAAGTAATAAATCATCTATTTTAAGCGCGCTGGCCAAAAAATCTTCTTTGACCACATAAATCTCCGCTAGCTTATAAAGATTCAGTGCTTGATAGCCAATCGTGTGGTTTTTTTGCTGTGCATCCAGTGCCAATTTTTTCAGCTGCAAAATGCCAGCGCCTGCAAAAACTAGTGTTAAAGGTTCGGCAATATTGGCGCTCGCCATCACAAACGCAAAGCTTTCTTTGGCATAGAGTGTGGCAGAGGGCGCTTTTTCAATGAGGCAGCAAATAGTTGTCATAGGTTAAGCGTCAAACGTTAAGCAATGCTGTGTGTGAGATAAATAATGAAAAAAATCTGCGAGCGTTCCTGCGCTAAAAGGCAGGAGTATTTTTTCATTGTGTAATTGACGATCATTAATGCCGCTTTGGCAAACCATTAATTTAAGTGCATAACGTTGTGCGAGCGATGACCAGTCAGATTCGCTAAATGCTTGCAACACGCCATCAAGATAGAAAAAAACGAGCGAAATCGTTTCGCCTTTTTCTAATAGTTGGCGTGCTTGTTGCACCGCTTGCACAGATACAGCACGAATCAGTAAAACCGTTGCCATGCGTTATTTAACGACGGTCGCTAAAAAAGCTTAATAATTGCAATAAGCTAATAAAAATATTGTATAACGAAACATATAACGTAATCGTTGCCATAATGTAATTCGTTTCACCGCCTAATACGATTTGACTGGTTTGCAATAAAATCACACCCGATGAAATTAAAATAAATGCTGCCGCGACAGCGAGCATAAGAATAGGAAGATGCATAAATAATCCAGCAAGCGAGGCTAGAAATGCCACGATCATGCCGGCCATTAAAAACCCGGTCATGAAACTAAAATCTTTTTTGCTCACAATGGCATAACCAGAAAGCGCTACAAAAATAACGCCTGTGCCACCTAACGACATCATGATTAATTGTTGGCCGTTAACAATATTGTGTAAATAAAAATTAAGAATGGGGCCTAAGGTGTAACCCATAAAACCAGTGAGTGCAAAAACCGACACAATTCCCATGGGGCTATTTTTAGTGGCGTTAGTTAAAAAAAGTAATCCAAAATAAGCGATTAACACAATAAAAGGACTTAGTGGCGGCGCGTTGGTGACCATGGCTAAGCCGGAGGTGATTGCGCTGAAAATTAAAGTAACGGAAAGGAGGGCGTAGGTATTGCGTAACACTTTATTGGTTTCAAAAATTGAACTGCCCAATCCAGCGCGAACAACCGTATTATCTTGTGACATAGTAAACTCCAATCTGGGTGGATGAACCCCTGGAGTTTAACATAAAAAATGCTATGCTCTCGACCCGTCATAATAAGTCTTTTGGAGAGGTGGCTGAGCGGTTGAAAGCGGCGGTCTTGAAAACCGTTAAGGGTATCCCCCTTCCAGGGTTCGAATCCCTGCCTCTCCGCCAATGATTTGGATACGCTTAAAATAAAGAGGAAACCACATGGATATCAATGTATTACTTGTCGATGACCACGAATTAGTACGTATGGGTTTGAAAGCTTTATTAGAAAAAGAATCAGGTATTAAAATTATTGGTGAAGCGACCAGCGGTGAACAAGCGATCCGCGTGGTACGTGAGAAGAAACCCGACATCGTTTTAATGGATGTCAAAATGCCGGGAATTGGTGGTTTAGAAGCCACGCGTCGTTTGATGCATTCTTATCCAGATGTTCGCATTATTGCTGTTACCTCTTGTCATGATGATCCTTATCCTTCACGTTTGATGCAAACGGGCGCGTCTGGTTTTGTAGCAAAAGATTCTGCGTCAGTGGAGTTAGCCGATGCGATTCGTAAAGTGTATACCGGCCAACGTTATGTCAGCACAGCCATCGCGCAACAAATGGCATTAAAAACGATGGCGCGTAATGGCAATGAAGCCAGTGATACTTCTCCATTAACCGATTTATCTGAACGTGAATTACAAGTGTTATTAATGGTGAGTGTTGGCGCTAAAATTCAAAAAATTGCTGATAAATTATGCATCACTTCAAAAACAGTGAATACCTATCGTTATCGTTTGTATGAAAAATTAGGTGTGGAGACCGATGTTGAATTGGCATTATTGGCCATTCGACATGGATTGGTTGATCTTGATAACGATAAAAAAGAATAAACATTTTTTTGACTCCCTTCCTACGTTGCCAGGCGTGTATCAATTCTTTGATGCACGCGGGAAAATCTTATATGTCGGTAAAGCGCGACAATTACAAAAGCGCGTCAAAAGCTATTTTCAAAAAAATACGCACAGTCAGCGCATTGCGCAATTAGTTGCACAAATTGAACGTATTGAAGTTACTGCCACGGCCACTGAAAACGAAGCATTCATTCTTGAAAATCAATGGATTAAAAAACTACAGCCAAAATACAATATTTTATTACGTGATGATAAATCGTTTTTATATATTGTGATTTCCAAACATCCTTATCCGCGCATCAGTTCTTTGCGTGCTAATAAAATTAGCCAGAAAGATCGCGAGCACTATCATTATTTTGGGCCGTATCCGAGTACGCAAGCGGTGCGCCAAACGATCAAGCTTATGCAGCGTATTTTTAAAATACGCACTTGTCGCGATAGTTTTTTTGCGCATCGATCGCGCCCCTGTATGTTGTATCAATTACATAAATGTACCGCGCCTTGCGTAAATTATATTAACAAAGAAAATTATCAGGTTGATGTGGACAATGCGTTGGCTTTATTGCAAGGCAAAAATGTACAGATAATAACCATGTTGCAAGAACAAATGACACAAGCCTCGCAACAAAAACAATATGAATTAGCTGCCAAATACCGTGATCAAATTGCCAATTTACGTCAAATTCAAATGCCGCAAATTATGGATAAAGGCAAAAATTCGTTGGATGTGTTTGCGCTTTATCATTCCGCCGTGCTTGCTGCTGTGCAATGCTTAACCATTCGTGAAGGGCAATTGATGAGTTCGCGCACTTATTTTCCGCAGGTGGTTGCCTTAAGCCAAGCGAGTGAAATTTTAAATGCGTTTATTCCACAATATTATTTAAACGCGGAGATTCCCGCTGAAATTTTAATTGATCAACCACTGCCAGAAAAAGCATGGCTAGAAAGTGCGTTGAGCGAATGGCGCGAAAAGCCTGTGAAATTAGTGGTTCCCACGCGTGGCGATAAATTAAAATGGATCAGTATGGCCAAACAAAATGCAGAACTGGCATTAAAAGCGCGCTATGTCGAACAATTACGTTTTCAAGAAAAATGGCGTGCCTTACAAATCTGGAGTGGTGTGAAAAAATTAACGCGCGTGGAATGTTTTGATGTCAGTCACAGCGGTGGTGAAAGTGCGGTTGCTTCTTGTGTCGTTTTTTCAGCATTAGGCCCGGAGAAAAAAGCGTATCGTCAATTTAATGTGGAAGATATTACGCCAGGCGATGATTATGCCGCATTATATAATGCACTTTATCGGCGTTATTCAGTGATGCAACAAGAGCAAAAATTATTTCCAGAATTGGTGTTGATTGACGGTGGAAAAGGGCAGCTCACACAAGCGAAAAAAGTATTTGCTGAATTGAATATTAAACACGTCGTATTAATTGGCATCGCAAAAGGAGCAGCACGCAAACCAGGCTTCGAACAATTTTGGTTTACTGATAAAGCACAGGCGCACCATTTGCCTTCTGATGATCCGCTGTTGCATTTGATCCAATATATTCGTGATGAAGCGCATCGTTTTGCCATCACACAGCATCGTAAAAAGCGTGCCAAAACACGGCATCAATCCGTCTTGGAAAATATTACCGGTATTGGCGCCAAACGCCGGTTAGCATTGTTGCGCCATTTTGGCGGGTTACAAGAATTGCAGCGTGCAAGCTGCCAAGAAATTGCTAAAGCGCCTGGCATTAGCGCCGCACTTGCCGAACAGATTTATCGCGCATTGCATTGATTTAAATAAGTGGTACATTGTCGCCGTAAATTATTAATTTTGAGACGTTATTATGAACATCCCTAATGGCCTAACATTATTTCGCGTATTGCTTATCCCTATTTTCGTTGTTATTTATTATTTGCCTTGGCCGTGGGCGCATTTTGTTTGCGCCGTTATTTTTGCGTTGGCCGCTATTACGGATTGGTTTGATGGTTATTTGGCGCGCAAATTAAAACAAATTTCTGCCTTTGGGCGTTTTTTAGATCCCGTCGCGGATAAATTAATTATTGCCGTAGCGTTAGTATTAATTGTCGGCAACTATCAACAAATTCAAATTTTATTAACAATTCCCGCGGCTATTATTATTGGGCGCGAAATTTTAGTCTCTGCATTGCGTGAATGGATGGCAGAAATTGGTAAGCAAACAACAATAGCCGTCTCTTTTCTGGGCAAAGTTAAAACTACTGTGCAAATGATGGCAGTAACAGGATTGCTGGCTGAATTGCCGGGATCATTAGGTTACTTGAGTGTTATTGCTTCGCTAATTTTATTATGGGTAGCCGCGTTTTTAACGTTATGGTCCATGGTAATTTATTTGCTCGCCGCGTATCGAGTGTTGAAGAAAATTTAATTTTCGCTTATCGCTCGCAAATGTTTAAACCGTAATCCGCTAATCCACAGCACGACGAAATACAAAATAATCGCGGAGATCATTAAGAAAAATAGATGCTCGACTCGTTCTTTCGCATGCCAATTAAGCCACTGTGCTAATGGTCCTTGTTGATACGCTAACCAAAATCCTATGGCGGCATTGGCAACTAATAAACGCAACGAAAATAAACCCCAGCCTGCTTGGAAACGATAAATATTTTTTTTGTACAATAAAAATAAAAGCAATCCAACGTTAGTGCAAGACGATAATGATGTGGCTAATGCTAATCCTGCATGCGCCAACGGAAAAATTAAAATAGCATTTAAGATAATATTAAATAACACCATGACCACAGCAATTTTTACGGGCGTTTTGATATCTTGGCGCGCGTAAAAAGCGGACGATAAGATTTTGACGAGCATGAAAGCCTGCAAGCCTACCGCATACGCAATCACACTTTTTTGTGTCATGAGTACATCGTAACGATGAAAATGACCGTATTGAAATAATGTCGCTACCATAGGTCCTGCTAATAACCACATCGTAATTGTTGCAGGTAGGCCAATAATCACATTACAACGAATTCCCCAATCTAATGCACTTTGAAATCCTGCGTCGGATTGTTTGGCAAATTGACGCGAAAGATGAGGCAATATAACGGTAGCGAGTGCTACACCAAAAACACCTAATGGAAAATAAGCTAAACGTTCGGAATAATATAACCATGTCACACTGCCGACTTTTAGGAAAGACGCGAAAATGGTGTTTACCAATAAACCAATTTGTACGACGGACGAACCAAACATGGCGGGAATCATTAATTTTAAAATTCGTCGCACGCCGGGGTCTTGCCAATTAATTCTAGGGCGCGGCAGTAATCCTGCGCGTTTTAAAAAGGGTAATTGAAAACCAATTTGCACAATACCGGCTATAAAAATTGCCCAGGCTTGGCTTTCGATAGGAACGGTAAAATATTTTCTGAAAAATAATGCAGCAATAATAAAGCAAACATTTAATAGTGATGGCGCAAGTGCGGGTACAGAAAATACACCGTAACTATTTAAAATAGAGCCTGCCAACGCGGCAATGGAAATCATCATTAAATACGGGAATGTAATACGCAGCATGTGTGAGGCAAGATAAAAACGGTAAGGGTCTAATCCTGGCGCTGAAATAAACACTAATACGGGTGTGGCCAATACGCCGATGATCGTTACTATTAATAGTATGACGCTTAAACAACCGGTGACATGGCTGATGAGTGCGCGTACTTCATCATGGGATTTTTGTTGGCGATATTGTGATAACACCGGGACAAACGCTTGCGAAAAAGATCCTTCAGCAAACAAATTGCGCATAAAGTTAGGAATTTTGAACGCAATTAAAAAAGCATCGACGCTAGCATTGACACCGAAGACTTGAGCCGCCACCATGTCGCGCACAAAACCTAAGACGCGCGAAAAAAGTGTCATTAAAGAAACGGTAGATGTGGATTTAAAAAGTGCCTTGCTCATGGGCGCAAATCATACTGGGTAGTGTTCGTTTATGCTAGGAGAATGACATGGCTTTTTCGTTAGATGATACGCACGCGGTAAAACCACGCATTGCAGGTTTATTTTTAATGCCACTACGTTGGGTATGTGCTTGGATTTTATTTGCCGCCGGTTGGCGACGCTTAGTGTTAAAACCAGAATCACTTAACCCACATTCCGCCTTATATGAAGGCATCAAATTAAATCATTTTCTCGCGCATGCTATGTGGACAAAAATGTTTCTCAATTATGTGGTAACACATCCGCAAGCGTTATTAACATTTCTTTGGTTTTTTACTATTGTCGAATTAACCATAGGCGTATTGTTATTAATAGGATTTGGCACACGATTTTTAGGGCTGATATTAATTTTTCTTTTCATTAATTTAATGTTGGTTGCTGGATGGATGGGAACTACGTGTTTGGATGAATGGACGGTCGCGACATTTGGTATTGGTATCGGGATGTGTTTGTTTTTAGCGGGAAGTGGGCCTTATTCTGTTGATGCGTTAATTTTCAGAAAATTTCATTATTTGGTTGAGCATCGTTGGTGGGGGCTTTTTATCTCTCCCGAATTATCATTTATTCATCATTATAAAACCGGCAAACGTTATGCATTAGTTATCAGTGCGCTGACGTTGGGTTTTGTATTATTCACCAATCAATATTTTGTGGGTGGTGTGTGGGGACCTTTCCATAATCCTGCGGTGTCGATGAATATTAAATTGCACGCGGATTTGCAAAAAAATGGTGATCTCGCCTTAACGCTTTATCGCAATCAAGGGGCTGATACATACGGTGCGTTTATTGTTGATGTGGCGGTTAAAAATGCGCAAGGTAATATGGTGGTGGATTATGGTGTGAAGCAGTTGAGCACGTTGAAAGAAAATCAAATTCATAATTATTATCTTGTGCAAGCTAAGCCTAATGCCAACTCGTTAGTGTTGCCGTTGGGAAGTTTGGCAACGTTATCGCTTGTTCCGTCTCAGCCGGCGCAGTTAAAAGCAGGGGATTACCAAGTAACCGTGACGGATGTCAGTGGAAAATCTTGGACTACCCCAGCCGTTGTAGGTGGCTCAATGAATGGTGTTGCGCCATTTAATCCTATAAGCTTGTTAAAGCTTTAATTTAATAATTAGGATGCTATACTTCGCGGCCTTCGGAGAGGTGGCCGAGTGGTCGAAGGCGCTCCCCTGCTAAGGGAGTATGGGGTCAAAAGCTCCATCGAGGGTTCGAATCCCTCCCTCTCCGCCAGTAGTAAATGTTGTTAGTCCATTATGCGCCCGTAGCTCAGCTGGATAGAGTACCAGGCTACGAACTTGGTGGTCGGGAGTTCGAATCTCTCCGGGCGCACCATTTTTTTTATGCAGTATTCGCGGATTTTTTTGGTTTTAATAAATAGCTCAAGCTAAGACAAAATGTAATTAATACCGAAAGCCATAGCGCATCCACGACATAATGCATATAAAGAAATACGCCAGCGAAACTTCCTGCAACAAACGTCATGAGTGTCATGGTAAAGAATTGAATGAGCCACACGTTGTGTCTTTGCCCGCGTAAATAATGGCCAATTTGAACGCCCAAATCCGTTAAAACACCTGTCATGTGTGTAGTGCGAATTACCGAACCACTGTATGCCGTGGTCATGGAATTTTGCATGCCACAAACTGTCGACGCTAGACAAATACCGAAATACGCTAGTTCTGAATCAGAATTACTAAAAAACAAAATTGCCAAGGCAAGTAATACAGATTGAATCACTAAAACAAAAAAATAATTTTTGTTTAATAGAAATGGTTGATGGTTCAATATGACGCCATCAATAATAGCGCCAATTAAAAAAAACAAAATTAAAACAAATGTGGCTATTGCCACATGATAACTGCCAGAGTCTAGATTTAACGTCAGATAAACTAGATTGCCCGTCATGTAGCTGACGGCTTGATGATAAAAACTCATCAGTGCGATGGAATTAATAAGCCCCGCATTAAAAGTTAATATCAAACCAATAATTAAAATGACTCGAAAGTTTTTTTGTGAGCGCATGGTGTTAATCTATAGGTAATTGGAGTAAGTCTATGATATCACAACTAAAAAACGCCATCGTGCGCATCGTTTTTACGAACGGCTTGGGTTTACAGCAAGCCATGAAGGAATGAAGTTGTCGTTAGTGTAATTTTTTAATGTAGAGGCACACTCTTGTGTGCGCTTAGCTACGATTTTGTTATCATTCGTTCTTTGCGCCCGTAGCTCAGTTGGATAGAGTACCTGGCTTCGAACCAGGGTGTCGGGAGTTCGAGTCTCTCCGGGCGCACCATTCTGATTAAATTTCAAAATTTCATCGACTGTCTTTTAAATAGTGCGCATGCGTGGGGTGTGAGGAAGACGTTTTTTGATAGTTTCCGCGGTAAGCTTGGCTTTTTGTTCTTCAGTTAGGCGTGTGGAGTTTCGATCTCCGTCGGCGATGCTTGTAATCTGATATTCTTTTTTTGGAATATCTGAACTAGAGTTTTCTTCTATCTTCGTAACGATTGTGTTTAACAACGAAAAAGTGGCAGCTTCTCTTTTTGAAGCGAAGGCTTTTTCTTTGGAAGAAGATGGTTTGAAGAGCCCTTTATAAAGAGAGTAGGTCTCCTGAGCCAAGTCAGTTGCTTTTTTCCAATCTTGTTCGATAATTTGTGGTTGTTCGAACAACGCCAAAAATTCTTTTTCCAACGTTTTGTGGGTTTTTGTAAAGGAATCTTTTTCGATAGGTTGAGAGATGATTGAAATTGATCTTGTCTTTTCATTAATGAGGTCTTTTTGTTCTTCGTTTTTATAAAGCTCAGTCCATTGGCTATTTATTTCATTTATGTTCTCTGGAGTTTTTTTCGCACGAACAGGCTTTTCTTTCTCTGATAAGAGAAGTTTGCGAAGTTCAAAAATTTCGGCTAGCAAGTGACGCTCTAACTCTGGATTTTTATTAAATGCAGCATTAATGGTGATTACATCCCAGAAACCAAGCTTATTATATTTGTACTCATATTTTTCTTGGAGCGCTAAAATTTCTTGATCAATGCCCTTTTCTTCGGTGGGTGCCTCAATCGGAGTAATATTGTATTTCTTTAATGTTTTTTCAAGTAGCTCCAAACGATTCATCCTATAGCATATCGAGCACTCATTATAAGCTAGCAATAAACCAAGCCTTTTGTCAGCTGTTTCTACCTTCTTTTTCGAAAGCAGGAGTTTTTTCGGGTCAAAGTGGGAGAAGATTTTTTTAACTGCATTAAGCCAAGTTTTCAGTTGGTTTTTTTTTGCTTTCTTTTTCGGACGTATAAATTTTTTTAGCCCAAGAAATCTGAACCGCTTTTTTAATGTTATTGGATCTTTTAGCAGGAGTGCGAGCTCATGATCGTTTCGTTGTCCAATGTAGCGCAGTAAAAATCTATCCCACCAAGATAATTTTGCAAGCAGTGCTGCTTTATCTTTCTCTGACAAAAAAATAGTTTTTGAAGCTTCAAAAGCGGGAACTATGGTGCTGGTAAAGTCTTTTTCATTGCAATTTGCAGCTTTGAGAATAGCATTTTTGTGCTCATTAAACATATCACGGTTATTGATAAACACGTATAAGCAATAGTATTGGCAAAGTGAGCCAGTAGTGAAAGCGACTAAAGGAATGGTGCCATTGATTTCTTGCTCTTTTTCGATCATCAGAGACATTAATGCATTGTGTTGCGCGGGTGTTAATTTAAATTGTGCAGCGAGCTCTTCAAAAAATGTGTATTTTGCCATGGGTGTTTCGAGCAATAATTCTTTTTGAGTTTTTACTATATAATCGGCCAAATCCTTTACAGAAATATCCGCTCTGCCAACAGATTTTTTGAACGCGGCAACGAGCTTTTTCGGATTAGATTCCGTAATTTTATAAGTTTGTTCTTTCTCGTTGGCCATAAGTAATACCCCATTAACACCAATAAACTGGGTCTAGTATATCCTGGGAACATTAAGAAGAGATTAATTTTTATGATAAAATGCGATGTTTGTGCCGTTTCTTGGCCTGGTAACCCCCGGATCATGACAGGTAGTGTGGGTCTCGCTTATGTTTTTACGAAAGCTTTCTCACCGGATTCCCTGCCAAAAACGCCTGAATATCTTCCAACGCTTCGCGAAAATAAATGCGGTAATTTTCTTGATCGTGCGCGATCGTTTGCCAATCGGCCATGGATAAAGCGACATGTTGATAATCATCAAGGATTGCGCAGCGAAGTTTCATGGCCAATAATATAATCTAAATTAGGAGACAGGCAAATCATGAGTAAACCTTTTAGCAACCTAAAAAAGAAGCTATCGTCACGAGCACGGAAGTTGGCGGCCAAAAAAACACAAAAAATGTTCAACGCAATGCTGTTACAAGAACTCGAGCAAGCCAGGCATTAGAGTTATGCAGATACCCGGTGGTATTTTAATGCCTAAATTCTTACTTGTATCTCTTCGTCATTTAATGCCTCATCTGATCTTTCAACCTTATCAAATTTGGTGTCCTTTAACCCCGGGGCAGACCATTTCTTAATATTCCCTTAATAATTGCCTGATAGTGTTTCACAGAGAATGGTTGGTTTTTAAGGGGTATGGTTTTTTATGTATAGAGCGATTATTAAAGACATCAATGGAAACGAAATTGAAGGAAAAATAGATGCGGAAGGGATTCATCAGTTGTCCGCTGCTGTTCATTTTGCGGGATGTGTCCAGGTTCTAGTCAATGAATTAAATGGTGGACAATCAGTAATAAATGGGCTTTTGGAGGCAGGAAGAGTAAAAGGACTTTCTACTCAGCAATTATCGATGGGTTTGCTTCCGCTGTTTCTAGTGTTTTTGGATGATCACGATTTTTTTAAGCGTGCCGTGCGTGTTAAAACGGATAAAAACAATTGGGTACATCGAGAGATTTCTGAACTGTTACATCTTCCTTTTCCTCATAAGGGGATCAATATAAGGCTGGTAGAAATTTTGCAAAAGTTTGATGTTGATGGTGTTCGCAGCATTGAAATTATAAATACGGCTTCGCTGAATCAACAACGTTTGGATAAGATCAATTTCCCTGATGCTTTGATTCCTGAGAAATACCAATGTGCATTAACAACAGAAATAATGACAACACCGATGATTGATGCCAGAACTCCCGAAGTAGTGTACGAGGGAAAGTCGATCCTCGCACGAGATTGTAATCCACATAATCGAGCGCCTTTAGCTGAAAAAAATTTGCAAGTCAGCGAAGAATTAAAAGAAAAAATAGAGCTTTTCGTTGCGAAAGCTGAGGTGATTGCTGGATCTTGTGGTGAAGAAGAGTCTGATTACCAAAAATTTTCATTGCTATTGGCGCAAGAGAATGTTTCATTGGATGATTTTGAGAAAGCAATGTTGTGTTTAAAGTATGACATTGATTCTGCGCAGGATATGAAATCTGGTTTGGAAAAGATACTGCGTCGAGCGGCGCACGAAGGAAATTCAGAAGACATGAAGTTGCTCGTTGAAAAAAATCACGTAGATATTAATGCGCAAGATGCTAATATGAAAAGCAGAAAAACAGCGTTGCACTGGGTTTTTGAGAAGTTAGAAAAGATATATCAAAAAGTTCATGAAAATAAAACGCCCGAAAATAATAAAGAGTTTGAGAAATATCTTTTTTGTGCAATATACTTATTGAAAATGGGTGCTTATAGTGATTTAGAAGATGCGAAAAAGAAACGCGTCGATCAGGATAGTAATTTTTCAGTTGTGCAGCAGATGGTTCTAGAAGAGCAGCAAAGACCCAGGTAGTTTTATTTGTTTTTTCAAGGAGTAAACTCAATGAAATCACAATCAATCGATTATTTTGATGGCGCACAAAAACTGGTGGGCGAATTTATTTACCCAGACTCTTTGGATGGCAAACCAAAACCTACAGTGATTGTTTTTCCTGCGTTTGAAGGGCGTGGAGAATTTGCGCTCGATTACGGAAAAAAATTAGCAGAGCAAGGTTATCTTGCGTTTGTGGCAGATATGTATGGTGATGCAAAAGTATCGCAAACATTTGAAGGGTGTATAGAGTTAGTGATGCCATTTATCCATGATCGAAATTTAACCAGAAGGCGTGCGTTGTTAGCATTTGATGTTGTGTCAAAACACTCGCAAGCAGATAAAAATAAAATTTCAGCTATTGGCTTTTGTTTTGGTGGAATGTGCGTGTTAGAAATCGCAAGAAGTGGTGCAGATTTATATGCAGGGATAGGGGTGCACAGTGTTTATCCTAAATCTGATTTACCCACACATTCGATCAAGAGCAAAATATTATTGTTGCATGGCTATGAAGATCCACAAGTGCCACCCGAACAATTAAGCAGTTTTGCCAAAGAAATGACAGACGCGAAAGTCAACGATTGGACATTTGTTTATTTTGGTCACGCGCAACATTCTTTTAGTGATCCTAAAACCGGTACGTTTGATGCGACAAAAGAGCGTGCGATGGGTAGGGCTTATGATCCCATTGCTGCAATGCGTTCATTTCATTATGTGTTGGAGTTTTTGTCATAGGTAGTATCTATCGATTCTATAGAAACAAACAGTTTTGTTTATTAGTCAATCCTTGCTATAAAGCATCCTGTTATTTTTTCTATAGGAGTTCTAGTGATGTTAACCGTCGGTGATAAATTTCCTGCGTTTAGTTTGAAAGCAACCGTAAGTAATGAAATAAATTCTGCTTTTACGGATGTGCATGATCAAAGCCATCCTGGCAAATGGTTAGTGGTTTTTTTCTGGCCTAAAGATTTTACCTTTGTTTGTCCTACTGAAATCGCGGCATTTGGTAAGTTACATCAAGAATTTGCTGATCGCGATGCGCAAGTGTTAGGTGGCAGCACCGATTCTGAATTTGTGCATTTAGCGTGGCGACAACATAAAGATGAATTGAAAACATTGCCATTTCCGATGCTGGCGGATGTAAAGCGCGAATTAAGTCATTCGTTAGGTATTTTGGATAAAAACGAAGGTGTGGCACAACGCGCAACATTTATCGTTGATCCCGAAGGCATTATTCGTTTCAGTATGGTGACGGATTTAAATGTCGGTCGTAATCCTGAAGAAGTATTGCGTGTGTTAGATGCATTGCAAACAGATGAATTGTGTCCATGTAATTGGAAGAAAGGGCAAGAAACTATTCACGTTGGTTAGGAGAAAATAAATGACCACATTATTAGCTATTAAAGATGCATTACCTGATTTTGCCAAAGATATTAAATTGAACTTGTCGAGTTTATTAAGCGGTACCGATAACGCAGGATTATCCAGTGCGCAAACAGCGGGAACAATATTAGCTTGCGCGTATACGGTTAAAAATAAGGATTTAATCGATGCGTCTGAGCAGTGCGCTAAAGATCATTTGGATGAAACGCAGATCAATGCGGTTAAAGCATCCAGCACCATTATGGCGATGAATAATATTTATTACCGTGCGGTGCATTTAATGAGCAATCAAGAGTTCAGTAAAATGCCAGCAAAATTGCGCATGAATGTTATTGCCAATCCTGGTATTGATAAATTGGATTTTGAATTGTATTCGTTAGGTGTTTCGGTGATCAATGGTTGTGGCGCTTGTATTGATGCGCACGCCAATGGATTGCAAAAGCAAGGCGCAACACCTGAGATGATTCAACAAGCGTTACGTATTGCAGGTATTATGCATGCCACAGGACAGGCGTTGATTATTCAGTCAGAGCAAGGGATTTAATTAATTCCGCGATTTTCTCTGCGCATAGTTTTTTGGCCGATTGTTTGCGCCACAACATGCCAATGGTGCGATGCGCAGAGTTTTTGTGGAGTGGCTTAATCACGATATCTTTGCGTATTATTTTTTCTGCGGCTAACGCGGGCAATAATGTAATGCCGTAATCGTACGCGACTAAATGCACTAATGTTTCTAAGCTAGTTGCATGAAAATCAGTGTTTTCATTGACTCCGCGACACACGGCTAAAATTTGATCACGTAAACAATGGCCTTCTTCTAAGAGCAATAAGTTTTCTTGTTGTAATTCTTTGATCGTTAACACAGCGTGTTTAGCTAACGCATGTTGTTTGGGCAGCGCCACATAAAAATCTTCTTTAAATAATAAGACTTTTTCTAAACCATGTTCCATGACAGGCAATGCGAGGATGACGCCATCTAGATGGCCTTTTTGTAACGCATTTAAAATATTTGCCGTTTTATCTTCATGCCAAATAAATTGCACATGCGGTAATTGTTTTTTCAATACGGGCAAAATAGGCGGCAATAAATAAGGGCCTAAAGTAGGAATAATACCAAGACGAAATTGACCGCTGTATGGATCATGTTGCGTGCGTGCTAATTCTTTTAATTGTTGTGTTTCGCGTAAAATAGTTTGTGCTTGGTCAATTAATGGTTGCGCGGCAGGCGACAAAAATACTTTTTTATTGTGACGCTCAAATAATGTCACGCCTAATTCATCTTCAAGTTTTTTTAATTGCGCGCTTAACGTAGGTTGACTGACAAAACATGCTTTGGCTGCTTTGCCAAAATGTTGGTATTTCGCAAGCGCGATTAAATAAGTTAAATCACGAATATTCATCAATTAATTTACCAATTCACGTAAGTAAGGTAATAAATCAGTGGCAATCAAACCGCGTGGGATATTGCCAGCGGCTTTATCGCCTGCTAAAGCATGCAATAACACACCAAAAGCAGCGGCTTTTTCTAACGGAATATGTTGTGCAGCTAATGCTGCAATTACGCCAGTTAAAATATCACCTATGCCAGCCGTACTCATGCCGGCATTACCATCGGCGCAAACATAAGGAATATTGTCTTTGCCTAACACTAATGTGCCGGCACCTTTTAAAACTATAGTGCCGCCGAATTGAATTTTTAATAGGCCAATCGCGGCTAAACGATTTTGTTGCACGCCGTCTGTGTCAATATTTAATAAACGCGCTGCTTCACCAGGGTGCGGTGTTAATACCCAATTTTCTTTAGCAATTTCGTATTGAGATAACCAATACAACGCATCAGCGTCTACAATCATGGGTAAATTACTTTGCATGCTGCAAGCAAATAATTCTTGTGACCATTCGCTGCGGCCTAATCCTGGACCAATCACAATAACGGAAGCATGTTGTATTAGTGGCAATAATTGCTCGGCGTGAGCAATGCCATGACACATGATTTCCGGTTGTTCAGCAACGATAGCAGCGACATGTTCTGGATGCGTGGCAACGCTCACCAATCCTGCGCCGCAACGTAGTGCTGCAAGTGCGCTTAAACACGGTGCGCCTGGCATGCCAAAATCACCGCCAATGACCAATACATGACCAAAATCACCTTTATGGCTGGTTTTTGCGCGCGGTTTTAAATAATCTTTAAATGACGATAATTTTAATAATTGGTAATGTGCTTGTTCGAGTTGTGCCAGTTGTGTGGCAGAATAAATTTCGTTAAGTTTCGCAGGCATTTAAGCGTGTCCTCAAAAGGGTTGTGTAAGGTTAGAGTTATCGTGTCCAACAATCAAATCAATTTTGCAGTATTAGTCGCCGATATCAAACGTTGGGGTATTGAATGTGGTTTTCAGCAAGTGGGTATCACCGATATTGATCTCAGTACCTATGAACCCAAATTAAAAATTTGGTTGGAAAAAAATTTCCATGGCGAAATGAAATACATGGAAAAACATGGGGCTAAACGTTCCAAGCCAGAACAGTTAGTGCCAGGCACCGTCAGAATCATTTCTGTGCGCATGAATTATTTGCCGCCTGACCCGAAAATTATTGAAACGCTGCAAGATAAAAATAAAGCTTATATTTCGCGCTATGCGTTAGGTCGTGATTATCACAAAGTTATTCGTATACGTTTGAAAAAATTAGCCAATAAAATTACCAACGAGGTAGGGCAGTTTGGCTATCGCGCATTTGTAGATAGTGCGCCTGTGTTGGAAAAACCTATTGCGGAAAAAGCGGGGCTTGGTTGGATTGGCAAAAATACTTTAGTGTTAAATCGCGAAGCAGGATCCTGGTTTTTTCTTGGCGAGCTTTATACGGATTTACCATTGCCTTGTGATGAGCCTATTAAAAATCATTGCGGGACGTGTCATGCGTGTTTAGATGTTTGTCCGACGAATGCATTTGTGGGTTCATATCAATTAGATGCCAGGCGTTGCATTTCATATTTAACCATTGAATATAAAGGATCGATTGCTGAAGATTTGCGCCCGCTTATGGGAAATCGCATTTTTGGTTGTGATGATTGCCAATTGGTTTGTCCGTGGAATCGTTTTGCGCAATCGACTGATGAAGAAGATTTTCGCCCGCGCCATGGATTGCGTGATGTGGATTTAATTGAATTATTTTTGTGGGATGAAGCGATATTTCTACAAAAAACCGAAGGTTCTGCCATGCGTCGCGCCGGTTACGAAAGTTGGCTGCGTAATATTGCCATTGCGTTGGGTAATGCGCCGAGTTCGTCTGAAATTATTCATGCTTTACAATTGCGCGAGCATTTTCCCTCGGAAATTGTGCGCGAACATGTGGCGTGGGCGCTAAAACAACATCGCCCATAGTCCGACTATTTTACGATGCATCGTAATTTAGTCTTGACTATTTTACGATATATCGTAAATTGGTCGGATTCATTGGGGTGGGAAAAAGGGTATGCGACGCATTTATGAAATATTGGTGACAGAGCATTATGAGGAATATCCTCAAATGGTATTGCTGGCAGGGCCTCGCCAAGTGGGTAAAACAACGGTCAGCTTGAGCGCTAAAAAATTCTCTAAACAATTTTATTATTTCAATTGGGATGTGCAAGCACATCGTCATTTAATTTCTAAAGGTGCTGACGCTGTCGCAGAATCTATGGGATTGCATCAATTGCATAAAATTAAACCTGTTGTGGTATTTGATGAAATTCATAAATACACCAAATGGAAAAGTTTTATTAAGGGATTTTTTGATTTATATCGAGGAAAGGTTTTTATTATTATCACAGGTAGCGCGAAGTTAGATGTATTCAAGCGCGGTGGTGATAGTTTAATGGGGCGTTATTTTCTTTATCATGTTCATCCTTTATCTGTGGCAGAGTGTGTGCAAAAAAGGCTAAACAGAAGTGGTATTCAAGAACCCAAACCTATTTCGGCAACGCAATGGCAGAATTTATTGCGTTATGGTGGATTTCCCGAGCCTTTTTTAAAAGCACAGCAACGTTTTTCCAATCGTTGGCAACAATTGCGTCATGAACAATTATTTCGCGAAGATATTCGCGATTTAAGTCGTGTTCAAGAGTTGGGTCAGCTCGAAGTTTTCGCACGTATTTTAAAGGAACAGGCTGGTCAATTGTGTGTTTATAATAATATTGCGAATAAAGTTAATGTAACTGTAGAAACAATTTCTCGTTGGCTAAAATTGTTAGAAGGATTTTATTATTGTTTTTCAGTAAAGCCCTGGTCCAAAAATATTACGCGAACGTTATTAAAAACACCTAAAGTGTATTTGTGGGATTGGTCTGAGGTTGACGATGTTGGTGCTAAAGCAGAAAACTTTATTGCTTCGCATTTGCTGAAAGCTGTACATTTTTGGAATGATCGTGGTTTGGGGCATTATGATTTATTTTTTATTCGCGATAAGGATAAGCGTGAGGTTGATTTTCTCGTCACTAAAAACGATAAACCATGGTTTTTAGTTGAAGTAAAAAATTCCGATGGCGCTAAGCTTAATCCACATTTGGCCGTGTTTCAAAAGCAAACAGGCGCGCAACATGCATTTCAAGTAGTATTGGATTTGCCTTATGTCGACAAAGACTGTTTTTCAGCTAAAAGTCCTATTGTTGTTCCTGCGCGAACCTTTTTGTCTCAGCTGGTTTAATCCAACGGCCCTGTTGCCACACAGTGAAAACCCGAATCAACGTGGATAATTTCGCCCGTAATGCCTGATGCCAAATCAGAGCATAAGAAAGCGCCGACGTTGCCAACTTCTTCAGTGGTAACGTTTTTGCGCATAGGCGAATTTTTTTCGTAGTAATCTAAAATTTTGCGAAAGCCAGCAATGCCTGCAGCGGCTAATGTGCGAATGGGGCCTGCAGAAATTGCATTGACGCGAATACCTTTGGGTCCAAGACTTTGCGCCATATATTTTACATTGGCTTCTAAACTTGCTTTAGCAAGTCCCATGGTATTGTAAGCAGGCATCGCACGTTCACCACCTAAATACGTTAGTGTTAACAATGCAGCGTTGCGATTTTGCATTAAAGGCGATAACGCTTTGGCAAGTGCAGTAAAACTATAACTACTAATTTCATGCGCAATACGAAAACCTTCGCGATTAACATTTTCAACAAAATCACCTTCTAATTGATCGGCGGGTGCAAATGCAATGGAGTGTACAATGCCATCTAAGCTATCCCAGTGTTTAGAAAGTTCGGTATGAACATTTTGAATTTCTTCGTCTTTGGCAACATCACACGGTAAAATTATTTTGCCATCCCATTCTTTCACCATATCAACTACACGATCACGAATTTTTTCGCCTTGATAAGTGAATGCTAATTCTGCACCTTCTCGATGCATCGCTTGCGCAATGCCTGAGGCGATAGAACGATTACTGACTAATCCGGTAATTAAAATGCGTTTGCCTTTGAGAAATCCCATGGTGTTGTCTCCTTAACTCGCTAACATCTCTTTCATTTTGGCCTTAATCATATCAATCGCGATGCGATTTTCGCCACCTTTTGGCACGATAATATCGGCATAACGTTTTGATGGTTCAATAAATTGCAAATACATAGGGCGCACAGTCGTTTCATATTGTTCTAAAACAGATTCAACGGTGCGAGCGCGTTGCGTAATATCACGACGCATACGGCGGATTAAACAAACATCAGCAGGGGTATCCATAAAAATTTTAATATCCATTAATTTGCGTAATTCACTTTCGGCAAATAATAAAATGCCTTCTAAGACAATAATGGAGCGTTGACCAATGGTAGATGTTTCGGCGAGGCGTACATGTTGTGAATGATCATAGTGTGGAATTTCAACACTTTGGTTTTGTTGCAATTGCATTAAATGTTGGCATAAAAGACTGTGTTCGAAGGCATCAGGATGATCATAATTAATTTTTTCGCGTTCTTCGAAAGGTAATGTGGAGCGATCTTTGTAATACGAATCTTCAGGGATGATCACAACTTGTTTAGAACCGAGTTCTTTGACGAGCGTGTTGGCTAATAAACTTTTTCCGGAGCCGGAAGCGCCCGCAATTCCAATGATAAGTGTTTTTTTCATGGTGTTAGCATCTCTTTCATTTTCGCTTTAATCATATCAATCGCAATCAGATTTTCACCACCTTTCGGTACAATCATATCTGCATAGCGTTTGGACGGTTCAACAAATTGTAAATACATTGGGCGAACAGTGGTTTGGTATTGTGCAATCACGGATTCAACTGTACGACCGCGTTGTACAATATCGCGCTGTAAGCGGCGAATAAAACAAATGTCTGCTGGGGTATCCATAAAAATACGAATATCCATCATTTCACGCAATTGCGGTTCAACAAAAAGTAACACGCCTTCTAGAACAATGATGGAATGTTTGCCTACGGTAATAGTTTTTTCGGCACGGCGATATTGGGCGTAATCATGGCAAGGCACTTGTATGGTTTCGCCATTTTTTAATGCGTGTAAATGATCGCGTAATAAACTGTGTTCAAATGCATCGGGGTGATCGTAATTAATTTTAGCGCGCTCTTCGAAGGATAAATCGGGGCGATCTTTGTAGTAGGCGTCTTCAGAAATGATAACAACTTGCTTAGAGCCCAATTCTTTAACCAGGGTGCGAGCGAGTAAACTTTTTCCGGAACCTGAGGCACCAGCGATGCCAATGATGAGTGTTTTTTTCATGGTATCTATCATACTGCGTTATGTGCGTTTGAGCAAAACATAAACAGCGCCTTCGCCACCATCTTTGGGTTGAGCAGAACAAAAAGCGAGGACGCGTGGATGTTGTTTTAGCCAGGTGTTTACCTGGTTCTTTAAAATAGCGCTGCCTGTGCGTCCTTTGCCATGAATAATGCGCACGCAGCGATCGGTGTTACACAAAAATCGTGTGACGGATTGCCGTGCTTCGTCGATTGTTTTGCCGTGTAAATCCAAGATATCTGTTTGTTTGATTTTTCCTTGGCGTAGTTCGCGCAATAATTTGGGGGACACGCTTCTTGCGGCGGTAAAAAATAATTTACTATGGCTAGCAACTGGTTCGCTAACATGGTCAGATAACAGGACTTGTGCGTGTTTGGTTTTAGCGGGTGATGGTTTTATGGCTGGCGCCAGTTTAAGATCACGCACAGCTTTTCGAAATAACACACGATCTTCTTGGCTTAAGGTAAATTTTTTCATGGCAATAACAGCAGTAGTTCCTCGTGAATTAGTCACGTTAAAAGATTTTTTGGATTGGGCGGTCAAACATTTTACTGAAGCCAATCTATATTACGGGCATGGTACCGATAATGCGCATGATGAAGCAATTTATTTGCTCTTTGCCACACTTGATTTGCCGTTTGATAGCGACCAAAAGATTTTATCAAAAATATTAACTAGCGAAGAGCGCGATAAGCTTTGGCAATTGATGCAACAACGAATTGAAGCGCGTATTCCTGTGGCGTATTTAACGCAAGCTGCTTGGTTTGCTGGATTGAAATTTTATGTTGATCAGCGCGTGTTAGTTCCGCGTTCATCATTGGCGGAATTAATTGAAGCGCAATTTTCACCGTGGATTAAACCAGAGCATGTGCGCTCGATTTTAGATTTAGGCACGGGTTCAGGTTGTATTGCCATTGCGTGCGCTTATGCATTTCCTGATGCGCATGTGGTTGCAACAGATATTTCTTCGCAAGCATTAATGGTGGCGAAAATTAATTGCGAAAAACATCATAAAGAAAAACAAATTGAATTGGTTGCGGCAAATGTTTTTGAAGGTCTTGCGCTGCAATTATTTGACGTCATTATTACTAATCCGCCTTATGTCGATGCGGAAGATATGGATGATTTGCCGTTGGAATATTTGCACGAACCACGTTTGGGTTTGGCCGCCGGCAGCGATGGCTTAGATATTGTGAAAAAGATTTTGCGCGAAGCAAAAAATTATTTAAATGAAAAGGGCATTTTAATTGTTGAAGTGGGCAATAGTGATGCCGCATTAATAGAGCAGTATCCACACGTGCCATTTACTTGGCTTGAGTTTGCGCATGGTGAAGGCGGCGTGTTTTTGTTGACGAAGGAGCAGTTGGAAACACATTTTTAAAATGTCAGAGCCGCGACCATAAGGGAGCGGTGTTAGATTTTTTCAGAGCGCCGACCGCAAGGAAGGCGATAGTTGTATTGTAATTTCCAAATAAAAGGGATGGTTATGAAAAGCTTTAAAGTAAAACCTATTAAAACTAAAGTAGATTATGAGATTGCTTTGAAATACATTGAACAATTATTTGAAGCTAAATCAAACACACTTCAAGGTGATTTGTTAGATGTTTTAACAACATTAGTTGAAACCTACGAACAAAAACATTTTCCGATAAATGCGAAATAATTGATGAATCGGATAATTCATTTGACCGCTCCCTCACGGTCGCGGCTCTGATTGCATTGCGATGAATTGAATAACTATAAAATATACTGACTCAAATCTTCATCCGCGGCGAGTTTACCTAATTGTTTATCAACGTATTTAGCATCGATTTTGATTTTATTGCCGGCGCTATCGGTGGCGTTAAAAGAAATTTCTTCCAGTAGTTTTTCCATGACGGTGTGTAAACGACGCGCGCCGATATTTTCAGTGCGTTCGTTTACTTGCCAGGCAATTTCTGCCAAACGTTTGATCGCATCTTTAGCAAAAGTGATGGTTACAGATTCGGTGCCTAATAACGCTGTGTATTGTTCGGTAAGTGAGGCATTGGGTTCAGTTAAAATATTAATGAAATCTTCTGCGGTGAGTGCGGCTAATTCCACGCGAACAGGCAAACGTCCTTGTAATTCAGGAATAAGATCCGAGGGTTTGGATAATTGAAACGCACCAGATGCAATAAATAAAATATGATCAGTTTTTACCATGCCGTATTTGGTTGAAATCGTTGAACCTTCGATGAGTGGTAATAAATCACGTTGTACGCCTTCGCGCGACACATCGGCGCCACCTGAATATTCACCACGACGCGCGACTTTGTCGATTTCATCAATAAAAACAATGCCGTTTTGCTCTACATTTTGTAAAGCATTGCGTTTGGTTTCGTCGTCATCAATAAGTTTAGCGGCTTCTTCATCACTTAATAATTTCAATGCATCTTTAACTTTCATTTTGCGTTTTTTCTTTTTATCGGTTGCCATATTTTGAAACATGCTTTGCAATTGTTGTGTCATTTCTTCCATGCCAGGAGGCGCCATAATTTCAACACCAATAACGCCAGCGACATCCAATTCAACTTCCTTGTCGTCCAATTGTTTTTCACGCAAACGCTTGCGAAATAATTGACGCGCGGCGGACTCTTCTTTGATTTTGATTTCATCAACGTCGGTTAATTCATCACGCGGTGGTTGTGGAATAAGAATATCTAAAATACGATCTTCAGCGGTTTCTTGCGCTTTAATACGTACTTTTTCCATCGCTTCTTCGCGCGATCTTTTCACGGAGACATCCACGAGGTCACGAATAATCGAGTCTACATCGCGCCCGACATAACCCACCTCGGTAAATTTCGTGGCTTCTACTTTTAAAAATGGTGCGTTGACAATACGTGCCATACGTCGTGCAATTTCAGTTTTACCAACACCCGTCGGCCCAATCATTAAAATATTTTTTGGTTTGATTTCACTGCGTAAACTTTCAGGCAATTGCATGCGACGCCAACGATTACGCAGTGCATTGGCGACCGCGCGCTTGGCATCTTTTTGACCAATAATAAATTTATCTAATTCAGCGACAATTTCTTTGGGGGTAAGGATAGGAGGTTGATTAGGCATGAGGCACTCGTTATAGCTCTTCAATAGTAAGGTGGTTATTCGTAAATACGCAAATATCAGCCGCAATATTCAAACTTTTCTCGACGATATCATGCGCGGATAATTTAGTGTTTTCAAATAAAGCGCGTGCGGCTGATTGTGCAAAAGCGCCACCGGAACCAATGGCAGCAATGCCATTTTCAGGTTCAATCACATCACCGTTACCGCTAATAATTAAGGTGTTATTTAAATCCGCGACAATTAACATCGCTTCTAATCGACGCAATACACGATCAGTGCGCCAATCTTTAGCAAGTTCGACAGCCGCACGCATTAAATTACCTTGATGTTTTTCTAATTTGCGCTCAAATAATTCAAATAATGTAAAAGCATCTGCTGTGCCACCAGCAAATCCACCAATAATTTTATCTTGAAATAAACGACGTACTTTGCGGGCATTGTGTTTCATGATCATGCTTTGGCCAACAGTGACTTGACCATCACCGCCAATAGCTACTTTATTATTGCGTCGTACGGATACAATTGTGGTGCCATGAAATTGTTCCATTACTCGTTCCTTTAAGAAGTTTTTGTTACTAAATTGCTTTTGAAACCGCCTTGTAAAAGTTTTTTCTGGTCAGCTTGTGCTTTGGTTTCGTTGCTATAAGGTCCCATCCATACACGATGATAAGTAACGTTATTTACTTTGGCGTCAGAAATATGTGCGCTAAATCCAGCTAAAATTAATTGTGCTTTTAATTGATCGGCTTGCGTGAAATTTTTAAAAGCGCCAACTTGCAGCATCCATTGTGAAGGAGGAGCAGGAGTCGCTGATGGTGTCGTCGGTGCTGGTGCCGGCGTTGGTGTATTGCTAACAGCTGCAGATGATGATGGTGTGAGTCCGGCATTAGGATTAATTGTGCTGCTGCTTGTTGTGGCACTTGTGGTATTAACGCTATTTCCTGTGGGTCCAACAGTTTTTTTGCTGGGCAGCATATTGTAAAAATCAAATTGTGTTTGGCTGCTTGATGAGGTATTTGCACTTGGTTGAGCAGGCGCGGGTGGCGTTGCTTGTACTTGTGTTTGTGCCTGCGGATGAGGTTCGTATTGTTTAGGAATGCCTTGTGGTTTACGAATAAAAATCATGCCAGCAAAAATAAAGCCTACAATGACTCCAATCAAAAACCACGCGAGTGCTGAACCAAAGCTACCTTTGGAATTACCACCACGATGTGATGAACCGGAACGTACATAATCTCTTGGCATAGTTACATGGCCTCAGGAGCAGAAACACCGAGTAAAGTTAAGCCATTTTTTAATACTTGTTGAGTGGCCGTGATTAATGTCAACCGCGCTTGTCGCACTTTTTCTTCAGGGACTAAAAACGGTGTTGCATTGTAATAAGTATGTAGCGCATGCGCCAGCTCTCTTAAGTAATGTGCAATCATATGCGGCTCAAAATTAAGAGCTGCTTGCTCTACCATTGCTGGATAGCGCTCCAAAAGGGTCAATAACATTTTTTCTTCAGGTGTCGCAAGCTCGGAAAGCATAGTAAGACCAAGTTTTTGATCCCACGCGAGTTGTTTTTCTTTTAATTGGCGAAACACACTGCAAATACGCGCATGCGCATATTGAATATAAAAAACTGGATTTTCGTTGGATTTAGATTTGGCTAATTCTAAATCAAAATCCATGTGTTGATCTGCTTTGCGTTGAATATAAAAAAAGCGTGCTGCATCTTTGCCAACTTCTTCGCGTAATTCGCGCAGAGTGACAAACGAACCTGAGCGCGTGCTCATCGCCACTTTTTCTTTGCCGCGATATAAAATGGCAAATTGCACATGCAATACATGTAGATGATCATCGGTAGGCAAACCTAACGCTTGCATCGCGGCTCGAATACGCGGGAAATAACCGTGATGATCGGCACCTAGCACATCAATGATTTCATTAAAGCCGCGTTCGTATTTATGCCAGTGATAGGCAATGTCATTCGCGAAATATGTCGGTTCACCATTTTCACGGATGACCACGCGATCTTTATCATCGCCAAAATCAGTTGCGCGAAACCACAGCGCGCCATCTTTTTCATAAAGATAGCCACCATCACGTAATTTTTGAAGCGCGCGGGCAGAAGCACCGCTTCTTTCTAATTCGCGTTCGGAAAACCATTGTTGATAGACAACGCCGAGTTCTTTCAAGTCTTCACGCATGTCGTCCAAAATAAGATTTAATCCTAAATCAAATACGTGCGCATAATTTTTTTCACCCAATAATTTTTTTGTACGCACAATTAATGCATCAATATGCGCGTCATTGTCTTTGGCATCATCAGGAAGATCAGCAAATATTTCTTTGGCTGAATGTTTGAATTGCGTTTGCACTTGTTGATGTAAAACTTTGGCAATATTGCGAACGTAATCACCTTGGTAACCATTGGCAGGGAATGCAATATCTTCATTGCAAATTTCTAAATAACGTAACCAAATGCTGGTAGTTAAAATATTCATTTGGCGCCCAGCATCATTCACATAATATTCGCGATGCACTTTACAACCAATCGCTTCTAATAAATCAGCGACCGCTGCGCCATACGCGGCACCTCGACCATGACCTACGTGTAACGGACCAGTCGGATTAGATGAAACAAATTCAATAAGAATATGGCGTTTGTGGCCTATAGTGGATTTGCCATAATTTTCTTTGGCCGAAAAAATATTGTTCACCACCGTATGCCAAGCGGTAGGAGCGAGGAAAAAATTAATAAATCCGGGGCCGGCAATTTCTACTTTTTCAATTAACGGATGGTTAAGGTGCGTGACTAAACGAAGTGCTACTTCGCGTGGCGGAAGACCTAATGATTTCGCTAAAGATAACGCAATGTTGCAAGCAAAGTCGCCGTGTTTGTTATCGCGCGCATAATCAATTTGAATAGGTGTTTGTACTAAACTGCCCGCTGCAAATCCTGCTTCATGCAGCGCGTGGTTTACTAGATCACTGAGCATTTTTTTCATTTAGGAAAGTCCTATCGCTTG
>CAVQJZ010000006.1:0-69827 GCA_963712965.1 uncultured Pseudomonadota bacterium | reverse complement strand
GCAGCGAATCGGGGGGATTTTTCTAGTCGCATAAACAATTTGGGAAATGACCCTTCTATTAGGTACAATAATAACTTCTCTAACCAATCAAAACGCCGGAGTTCACTATGTCATCACAAGACTCATTAAAAACTCGTCAAACCTTAAGCGTTAATCAACAAAATTATAGTTATTTTAGTTTGCAAGAAGCGCAGAAAACTTTAGGTGATATTTCCCGTTTGCCCATTTCTTTAAAAGTCGTGCTCGAAAATCTATTGCGTTTTGAAGACGGTCAAACCGTTACCAAAAAAGATATCGAAGCACTTGCTGCTTGGTTAAAAAATAAAAAATCCGATCATGAAATTGCCTTTCGCCCCGCGCGCGTGTTGATGCAAGATTTCACCGGTGTGCCAGCAATTGTTGATTTGGCCGCGATGCGTGATGCCATGAATAAACTCGGTGGCAATCCAACCAAAATTAATCCATTAACGCCAGTAGATTTAGTGATTGATCATTCCGTGCAAGTCGATCAATTTGCAACGACAACAGCGTTTGGTGCGAATGTTGCTTTAGAAATGGAACGCAATCGCGAACGTTATGAATTTTTACGTTGGGGACAAAAAGCGTTTGATCATTTTCGTGTCGTTCCTCCCGGTACCGGTATTTGTCATCAAGTGAATTTAGAATATTTAGCCAAAGTCGCGTGGACAAAAAAACAAGGTGATGACACCTATGTATTTCCCGATACGTTAGTAGGTACAGATAGTCACACAACCATGGTCAATAGTTTAGGTGTGTTAGGTTGGGGTGTTGGTGGCATTGAAGCAGAAGCAGTGATGTTAGGTCAGCCTGTGTCGATGTTAATTCCAGAAGTCGTTGGTTTTAAAATGACAGGTAAATTACGCGAAGGAATTACGGCGACTGATTTAGTATTAACAGTAACGCAAATGTTAAGACAAAAAGGTGTCGTCGGTAAATTCGTTGAATTTTTTGGCGCAGGTTTATCAGAATTACCTTTGGCAGATCGTGCAACAGTTGCCAACATGGCGCCAGAATATGGCGCAACGTGCGGATTTTTCCCGGTCGATAAAGAAACCATTCACTATTTAAAATTAACAGGCCGTGATGAACAAACGATTGCTTTAGTTGAAGCGTATGCCAAAGCACAAGGTATTTGGTTTGATAGTCATTCTCCAGAACCAAGTTACACGGATGTGATTGAATTAGATTTATCAATAGTGGAAGCATCGCTTGCCGGACCCAAGCGTCCACAAGACCGTGTCGCCTTACCAAAAGTAGGTGAAGCGTTTGCGAAATTATTAGCGCAAGAAAACAAAACCCAAGAGCAAAAAAATGATGTTGTGCAACATGGTGATGTGGTTATTGCAGCAATTACAAGTTGTACCAATACCTCAAATCCAAGCGTGCTCATGGCCGCTGGATTATTAGCAAAAAAAGCTGTTGAAAAAGGATTAAAATCAAAACCATGGGTGAAAACATCCTTAGCGCCTGGTTCAAAAGTAGTGACGGATTATTTAGTAAAAGCAGGTTTGCAAAAATATTTAGATCAATTAGGTTTTATGTTAGTCGGTTATGGGTGCACAACGTGTATTGGTAATTCAGGACCATTGCCGGATGATGTAGCGCAATGCGTGCAAAAAAATGATTTAGTTGTATCCAGTGTATTGTCAGGTAATCGTAATTTCGAAGGTCGTGTGCATCCGCAAGTTAAAGCTAATTGGTTGGCGTCGCCACCATTAGTCGTTGCATTTGCTTTGCTCGGAAATACACGCGCTGATATTACGAAAGAATCATTAGGTATTGGCAGTGATGGCAAGCCAGTATTTTTACGTGATATTTGGCCGACCAATGCCGAAATTGCACAAGCCGTTGCTTATGTGGATGGCGCTATGTTTCATAAACAATATGCCGATGTTTTTAAAGGGGATGCACAATGGCAAGCATTACCAATTGCCACTGGTCAAACATATGACTGGAATAATAAATCTACGTACGTGCAAAACCCGCCGTATTTTACGCATATCCAATCGCAGCCAGCGGCGTTGCACGAAATAAAAAATGCACGGGTGTTAGCACTTTTTGGTGACAGCATTACCACCGATCATATTTCACCCGCTGGTTCTATTAAAGCGGATAGCCCTGCAGGAAAATATTTGCAATCGCATGGTGTAGCAGTCAAAGATTTTAATTCTTATGGTGCGCGTCGTGGAAATCATGAAGTGATGATGCGTGGTACGTTTGCCAACATTCGTATTCGCAATGAAATGGTGCCAACAGTTGAAGGTGGATTTACGTTATCCATGTTGAATCAACAAGTCATGCCAATTTATGATGCGGCGATGGAATATGTGCAAAAAAATATTCCGCTGGTTATTTTTGCAGGAAGAGAATATGGCACTGGTTCGTCGCGTGATTGGGCAGCTAAAGGAACAAGATTACTCGGCGTAAAAGCAGTCATTGCCGAAAGTTTTGAACGTATTCATCGTTCCAATTTGGTAGGCATGGGAATTTTGCCATTAGAATTTAAAGCAGGTACCACACGTAAAACATTGCAATTAACTGGCAATGAAGTTATTTCGATTTCCGGTGTTGAAGCTGGCTTGAAACCAAAAATGGATTTGGCGCTGATCATTGAACGCCAAGATGGCAAGAAAGAAGAGATCGCTGTTCGCTGCCGTATTGATACGCAAGATGAGGTCGGATACTTCAAAAATGACGGTATTTTGCCTTATGTGTTGCGTCAGTTGGCTTAAACTGGTTAAATCAAACTAGTAAGCGCATTTAGTAGGGTGGATTAGCTGCCGTAGCTTTGGCGAAGGCAGCGTAATCCGCCAAAAAGTGTTGGATTACGCCACCTACGCACTTCGTGCTTCGGTGTCTAATCCAACCTACAAGTTAAACTTTTGTATGTTATTTTGAGGTCTTATCTATTATGGCTCGTGTTACCGTAGAAGATTGTTTAGAACATGTCGAAAATCGTTTCCACTTAGTGTTATTGGCCGCTAAAAGAGCGCGTCAATTAACGCGTACTGCTGCAGAATCAAACGTTCCTTGGGAAGGTGACAAAGCAACAGTGGTTGCGTTGCGCGAAATCGCTGCTGGATTTACCAATTTTGCTGATCCTGCTCAAGCACTTGAAGAAAAGCAAGAAATTGATACTGATGCATTAATTGCACAAGCCTTAAAAGAACAAGAAGAGCAATCTCAACAACACCAAGAATAATTTACAGGACCCGGGGCGTGTTGCTATTTGAAGAGTTACGCGAAGAATTAGCTAGTTATCTTCCTGATGATCACATCGAAAATATTCAACGTGCCTATTTTGTTGCCGAAAAAGCTCACCGCGGACAAAAACGTCGTAGTGGTGAGCCTTACATTATCCATCCTGTTGCTGCCGCCAAAATTCTTGCGCATATGCGCATGGATCCACAAACTATTATGGCAGCGTTATTACACGATGTTTTAGAAGACACTAAGATTGATCGCGCCACATTGGCGGAACAATTCGGCGAAGAAGTTGCTGCACTTGTTGATGGTGTAAGCAAATTAACGCAAATTGAATTTGAAGATCGCATCCAACAACAAGCTGAAAATTTTCGCAAAATGATTTTGGCAATGGTGCGTGATATTCGCGTCATTCTCGTCAAACTGGCTGATCGTTTACATAACATGCGAACACTTGATGCGCTTGATGCGCCAAAACGTCGACGCATTGCGCGCGAAACATTAGAGATTTATGCGCCAATTGCTAATCGTTTAGGTATGCATACGTTGTTTCTTGAATTAGAAGATTTAGGTTTTGCCGCGTTACATCCCAAACGTTATCTCATTTTAAAAGCCGCCGTGAAAAAAGCGCGCGGTAATCGCAAAGAAATTATGTCGACGATTGAGGCAACCATTAAGCGTGCGTTGGAAGATCATAGATTGTCAGTGTCTGCGGTATCGGGCAGGGAAAAACATATTTATAGTATTTATAAAAAAATGGAACAAAAACAAATTTCGTTTGCCGATATTATGGATATTTTTGGATTTCGTATTGTGACCGATAGTGTCGATACGTGTTATCGCGTGTTAGGTGTAGTGCATGGTTTGTATAAACCATTGCCCGAACGTTTTAAAGATTATATTGCGATGCCCAAAGCCAATGGTTATCAATCATTACACACGACATTATTTGGTCCTTACGGTGTGCCCATTGAAATTCAAATTCGCACGGCGGATATGGATAACATGGCAGAATTTGGTATTGCCGCGCATTGGTTATATAAAACGGATGAAGCGAAAATTAATCCGGCGCAAGTGCGCGCACGTCAATGGTTAAAAGGATTATTAGAAATTCAACAAAGTGCGGGCAGTTCTTTAGAATTTATTGAAAACGTTAAAATTGATTTATTCCCCGATGAAATTTATGTCTTTACACCCAAAGGTCGAATTTTGGCATTGCCACAAGGTGCTACACCTGTTGATTTTGCGTATGACATTCACTCAGATATTGGTGACAGTTGTGTGGCCGCGAAAATTGATCGCCGTTTAGTGCCATTAAGTACCAAACTGACCAATGGCCAGACCATTGAAATTATTACGGCACCAAGTGCAAGACCGAGTGCGTCATGGTTAAATTTTGTGGTGACCGGAAAAGCGCGCGGTAAAATTCGTCATTTCCTCAAAAATCAACGACGTGCAGAATCTGTGGCGTTTGGCGAACAATTATTGCAAAGCGCATTACATGTCTTTGGGTTTTCACTAGAAAAAATTCCGTATGAAATCATGAATCGCTTGCTTGAATTTTATCAAGTAAAAACCATGGATGACTTGGCTGAACTCATTGGTTTAGGAAATGTATTGCCACAAGCGGTGACCAGATATTTAGCTGATTTATTAAATAAAAAACCAGAAGAGATGAAAACGAGTATTCCGTTAACGACGGTTGCTATTCGTGGTACGGAAGGAATGGTGGTTAATTTTGCACCGTGTTGTTGTCCTATTCCGGGCGATCCCATTTTGGGCATCATTACTCCAGGCCAAGGATTGGTAGTGCATCTCGATGATTGCACGCAAATTATTAAAGAGCGCTATCAAACCGATGCGTGTATTCCTGTGCAGTGGGATAACAATGTCCAGGGCGAATATAAGGTAGATGTTGTTTTGGAAGCTGCCAATGAACGTGGTGTATTAGCGCAATTAACCACAACTATTTCGGATGAGCATGCCAATATTGATAATATTCGCACCATCGAAAATCATCGCGATCATTATGTTGAATTAATTTTAACGTTATCCGTGCATGATCGTGTGCATTTAGCGCGCGTAATGCGTCGTATTCGTAGCATCAAAGCGATTAATCATATCAGCCGCCGTAAGGAGATATTGTGAGCAACAAAAAAGCGATTGTAACCAGTGATGCACCCACACCTTCCGGTCCTTATTCACAAGCAATTAAAGTAGGGCGCACGGTTTATTTAGCAGGCCAAGTGGCAAAAACAGCTGGTGATTTTGTTGCTGAAGCAACACAAGTATTTCATCAATTAAGTGCTGTGGCACAAGCCGCTGGTGGTTCTTTAAATGATATTGTCAAATTAACTGTATTTTTAATGGATTTAAAAAATTTTCCTCTCGTTAATGATGTCATGAAAACATTATTTAAAGAGCCTTATCCCGCACGTTCTACTTTTCAAGTGGCCGCCTTGCCTGGCAACAGTGCGATTGAAGTAGAAGCAATAATGGAGCTATCTCATGACTAATCCAATTCAAGCTGTGATTACTGGCACGGGTGTTTATGTGCCAGCAGATGTGGTTACCAATGATGAATTAGTCAAATCATTTAATGCTTATGTTCATGCGCATCCAGATCTTGCTCTGAAAGAATCCAGCAGTGAATTTATTACGAAAGCATCGGGCATTCAAAAACGTCATGTGTTGGATAAAGTGGGTATTTTAGATGTGAATCACATGTCGCCACGTGTCGCAAAACGTAGCGATGATCAATTATCGTTGCAAGCAGAATTAGCAGTGAACGCCGCACGCGAGGCATTAAAAAATGCCAATAAAAAACCAGAAGATATTGATGCGGTGATTATGTCTTGTTCCAATATACAACGACCGTATCCTTCAATGGCCATTGAAATACAACAAGCGTTAGGTATTCATGGATTTGCATTTGATATGAGTGTGGCCTGTTCTTCAGCTACATTTGGTTTACAAATGGCGATGAATATTATTTTGGCGGGTAATGCACGTTCGGTATTATTGGTTAATCCTGAAATTGCGACCGCTCAATTAGATCTTCGTGATCGCGATACGCATTTTATTTTTGGGGATGCGTCGACTGCTGTGGTTGTTGAGCGATCGGATGTCGCGAATGTAAAACATCCTTTTTTAATGCAGCATACAAAACTGATGACGCAGTTTTCGAATAATATTCGTTGTAACGGCGGGTTTTTAAATTGTCTTGAAGCAGAGCCTAATCCGCGTGATAGATATTTTATGCAAAATGGTCGTGCCGTATTTAAAGAAGTTGTACCGATGGTGATTAAATTAATTGGCGAGCATTTAGCACAAAATCATTTGTCGGCTGATCAAATCAAACGTTTTTGGTTGCATCAAGCCAACATCAATATGAATCAATTGATCATGCAAAAAATATTAGGGCGTGATGCATCAAAAGAAGATGCGCCAATGGTGTTGCATGACTATGCCAACACGGGTTCCACCGGTTCGATTATTTCATTTCACTTGCATCGTGATGATTTGGCCGCCGGTGATTATGGGGTATTGTGTTCGTTCGGCGCGGGTTATTCTATGGGTAGTATTATTTTAAAAAGAATGTAAATAATCTTTCCCTCTCCCTTGGGGAGAGGGTAGGGTGAGGGTATGCAAATAATAAAAAATCATGGCTTTAGCCTTATCGAAGTGCTCGTCGCACTCTTTATCCTTTCTTTTGGTTTATTTGCTTTTATGCAAAGCGAGCTTGATGCATTGCATGACATGCAAGCAAATTATTGGCGTACATTAGCGCAATTACAAATTACCTCGTTGCAAGAATATTTTGTGATTCATCCTTATTCTTCAGGTCAGTCTTGGCAAAATCAAATTGAAAAAACATTTCCTGCAGGAAGAGGGTTGATTAATTCTCAAAAAATAACTGTGCAATGGCGGTTGCACAAACAATCATATGTTGTGACGGAGACAATTGTGAAATGAATAATAAAAATAAAGGCTTTTCTTTAATTGAAATGATGGTCTCGCTTTCCTTAGGGTTATTTTTGCTTTTAATTTTGGGTCGTATTTATGTTTGGCAATTGGAATTAAACCAGCAATTGCAAGATCTAGCTGTTATTCAAGACAATGGTCGTATTGCCACACAATTATTGTTAGATAACGTACGTAATGCTAAACAAATTATTATTGATAATCCGCATGCGCTTCAATTAGATAATGTGTCTGATACGATTTATTTTTTTGCGCGTTCCAATGGATTATATCGACGTGTGAATGATGATAAAGCCGTTGAAATGGTAGAGGGTATTAACGTACTTGATTTCGAGGCGATTAAAAAAAACCAACAAATTGTCGGTGTTGATGTAACGCTTGGGTTGCAAGGGCCGCATGGATTAAAAGTTATGTGGCCAAGTGTGGTGATGGCAAGGCGAATGATTGTCATCCCGAAATCCGCCGATGCGCCTTTGTTGTCATCCCGGTCAAGCGAACGAAGTGAGCGCGAGCCGGGATCTGCTGTCTTGAGGGATTAGATCCCGGATAAATGCTTCGCATTTTCCGGGATGACAAGTTCACTCGCTTGGCCGGGATGACACCGCTAGCAACCGCAATCGATTTGCATTTAATACCACCGTAATTGACGAAGCAGCCATCGCGGCAGCGGCAAAAACAGGATTCAATAACCAGCCAAAAATGGGATAAAAAACACCGGCGGCGAGGGGGATGCCTAAAATATTATAAATAAAGCTACCGCCTAAATTTTGTTTAATATTGCGCAATGTTTGTTTGGAAATTTTTTGTGCATTCACCACGCCGATTAATGATCCGCTCATCAATGCAATATCCGCACTTTCAATCGCAATATCCGTTCCAGTGCCAATAGCAAAACCAACATTGGCTTGTGAAAGCGCGGGGGCATCATTAATGCCATCGCCAACCATGCCGACATGTTCATGCTGTTGTTGTAGATATTTAATTTGTTGTGCTTTGTCTTGTGGTAACACTTCGGCGAGAACATTTTTTTCATCAATGCCAACTTGTTTGGCAATACTGAGCGCAGTATTTTTGTTGTCGCCGGTTAACATCATGACTTTTAAGCCTGATTTTTTTAATGCGCGAATGGCATCAATACTGTTTTCTTTAATCGGATCTGTAACCGCTAATACACCAGCAAGTTTGTCATCGATAAGTAAACTGATAACTGTTTTGCCCTGTTTGGTTAAATTTTCTTCAGTAGTATTTCGGCGAAGTGCAACCTTATGTTGTTCTATGTTTGCATTTACGCCTTGCCCACTGATTGCATTAAAATGATTGGTGGATAACAGCGAGATATTTTTATTTTTCGCCGCTTCAACAATGGCAAAGGCGATCGGATGTTCAGAATGTATTTCTACGCTGGCAGCGTATTGCAATACGTGAGTTTCACTCCAAGGTGCAAAAGCAATAATGTCAGTGAGAGTGGGTTTGCCTTGAGTAATCGTTCCGGTTTTATCTAATACAATCGTGGTTAAATTGCCGGCTTCCTGCAGTGCATCACCGTTGCGAATTAAAATACCGTGTTCAGCTGCTTTGCCAACGCCTGCCATAATAGAAATAGGTGTGGCCAAACCAAGTGCGCAAGGGCAGGCAATTAATAAAACAGCCATGGCGGTTGAAATGGCTTGTGCGTAATGCGGCAGCCAAACAAAAAAAGTAATGATCGCGACAATGACAACAATCGGCACAAAATAATTTGTGATGCGATCAACGAGGCGGCCAATTTGTGGTTTAGTTTGCTGCGCTTTTTCTACCATCGCAATAATATGAGCAAGCACAGTATCTTTACCAATGTGCGTGGCTTTAAAAATAAATGCGCCGGATTTATTTAATGTGCCACCTGTTACTTTATCACCCATTTTTTTATTGTTGGGCATCGCCTCGCCCGTTAACATGGATTCATCAATCAATGAACTACCTTCTGTAATCACGCCGTCGACAGGAATTTTTTCACCCGGGTGTACACGAATTAAATCATTAACTTGTATTTCTCCAATGGGCATATCTTTTTCAACGCCATCACGAATAACTCGAGCGGTTTTAGGTTGCAGACCTAATAATTTCTGAATAGCCAGTGATGTTTTACCGCGTGCTTTCATTTCTAAACTCATGCCCAGATCAACTAACGCAATGACAATCAGTGCGCTATCAAAATAAGCATGGCGTGCATTCAATGGAAAAAAATGCGGAAAAAGAATAATGGCGGCCGAATAAAGCCAAGCACTTCCTGTACCGAGTGCTACTAACGTATCCATGGTGCTGGTTTTATTTTTTAACGCTTTCCATGCGCCAGTGTAGTAATGCCCGCCGCTATAAATCATGATGATCAATGTGCCTAATGCCACAGCGATATTGGTTTGTGGAATGAACATCAGTACAATGCCCGAGATCAAAGGAATCAGAAATTTCCACTGCATCGGCATGTTATGATCGTGATGGATTTCTGTTGATGGTTGGGTCGTAGAGCAGCAGTGCATGGGTACTCCGATAAGTTCGTGAGGAAAATAATAGTAACAGAAAAGCAAAATTATTGTCTTTGTTGTCATCCCGGCCAAGCGACGAAGTCGCGCGAGCCGGGATCCAGCAATTTAACATTATTTGTCACCCCGCATTTATTGCGGGGTCTGGTAAATGTTTGAAATTTTACCGGATGCCGCAACAAGCATGCGCCGTATTTATTACGGCGTGCGGCATGACAAAAGAGCAGATCCCGGATATCCGCCTTAGCGCTACGCGCGTCGGCAGATTCCGGGATGACAGCAATATGAAATAATAAGGAAAAACAGTGAATATGCCTCAAGTTCGTGGATTCATCTTAATCAGTGTTTTAATATTCCTAGGTATTTTAAGCCTGGTTGCCTATAGCAGCTTAAACAGCGCGCTATTGCAAATGAACATCGCACGTTCCTGGCAGGAAAGGCAGCGTTTGTTTGCGCAGGCAGAAACATTGCTCCATGTCGGTGAGCGAACACTCAAAAGCCAATGCATTAATCCGCGCGCTTGTGTGAAAGTCATGCCGTTAACCCAAGTGCAGGATTGGCAGCGTTATGAGATTATTGCCGATGCAAAACAAGACGAACAAACGCTTTCCATTACAGCAATTTACACGGTAACATCGCACGAACAGCATGTTGAATCGTGGAAGGAGGAGATAAGTGACTGATCATCAAATATTGTTAGAAATTAAAGACAATATTGCTTATGTAACGTTTAATCGACCAGCACACATGAATACGTTAGATGTGGAATTTGCGCACCAATTTGCACAAATCACTGAAGACTTATCGCATAATGACGCTGTACGTGTCGTTATTTTAAAAGGCGAGGGAGAGTGTTTTTGCGCTGGTGGGGATATTCATTTCTTCAATGAACGTTTAGACAAAATGCCAGAAAGTGTGTTGAGTGTTGGGCGTCAAGTTAATGCCAGTGTATTAAATATTTTCAAAATGGCTAAGCCTGTGATTGCTGCCGTGCATGGATCAGTGGCCGGCGTGGGGTTAAGTTTTATGTTAGCGTGCGATGTGGTATTTGCCGCCGAAAAAACACAGTTTACTACTGCGTATAATAAAATTGGTATCACACCTGACGGTGGAACAACGTATTTTCTGACGCAATTATTAGGCAAAAAGAAAGCAACAGAATTAATTTGGTTATCCGAACTTTTTGATGCGAAAGAAGCGAAAGCATTGGGATTGGTGAATTTTGTGGTGCCGATGGATAAATTAATTACACAAACAGAAAAATTGGCGCATCAATTAGCCCAAGGACCTATGCGCGCATTTGCAAATAGCAAACGCTTGATTCGTGAAGCAGAGCAGGGTGGATTATCGGAGTTATTAGAATTGGAAGCACAAAGTTTTGTGGAATTGTCTGCCAGTGAAGATTTTAAAATTGGTATACGCGCGTTTTTAAATAAAACCAAACCAGAATTTTTGGGAAAGTAAACATTCCCTCTCCCCTTGAGGGAGAGGGTTAGGGTGAGGGGTAAAAGTTATATGAGTACATTAGCCAAAAAAGTCATTTTCATCACCGGCACTACACGTGGCATTGGTCGTGAAATTGCATTACGTTGTGCGCGCGATGGTGCATCTATTGTTGTGACTGGAAAAACCACAGAGCCCAATCCAAAATTGCCAGGCACAATACATAGTGTCGCAAAAGAGATTGAAGAATTGGGTGGTAAAGCATTAGCAATAACACTTGATGTGCGTGATGAAAATCAAATTCAAGCAGCAGTGAATCAAGCGGCAGAACATTTCGGTGGTATTGATATTTTAGTTAACAATGCCAGTGCAATTAGTTTGACGAATACTTTAGAAACACCGATGAAACGATTTGATTTGATGATGGGTGTGAATATGCGCGCAACATTTGCAAGTTCACAAGCGTGTTTGCCGCATTTATTAAAATCCTCCAATCCGCATATTTTAACGTTATCGCCACCATTAAATATGAGCCCAAAATGGTTTGGTCCACATGTGGCCTACACCATGTCCAAGTACGGCATGAGCATGTGTACGTTAGGTCTTGCGCAAGAGTTTAAAAAATCGACTATTTCAATTAATTCACTTTGGCCAAAAACAACTATCGCAACGGCTGCAATTGCCGTTAATTTCCCCAAAGAAATTTTAGCCGCTTCTCGCAAACCAGAAATTATGGCCGATGCGGCTTATTTAATTTTCACCAGTGATAAAAAAATGACTGGGCAATTTTTAATTGATGAAAATGTATTGCGTGAGCATGGCATCACAGATCTCGCGCATTATTCACTTCAACCGGGTGCTGCACTGTATCCAGATCTTTTTTTAGAGTAATTAATAAGAGGGTGTAATGAAAAAGCAAGAAGAGTCAGTTTTTGATTGGCCGTTTCGGATAACAGATAGATGGATGTTTTGTGATTTGCTTTCTGACGATTCACTTTCTTCTATTTCCAAGAGTTTTAATGAGGGGGTTAAAGTTTTTTTTGACGCTGCGAGGAAAAAAATAAAAGATGAAAAACAAAAAACAGAATCGTTTTCTAGCTTGATTGCCGCTTGGGAAAAACTACCGGCTTCGGAAAATAACGGAAAACATCAGAAGATATTTATGGCATTTGTCCAGCAGTTTATTCTTTTTTATGAGGGCAAGCTTGATCAAGAAAAGACAAATACTATTTTTGATGCATTAAAACCATTTGGTTTGGATTTTAGCTTAGCAGCGTTTTTGTTGTCTGACGAATGGCACGAATTTTTACGTCCCACCCAAGATTTGAAAGATTGGATAACGTTAAGATTTGGAGATGATTTTAGAGTTATCGCTTCTTCTCCTTCGATTTCACCCGTTCGAAAGCTTGGCCAAGAAATAGGCCATTTGCATAATTCCTACGAGTTGAGCATCGATGATATGTTAACAGGCAATCAGGAAGAAAAGTTAAAAAATCTGCAGGAGTTATTTGATTATCATAAAGAAAAATTTTTGCGTATTGAAGAAAGGCATATAAAAGCAATCATGGAGACCTTTGCTAAAATACAAGATGCTGAATACCGAAAGCTTGTTGGCATTTCATTTTTTGATAAATATTTTAAAGACAAAAAACTAAGTACAAAATTTATTGGTGTTTTAAAAGCGGAGGCAGTTTTTCGCAAGGAAATTCGTTTTTCGCTTTGTCCAAGCCATTTGTCCATGCATCTAGGTTTGGGTGAGCTATTTTTTGGAAAAAAGCCAAAAGAATTTGCTGCATTTATTAAAAATCAATCCAATGATAGGGATGCTTGTTTGAAAGGAACGGCGTTGTTGAATTATTTGCGGGATGATCGCGAATGGATAATGGGGCAACATGTGGTTGAGTTGGTCAATCAGGGTGTGTTTGAAATAGGTTTTTTAAATGCTGGTTTGACGCCTGAGGATTTTGGTAAGCAAGTCGCTGCTTTGGTTATGCCTTTAGAAAGTGAATTAGCGACAAAGGAAAGCTTAATAGGGGCGCTTACATGGAATGGTTTTGCACCGCTGTTTTTTTTGGGCAATCCATCGCTTCTCGAAAGATTGAAAGTAGCTGATCCACAATTAGCGAGAGAATTTTGTGCATCCCTAGAGTTGCCTCCTGAAGAAAGCTATAGTTGCACAATCTGTTGATTCTTTGGCCAAAGATTCTTATAGTCGCGAAAAATTTCATTCATGCTGCTTTGCGGAGAATGCTAAATAGTGAACGCTACGGTCAATATTAACAACTTGCCATTGCCGCCGTTAACAGAGCAAGGTAAAAAACAAGGCATCGAGCCAAGCTTTGCCGCAAGTGTAAACTTTAATGAGCTAATTTCAGCATGGGAAGCGCTTTCGCCCGAGGCCAAAAACAATCACGAAATTCAAGAGCAGTTTGCTGGTTTTTGCTATGGATTTTTTGGTCACAATGTTAATAATGTTCCTTCTGAATTTGATTTTGTTGTCGATTTTTTTACACAAGTTCCTGAAAAATTCCACCGCTTGCTTGCGCGCAACTTGGTCGAATCTCTTCGTGCTGAATCGAGATTTTGGTTGTCTCAGCAGCTCGTATTGGAGCATCAAGAAAAAATCGATAAAGTAGTTGCTAGGCTAGCGATTCGAAGAAAGAAACTCAAAGCTTATTTGAATGAAGTTTTAAAAGCAGAAGCATTAGAAAATATGGCTGGTATGCCGACAGAAGAGCAAAGATTGCAGCTCGTCGCTTTTTATGAAACCTTTCCTGTTGCAGAAGCAAAGTTAAACATTAAAAGTTATCCAGATTTTCATTTGGCATCTGAAGAAGTTCAACGTCTAATTTTAGAAAATGATCTTGAGATAAAAAAGCTTCTCGAAGCAAAAAACAAATCCAAAGAAGCTAAGGTTTCTGATGCATGTGAATTTGTTGATCGCATGTGTCAGTATTCAAGGCGATACACATTATTTGTTGATCTCCTTAATAATAATGTTCAGTTTGCCAATACAATTCGCTCTTCGATTCGTGTAACTCATTTAAGAAAATATCCCGATTTGAGTGAGCGCTTATATAAAAATAAACCAAAAGAATTTGCGCAGCTTTTAAATGGTGAGCGTGGTGTCTCCAGAGGAGAATTGCTTGATTATTTGGAAGAAAATAATCATTGGTTGAATGGCGAGCATGTGGCGCGCTTAATTGAAGAAGATGTTTTCAGAGGTGGGTTTTTGAATTCGTTGTCCAGAGTGGGTTTGTTTAGGTACAGCCAACGGACGCAGAGATTTCTTGTGAGTGATCGTGGCAGTGATATTTTTATGGTGCGAGTTATTGCTTGGTTTAAAGACCATATTTATGGTGCTGAACAATCTTCTGCTGAAAAATTATTGGTGTGGTTGAAGTCGCAAAGTGAAGAAGATTTAGAGGAAAATAAAGATTTTCTACGCTGCTTGTTTGAGGAAAAAAATGAATTTTTTCTAAAACGTTTGCGAGAATTAGATCCAAGCGTTGATAAGTTTCGACAGGTCTTTGAAAAAAAACGTTCTGTTACGCGATTAGAAAATTTAACAGGGAGCTTTGAGCCTTTAAAAAGTGTGGATCAGTTACATGAAATGAGAGATCTTTTTTTGGGAGAAGCAAAAGAATTGGGTGATAAATTGCTTGGTGCTCCGGTCGATCTCATTAAAAATCCAGATTTCATTCTCCCCGTTTTGAATGCTTCCACGTTTGATCAAACTGTTTTTGAAAGATATCAGGAACCCATAATAAATTTTCTTAAAGTGGAGCATAACTATTCCTCAATTTATTTAGGCAAGATTGGCGGTAAAGTGAATGTCAGTGACAGATATTTTTTGCTGCTTAATGACAATGCTTTAAGCCAATTGCTCAAGATCGAAGAAACAAAAGCTATCTTGGTAAAGGCGGCTGAAAAGCCAATGAATATTGGTTTGAAAAATAAATTGAGTGAATTGCAGTTGGTTCCTCAAAAAGAGCAAAAATTTTTAAGCTTAATGCGTTTTTAATTCAATAGGGCATCCCACGCTCACCGCAATATTTTTCTTACCATGCCCAATGGCGTCTGTTTGAAATACTGGAAATTCTTGTTCTTGCGCGAATTGAATTAATTCTCGATTAATCTCTGCTGGGTCTGTATTATCAAAACAACCAAAGAGTAACCCTTTAATATTGTTCAATATTCCCGCGTGTTTTAGATGAATCAATAAGCGTCGGACGCGATAGGCGTGTTCATTAATGTCTTCCAATAACAAAATTTTATTTGTTGCGTCAATTTGATACGGTGTGCCGATGGTATTAGAAATAATGGCAAGATTGCCGCCGGTTAAAATGCCTGAAAAGTTATTTGATTTTTTAGCTGCGTCATTAAGCGCAACAACATGATCTAAAACAAATTCCGTAGGGTGGTTGGCTAAAACATCGTGTATGGCTTTCTGCGAAGGTTCGTCAATTTCTTTGAGAGCGGTTTGTCGTGCGCCAGGGCCGTGAATGGTTTGCCAGCCCCACTGTTGATTGAGAAAAATATGCAGGAAAGTAACATCACTAAACCCAATAAATAATTTTTGTTTTTTAGGTGGTGTAAGTTTGGCAAGTTCAGGAATTAATTCACCGCAACCATAACCACCACGATAACACCAAACAATATCGGATGTGTCGTTGTACAATGCTTCTTTTAAATCAGCGAAACGATATTCATTGGTATTTGAAGAAAGCGGGTGTTTGCCAATGATGTGTTGTCCAAAACGAGCCGTGTAGCCCCAGTGTTTTAGCGCGTCGGTAATTTTGGGCAGCTCATCTTGCATACTTTCTTTGCCGCTAGCGGGTGCGATGATGTCGATGATGTGTTTGGCCATGTCAGTTCTTACAATCTGAAAGTTCAACTTTCAAATAGTAAACTTTTTGGTAGGCCAATACAATTCATTCACGCATGGATATTTCTCTGTTATGATGTGCGACTGCCAAGGGGACGCTATGCAGCAAGGGCAACTAGCCTTACCAGAAGAAAATCAATTGAAGCCATTTCAATGGCGCTTTGTATTTACTGCGGGCATGGGTTTTTTCACGGATGCGTACGATCTTTTCATTATCGGCGTTGTCACTTTACTTCTCACGCCCTTATGGGGCTTAACAACTGGCCAACTTGCGTTGCTCAATGCGGCATCGTTAGCATCAGCTGCGTTTGGCGCAATCTTTTTTGGATTTTTAGCCGATAAGTTTGGGCGCAAAAAAATGTATGGCTGGGAAGTTGCCATTTTATTTTGGAGCGCGATTCTTTCTGCATTTGCCCCTAATTTCACCTGTCTTTTAATTGCGCGCGTGTTGGTGGGGCTGGGTATTGGTGGTGATTATCCATCGAGCGCCATCATTGCTAGTGAACATGCATCAAGTTCCGGTCGCGGCTTTTTAGTCTTGATGGTATTTGCCATGCAGGCAATTGGTTTGATTGTTGGCCCCTTATTAGCATCCGCATTATTGCTAACACATTTGCCATTGAGTTTAATTTGGCGTTTGTTATTAGGCTTCGGTGCAATTCCTGCGATTGCTGTTTTTTATCTGCGTCGCAATATTAAAGAAACACCACATTATCTGCGTTCACAATCAACCGTTTGCGTGGCAAGTCGTTTGGTTACTGATTTAGTAAAGCCAGGCAATAATGGACATCTCCCTGCATTTCAAGCGCAAAAATTATTTTCAAAAAAATGGTTAATGTGTTTATTAGGTACTGCCGGATCATGGTTTTTATTTGATATCGCGTTTTACGGCAATAGTGTGTCGGCGACATTATTATTAAAAACGCTAAATCCGCATGGCGATTTGGTGAGTCATACATTGATTTCCGCGTTAATTTTCTTTTTATTTGCTATGCCAGGTTATTTTTTAGCCGCTCACTGGGTTGATCAAATTGGGCGCAAAGTATTGCAGTGGTTAGGGTTTACTATGATGGCGTTAATGTATTTGTTAATCGCGTTGGTGCCGGGTGTGATGCAAGATGTGATTCCTTTCGTATTAATTTTCGGCATGAGTTTCTTCTTCGTGAATTTCGGCCCCAATACCACGACGTTTTTAATTCCATCTGAAATTTATCCCACCAATATTCGCGCACGTGCGCATGGTATTTCTGCGGCGTTAGGTAAATTAGGTGCGTTTGTGGGTGTATTTGCATTGCCATTTATATTGAAATTTTATGGTATAGCAAAAGTCTTTGAATTATTAGCCATCGTTTGTTTGCTGGGTTGGATAACGACAAGTTTTCTGCCGGAAATGGCAACGAAGTCCTTAGAAGAAACCGAGATTAAACAAGCTTCCGAAGTTTCATAACAGTACCGCGCATGTTAAGCGTCAGAGCCGCGCGCGTTAGCAAGCGGTTAACAGAATTATCCAATCCTGAAGCACGCTTTCTTAAGCTTCCCTTAATATTTCTCTGTTATTGTTACTCTTTAATTTTTGGTGAAGAAAATTCAAATGAAGAGATTAGTAGCAGCACAGTTCCCCAAACACGTTCTCTATTCCAGTAAACCACTTCCACAAGGTGGAGACGTTGAGATTCTTTCTCCTGATGAACTTGGAAAAAAACTTGGTTTTGAATTTACTGAATCATTGTTTGGTGATCCTTCAGTATTAAAGCATATTCTGAATAATTCCACGTTGTATAATGCTATTCAAAATCGTCTTGACCTTCCCAAAGAAGCTGCTGTTTTGGAACGATTACAATTTCCGCTTGAAGATACTTTTGTGGTTTGTGATATGGGTCCGGAAGTAGGGTGCGGGCTATTTGCCAAAAAGAATATTCCTGAAGGAACAGTTTTATTTCTTTACGCTGGGGAAGTGAACCAAAAACAACTTTATTCCGCAGGTGATAATTATGCTTTTATATGGGGTGCTTTGAGTTATGAGGCGAGCACACACGCTGTTAGTTCATGGAAGAAAGGTGGTTTAGCAAGATTAATGCAGCATGCTCCCTTGGATCATGATCGTCAAAAAGCACATCTTAAAAAAAATCTTCTTGTACACTGCGACGCCTTAACTATGGAAAAAGCTGGTATTCGCGATGTGGATCAATATTTAGATCAGTTTGTGGCTAGCATGATGAGCCAAGTAAGCGAACATGAATTACAAGATATTTGTTTTAGTAATGCGACAGATCGTCAAAATATAGCGAGTAGTAACGTCAGACCATCACAAGTGATAATTAATAATATTCCGGTCGTTGTTTGTGCAGCAGAATATGATATTGAACCCAATGAGCAGCTTGTTTTTTCGTATGGTGTTCTATACTGGGAAAGCTTCGGAGCTCATCCAAGATATTTTTACAAAGATACAGGCGCGTTAATTCCAACCTCTGCTTATTTTTATCCCAAAGAACGTGATGCAGTTGCAACGCAAGCATTAATAGATCGTGCGACGCCAACCAATCCGCTGAGTGAATACAACAAAGGTATAGCGCTTTTCAAAAGCAAAGAATTTTTAGAGGCAGTTCAACATTTAAATAATGCTTTAGCGCTATATAACGCACCAGCAAATAAAGATAATGTGGCATGCGCCAATTGTTGTTCAACGTTAGCTTCCTGTTATCGCGAATTAGGTAATATGCAACAAGCGATAGATTGTTGTAATCAAGCGTTATCATTGTGTGATAAGGAAAAAAACTCTCAGCTTGTTGCTCAAATTGAAAAGAAGCTAGCGGGATTAAAATTTAAATAAATTAATGTATTATCCAATACCGCTCCCTCACGGTCGCGGCTCAGACGTTAGAAATTGCAGATGATTGAAAATCAGAGCCGCGCGCGTAAGCAAGCGGTCAACAGAATTTTCCAACACCGCTCCCTCACGGTCGCGGCTCAGACATTAGAAATTGCGACATGACATCAGTGCGCCTCATCCCAATTATCACCTTCGCCAATGCTCACGACTAATGGCACGCTTAAATTAACGGCGGTTTCCATTAATTTTTTAATTTCAGGGATAATATCTTTTACCATTTCTTTTTTCACTTCAAACACTAATTCATCATGCACTTGCATAATCATAGTCACGGGCAATTTACTTTGTTTAAGCCACGCGTGAATATTAATCATCGCTATTTTAATTAAATCTGCGGCACTGCCTTGCAGTGGTGCATTAATTGCCGCGCGTTCAGAAGCTTTTTGTCGCATGATGTTTCGCGCATTAATATCCGGTAAATATAATTGTCGACCAAAAATGGTGCTGACGAATCCTTGTTCATGCGCTAATTTCTTAGTGCGATCCATATAATCTTTCACGTTAGGGTAACGTAGAAAGTAAGTGTTGATATAACGTTGCGCTTCTTCGCGTGAGGCATCAATTTGTTTAGCGAGCCCAAAGGCTGACATGCCGTAAATTAAACCGAAATTAATTGCTTTGGCATGACGACGTTGTTCAGAAGTGACGTCATTTAAATTAACGTTAAATACTTCGGCGGCGGTCGCGGCGTGAATATCCCAACCTTGTTCAAAGGCTTTTAATAAATTAGGGTCTTGCGATAAATGCGCCATTAAGCGTAATTCAATTTGCGAATAATCGCTTGATACTATTTTGTAACCACAAGGTGCAATAAATGCTTGGCGAATGCGTCTGCCTTCTTCGGTGCGCACTGGAATATTTTGCAGATTAGGATTGGAAGAAGACAAACGACCTGTACTTGCAACCGCTTGTTGATAAGAGGTATGCACGCGACCCGTTTTAGCATTTATTTCTTCGGGTAATTTATCCGTGTACGTTGATTTTAATTTGCTTAACGTACGATGTTCTAAAATAATTTTTACAAAAGGGTAATCGTGCGCTAACTCTTGTAATACTGATTCGCCGGTGGACGGTTGGCCTGTCGGTGTTTTTTCTAATACAGGCAATTGCATTTTTTCAAATAAGATTTGTTGCAATTGTTTGGGCGAGGCTAAATTAAATGGCATGCCTGCTTCTTTATAAGCCGTTTGCTCGAGTGTAAAAATGCGTTCGGTTAATTCTTTGCTTTGTTGTTGCAATAACGCTTTATCAATGAATACCCCATGACGTTCCATGTCTGCCAGTACTAATGCTAATGGCATTTCTATTTCTTTAAAGGTATGTACTAAGCCCGGTGTTTTTTCTAGCTTTGGCCAGAGTTTTTGATGTAATTGCCACGTGATGTCCGCGTCTTCCGCCGCGTAATTGGTGGCTTCTTCAATACCTATTTGATTGAACGTTAATTGTTTGGCGCCTTTGCCAGCAACTTCTTCAAACGTGATGGTGCGTTTGCCCAAATATTTTAATGCAAGGCTATCCATGTCATGACGCGTGGCGGTGCTGTCTAAGACATACGATTCGAGCATGGTATCGAAAGCAATGCCTTGTAAATCAATGCCGCAGTTAAGCAAAATATTTTTATCATATTTTATATGTTGGCCAATTTTATGAATGTGTGGATTTTCTAAAATAGGTTTTAATTTATTAAATACATGTTCTTTATTAAGTTGTGTGGGTGCGCCAGGATAATCATGCATGACGGGTAAATACACTGCGTCACCTTCAGCGAAGGCAAAAGAAAATCCTACTAATTTGGCATCGATAATATCTAAGCTCGTGGTTTCGGTGTCCACGGCAATTAATGTTGCTTTGCTTAAACGCTGTAATAAGTCAGTAAAATCTTTTTCGGTTAAAATGCAGTGATAGTGTTTTTTATTTGTAGGGGCACGGTGCGCCGTGCCCCTACTGGATTCGTCATCACCTAATAACTCTTTTAACCAATTTTTAAATTCTAATTGTTGAAATAGTGTGATTAATTGTTCGGAATTTTTTTCTTTGGGATTTAATTCATCCAGCGTGATGGGTAATTGAACATCGCATTTAATTGTCGTTAATTCTTTGCTTAAAGGTAATTGCGTTATATGTGCGCGAAAATTTTCGCCGACTTTGCCTGTGATTTGCGCGGCATGTTCAATGAGGTTATCTAGCGTATGATATTCGCTTAACCATTTGGCGGCTGTTTTTGGCCCAACATTCGGCACGCCTGGAATATTGTCACTGGTGTCACCCATGAGTGTTAAGTAATCAATAATTTGTTTTGGCTTAACACCAAATTTTTCTTCAACACCTTTTTCATCTAGTAATTGATTGCTCATCGTATTAATTAATGTGACATGAGAATCGACCAATTGCGCCATGTCTTTATCACCTGTGGAAATCAATACCGGCATTTTTTTATGTTTAGCCTGTGTGGCAAGTGTGCCGATGACATCATCGGCTTCCACGCCATCAATCATAATTAACGGCAAGCCAAGCGCTTTGATGATGGCATGCAAAGGTTCAATTTGACTTTGTAAATCATCAGGCATGGCTTCACGGTTTGCTTTGTAGGCGGTGTAGAGTTCGTCACGAAATGTTTTGCCTTTGCTGTCAAAAATAACAGCAATTTTTTCGGGTTGATAATCGTGAATTAATTTTTTTAGCATGTTGATCACGCCGTAAATCGCACCCGTGGGTTGGCCTTTAGAATTAGTTAGAGGAGGGAGCGCGTGGAAGGCGCGATATAAATAAGAGGATCCATCAATTAAAACCAGTGGTTTCGACATAAGTGTTTTCCCATAAAAAAATAAGAAAATATGTCATCCCGGCCAAGTGAACGAAGTGAGCGCGAGCCGGGATCCAGGAAAATTTTAAATTAGTTTGCCTGGATCCCGGATATCCACCTTCGCGCTTCGCGCATCGGCGGATTCCGGGATGACATGTAGTTATATTTCCAATATTTTTCGTTGAAGCTGAATTAATTCTTGAATGCCTTGCTGCCCCAATTCCAACATGCCTTGCAATTCATTGGCATGAAAAGCTTGTTTTTCTGCGGTGCCTTGTAATTCGATAAAACCACCATGTTCGTCCATGACAATATTCATATCGGTTTCAGCTTGTGAGTCTTCAATGTAGTCAAGATCTAGCACAGGCGTGCCTTGATAGACACCCACTGAAATAGCCGCTACAAATTTGGTAAATAATGGTTTTTTGGATTTAAGTTTTTTGTGCAAAATGTTCAGCGCATCATAAGCGGCGATACAGCTACCCGTGATTGCCGCGGTGCGTGTTCCGCCATCAGCCTGAATAACATCGCAATCAATCGTAATCGTATTTTCGCCCATGGCAGATAAGTCGACACAGTTACGCAACGCACGACCGATTAAGCGTTGAATTTCCATGGTGCGACCACCTTGTTTACCTTTGGTTGCTTCGCGATCAGTGCGTTGGTTGGTTGCTCTGGGCAACATGCCATACTCGGCGGTGAGCCAGCCCTTGCCACTGCCTTTGAGAAAGCGAGGCACGCCGTCAATAATACTTGCGGTGCAAATAACTTGCGTATCGCCAAAGCTTGTTAATACAGAACCTTCCGCATGTTTGGTATAGTGACGAACAAACTGGATGGGGCGTAATTGTTGTGGTTTTCGACCGCTGGGGCGCATAACGTTCCTCATTGCAATGTGGGCTGTAAATCAAGCAGTATAGCGACTTTTTTGAGCAAGGGAACAATATAAATGGTAAGTAGCATGACTGCTTTTGCGCGCGGTGAAAAACAAACGCCCGCGGCAAACATCGCTTGGGAAATTCGCGGTGTAAATCATCGTTATTTGGATCTAAGTTTTCGCCTGCCAGATAATTTTCTATTGCTCGAAGCAAAATTAAGGGAAACCGTGTCGCGTTATTTACAACGCGGGAAAGTCGATATCTTTTTGCGTTACCAACCATTGTGGCAAGAAAATCAATTGAAAGTGGATGAGTCATTGGTCCATCAATTAACTACATTAGCAAAAAAATTTGCGCAACAAACAGAACCCACGCATTACATTAATAGTCTCGAATTGTTACGTTGGCCAGGCGTGTTACAAATCAATAAAGAATTTAATGAAACACTTGAACAAGAATTGTTGCTGTTATTTAATCAAGCATTACAATCATTAATTGAGATGCGTCAGCGCGAAGGTGCGGCACTGAAAGCATTGCTATTGCAACGCTTGGTATTAATTAAGCAGTATGCGCAGCCGATTAAAGAACGGTTGCCGCAATTGGCAATACAAGTAAAAGAAAAATTGTTAGCCAGACTGCAAGAAATTAACATTGCGCATGATGAAGGTCGTCTTGAGCAAGAGTTGGTGTATTTAACGCAGAAGATGGATGTGCATGAAGAGCTTGATCGTTTAGAAACGCATGTCAAAGAAATTGAAAAAATGTTACATCAGGGTGGATTGCTTGGCCGGCGTTTAGATTTTTTAGTGCAAGAATTGCATCGTGAAATTAATACGCTCGGGGCAAAACTAAATGACGCGTTAATTGCAAAATCAGTAGTGGATATTAAAGTGTTGATCGAACAAATGCGCGAGCAGATTCAGAATATTGAATAAGTATCGTTGTCATTGCGAGGAGCGTAGCGACGAAGCAATCTAGTATTTAAGTTTCTGGATTGCTTCGCTACGCTCGCAATGACGTTGGAGAGAAATAAAATGAAATTAAAGGGAACCTTATACATTATCGCGGCACCTTCTGGTGGTGGGAAAACATCATTGGTGCGTGCATTAGTGACGCAATTGCCGCGTTTAGTGATTTCTATTTCACATACCACGCGTCCTGCGCGACCGGCGGAAAAAAATGGCGTTAATTATCATTTTGTCAGCGAAGCAGAATTCCAAAATCTATTAAAGTCGGATACTTTTCTTGAGCATGCCAACGTATTTGGTTATTGCTATGGGACGTCAAAAAAATTAGTGCAAGAAAGTTTGGCGCAGGGCAACGATGTCATTTTGGAAATTGACTGGCAAGGCGCGCAGCAAATTCGTCAACAATTTCCTGATGCCGTGGGTATTTTTATTATGCCGCCGTCGCTTGATGTGTTACGTGAGCGATTGCGCGAACGTGCGCAAGATTCTGAACAAGTGATTGAGCATCGTATGCAACAAGCAGAAGCGGAAATGTCGCATGCCAATGAATTTGATTATTTAATTATTAATAATGATTTTGAACTAGCCGTGATGGATTTAATGTCAATTATACACAGCCAGCGTTTGAGGAATGTCGAGGAATAGAATATGAATTTATCATTACTGATTGTTATTGTATTAGTGGCTATCGTGATTCCGTGGATTATTCGTTATGTTGTTTATCGCCCTTCATCGTCGCGAACACAATTATTAATTCCTGAGCATGATGCTTCCATTGAAGAACCAATTCACGAAACCAGTGAATTTGTTTCTGCACCCCGCACGGTAAGTGTGCTTGATGATTTAGGATTTAAACAAAGTATGACTAGCGATTTTAAAAAAACACCGGCTAAACCGGCGGCGAATAAATATTTATCTGCCAATGATCGATTTCAAATGATTCATGTGATGGCCGAAGAAGGTAAAGCGTTTGCCGGTTATGAATTGTTGCAAACGTTATCGTCATTAGGATTTCATTATGGGCCGATGCGCATTTTTCATTTTTATCGTGATAAAGAAGATCCCAACAGTATTTTATTTAGTTTAGCGTCTGCGGTTGAGCCAGGCGTATTTGATTTAGAAAAAATGGCCGCGTTTACCACGCCTGGCGTGAGTTTATTTATGGATAAGAAAAAAGTGGTTGCGCCGGCACAAGTATTTCAGCAAATGGTCGCTGTCGCTGAACAATTGGCGGATGAAATGGGTGGTGAGTTGCGCGATGCGAAACGCCAACGAGTTTGAGCATATCCAAAAATTACGCTCACAGTTAAATGAGCATAATTATCGCTATTTTGTGTTAGATGATCCGACTATTTCAGATGCTGAATATGATCGGCTATTAAGAGAATTACAAACAATAGAGCAAGCGCATCCTGAATTTATTTCTCTTGATTCACCCACGCAACGTGTGGGTGCAAAACCCGCTAGCAAATTTGCTGAAGTGGCGCACAACATTCCTATGTTATCGCTAGATAATGCATTTGATGATGAAGAAGTCATTGCATTTGATAAACGCATTCATGACCGCTTAAAAACCAATGAGATTATTGACTATTGTGGCGAACCTAAATTAGATGGTTTGGCGATCAGCTTAATTTATGAAAACGGGATATTAATAAAAGCAGCTACGCGTGGTGATGGTGCAACAGGTGAAGACATTACGAATAATATTCGTACTATTAAAACAATTGCGTTGAAATTACGTGGGACGGATTGGCCTAAAACATTAGAAGTGCGTGGCGAAGTGTATATGCCCAAAGCAGGATTTTTATTATTAAATGAACAAGCCAAACAACAAGGCGAAAAAATATTTGCTAATCCGCGTAATGCAGCCGCTGGAAGTTTGCGTCAGTTAGATCCACAAATAACCGCTAGTCGACCGTTGGCTTTTTTTGCTTATGGTGTTGGTTATGTTGAAAAAAATAATTTACCGAAAAAACATAGTTTAATTATTGAGCAATTAGGTCAGTGGGGTTGTCGTATTTCACCAGAAACGCAAGTGGTTAACGGTGTGCAAGGTTGTTTGAATTATTATGAAAAGATTGGCAAAAAGCGTCAGGCACTTGCTTACGATATTGATGGCGTCGTGTATAAAGTTGATCGGCTAGATTTACAAGAACAATTAGGATTTGTAGCGCGTGCACCGCGTTGGGCAGTGGCGCATAAATTTCCCGCGCAAGAAGAAACGACACAAATTTTAGCGGTTGATTTTCAAGTAGGGCGCACAGGTACATTAACGCCCGTGGCACGATTAAAACCAGTGAATGTCGCTGGTGTGATGGTGAGTAATGCAACGTTACACAATATGGATGAGATTGCGCGCAAAGATGTGCGCGTGGGTGACACCGTCATTGTTCGTCGAGCAGGCGATGTTATTCCAGAAGTCGTCAGTGTTGTATTGGCAAAACGTCTTGCCGATGCTAAAAAAATTATTTTACCTAAGCATTGTCCCGTTTGTGATTCACCGGTGATTAAATTTGAAGATGAAGCAGCAGCGCGTTGTACCGGAAATTTAATTTGTCGCGCGCAATTAGAAGAAGGGATTAAACATTTTGCGCATCGTCGTGCCATGAATATCGATGGCCTAGGTGATAAATTAGTTGAACTTTTAATGGCGCAAGGATTAATTAAAAATGTGGCGGATCTTTACGCGCTCACGCCTGAACAATTAATTCCCTTGGAAAGATTGGGTGAGAAATCAGCTGTAAAATTATGTGAGGCAATTGAAAAAAGTAAAAAAACTACCTTGCCGCGGTTATTATTTGCATTAGGAATTCGCGATGTGGGAGAGCGTACCGCACTTAATTTGGCGAATTATTTTGGTGAGCTTGAAAAAATTCGTCATGCCAATATGGATGAATTGCAAACGATTCCCGATATTGGCCCGATCGTTGCAGAGCATATCGTTGAATTTTTTGCGCAAAAAGCGCATCAGCATTTGCTTGATCGTTTATTAACATATGGGCTGCATTGGCCAAAAATAGAAAAAAATAAATCATTGCCGCTAGCAGGTAAAACGTTTGTATTAACGGGTACATTGGTTGCATTAAGTCGTGATCAAGCAACCGAAGCATTGCAAAAATTGGGCGCGAAAGTGGCTGGCAGTGTGTCGAAAGCAACGAGTGTTGTGGTAGCGGGTGAAAATGCAGGATCAAAATTAGCGAAAGCACAAGAGTTAAATGTTGAAGTTTGGTCGGAAAAAGAATTGTTAAAGTTGTTGAAAAATTATGAGTAAAGTTAATACCAATGATGTCATCCCGGCCAAGCGAGTGAAACGAGCGCGAGCCGGGATCCAGGAAAATCAAAGTGCTGGATCCCGGATATCCACCTGCGCACTTCGTGCTTCGGTGAATTCCGGGATGACAACTTCTCAGGAGTTAATCGAACGCCTTGATTGGATCAAATTTACGCCAATTCATATTCTAAATCTAAGTCATGACAATGGCGCGAGTTTGGCGTTATTACAAAAAAAATATCCGCAAGCGCAAATTATCGAGCAGTTGCCTTTAGGCAAACATACGATGGATCTTATTTTCGCGAATTTATTTTTACCTGCCTGTGAAAATTTTAATGATGTGTTTGCGCAATGGATTAATGTACTAAAACCCGATGGATTGTTGATGTTTACCACGTTAGGGTTGGATCCTGATATTCATGATATTGGCGATTTATTATTGCAAGTTGGATTCAGTGATCCAGTGATGGATGTGGAAGATGATGTGGTGTTTGGTATGGCGTGGGGGAGGAAAGAAAAAGTGGTTTCAGTGGCATTGAAGGATATTAAACGTCTTTAAATTCACCTAATTTATTTTCACTTTCTAAATAAATCTGTACTTTTTGTTCTGCATTTTTTAACGTCGTTTGACATTCGCGAATTAATTGCACACCGCGTTCGAAATTTTTTAATGATTCTTCTAGCGGCAAATTACCTTGTTCCATCGTATTAATTAATTGCTGTAATTCTTGCAGTGATTTTTCGAAATCAAACGCCATAGAAAGCACCTCTTAGATTGACAGACAACGAGTATATTCATACACTTCGCGCTCGTTCTAACAAGGAGAGTTGTACAGATGAAAAACCCTTTTATCAAGTCTTCGTTATTTCTTGCGTCACTCATCGCTTTTTCGAATGTTTATGCTGGTACGGCAACTGCTAATTTAGCTGTTTCTGCAACAGTGGTTGCGAATTGCAATATTTCAACGTCAGCGCTGGCTTTTGGTACTTACGATACTCTTGCAGGTACTGCACTTAATGGTACTGGTGGGGTCACAGTGAGTTGTACAAAAGGTGCAAGTGGATTAGCGATTGGATTGGGAAATGGTGGTAGTTTCAGTGGCGGTACACGAAACATGACGTCGGCAGGTAATTCATTAAGTTACAACTTATATCAACCACCGAGTAATACACCAGGTACGGCGTGTACGTTTCCTGGCACAACAGCGTGGGGTAATACAGTCGGTACAGATACACTTGCTCTGACTAATGCGCCAAGTAAAGCGGCTCGATCTTATAATGTGTGTGGTACTGTGGCGGCCAATCAAGACGTTCCTGCGGGTAGCTATAGCGATACCGTTGTTGCAACAATTAATTTCTAGGATTTTTTATAGTGCGACGTATTATTCTAGCTATTGTTTTTCTGTGTGCGCCAGTATTGGCGCATGCAGATTCCGTTGATATCAGCCCCATTCATTTACATCTTTCCGCACAAAAAACGGTTACCTCTATCACCATCAAAAATACGAGTGATCATACGTTGGTGGTGCAAGCAAAACCAAAATTATGGACGCAAAAAAATGGCGATGACGTTTATAAAAATACACAAGAGTTATTAGTAAGTCCGCCGATTATTAGTATTCCTGCAGGTAGCACACAAATTGTTCGTGTAGCATTAATGCGTGCACCGAATGCGCAAAAAGAATTAACCTATCGAGTTTATTTGCGTGAAATTCCGTCATACGTTGCTCATCATCAGCCCGGTAAAGTATTAATCGCTTTTCGTATTGGTGTGCCTGTTTTTGTAGCGTCAGTTAATGTGCCTGCTATAGCAAAGCCATTGGTGTGGCGAGCTTATTGGGTGAAAAAAGATAAATTAGCAATAAGCGTTACGAATCCTAATGATGTGCATACTGAATTTGACGGTGTTGCGTTTTATCCACCGAATGTGACTAAAAATACCAAGCCATTGTTTGTTGATAGTGAAGCAGTTTCTTATGTGTTGGCTGGTCAGGAAAAACGTTGGGTATTAACAGTGGATAAAAATCTTCCTCAGACCGTTCGTTTAGTTACTCAAACGAGTAAAGGGGATGTTAGTGAAAATATTAACATTCCTGCGCGCTAATTTTTTTCGTTTTATTCTCATCCTTAGTTGCTTATTATTAGTAACGAATGCCTACGCCCAAGAACAACGTTATCAAGAAATATTGTTATCCGTTGTGTTAAATCAACAAGACTTTCATCAAACCGATTTATTTTTACAAACAACCGATGGTCAATTATTGGCGAAACGTAATACGTTGGAAGAGTGGCGTGTGGATGTGAGTCAACAAACACCCATTGTTTATCATGGTACGAGTTACTATTTTTTAAATGGGTTTCGTGGGTTAACTTACAAAATTGATGCGCAAAAAATGAAAGTATATATTGAAATGCCAGCGCAAGAATTTTTAACACATAAATTTAGTGCTGCTAATAATGCGCCATTAGTCGATGTGAATACACCGCGTCATCCAGGCGCTTACCTTAATTACGATGTTTTTGATCAAACAATTCCCGATTCATCGCAACAAGTTAGCGGGCTTTTTACTGCGGCTTTATTTAATAGCTATGGTGTAGGTTCAAGTGATTTCTTGGTGCAACAAACGCGTACGTTGAATCAGCCGGCAGGATTATCGAATAGCGACACCGTACAAAATCAAACATTACGTTTAGATACAAGTTGGACATACGATGATCCTGCTAAAATGCGCACGTTGCGTTTGGGTGATGCATTTACTGATGCGGGAATGTGGGGACAATCGGTTGCATTTGGTGGTGTGCAATATGCGACCAATTTTAATACGCAACCTAATTTCATTACGTTTCCACTGCCCACGGCAACCGGTGAAGCAGTCGTGCCAAGTGCTGTAAATTTGTATGTGAATAATGCATTTGTTGGACGACAAAATGTAAATCCAGGGCCATTTAATATTACTAACGTGCCTGTTATTAATGGCTATGGTTCAGTGAATGTCGTGACCAATGATTTATTTGGCCGTCAACAAGTACAAACAATTCCTTATTACGCGAGTAATGAATTATTAAAACCCGGCTTGCAAGATTTTTCCTATGAGGCAGGTTATGTGCGTAATGATTTTGGTATAGCAAGTAATGAATACGGGCGTTTTGCAGCAGTCGGTACGGATGCCGTCGGTATCAACGATAATTTGACAGGACAATGGCATGCCGAAATTTTGCATGATCAACAAACAGTGGGTGTGGGCGCTGATTATTTATTATCGGATTGGGGTGTCATTAATACTGCCATTGCAGGAAGTAATTCCATTGGTCAACCTGAAGTGGATGGCGAAGGCGCATTAGCGATTATTGGATTTCAACGTCAAGCATTACGACAAATTAATTTCGGTTTTAATGTGCAAGTAACGACGAGTAAATATAATGAAATTGGCTATCAACCGACACAAGATCAATTGGCACCGAGTTTGCAAACGCAAGCATTTGTCGGTATTCCATTGCATGATGGTAGTTCAGTAGGCATGAGTTATACGAGACAAAATAATCGTGGTGATACACCGAATGCAAGTTTATACAATATTAGTTATTCACGCAGCGTGGGAAAAAATTGGTACGCTAGTTTAACGGGCATTACCAATATTGGTGGGCCGGATAATAAAATTATTTATCTTTCGTTAACGCGTTTAATTGGTCAGTCGACAACAGCAACGATTAGTGCGACAGGTCAAGCGGCGAATAATCAAGGACAATTGCAATTGTCGAAGAGTTTGCCGGTGGGCACTGGATATGGTTACAACTTGCAAGCGCAGCAAAGTGTGCAAGGGAGTAATTATCAAGCATCAGGGAGCGCACAAAATGGTGTGGGTACCTATAACGTACAAGTGGCTAGACAAAGTAATCAAAATGGTTATCGTGCAGAAGCCAGCGGCGGTATTGTTTATTTTGATCGCAATATGTATTTATCGCGTGAAATTACCAATAGTTTTGCTGTGGTGAAAGCGATGTATCCAGGTGTGAAAGTTTATAATTTTAATCAATTAATGGGTGAAACCAATAAAGATGGCGATTTATTAATTCCTAATTTAGTAGCTTATCAAGCCAATCCTATTCGTATTGATCCAAGTAATATTCCATTAACGGCACAAGTTGATACAGTGCAAATGCATGCCGTGCCATATTATCAAAGTGGTGTATTAGTGAAATTTCCTGTGAAGCAGTCAAATGCTGCATTGGTCACGGCAGTATTGCCTTCGGGTGATCCAGTGCCCGAAGGAGCGATGGCAGTATTCAACCACATTAAAAATCATCCTGAACAATTTCCCGTGGGTAGCGATGGCGAATTATATGTGACAGGTTTGGCAAAAGGACAAAATAATCCATTAGTCGTTGAATGGGATGATCATCGTTGTATGATGAATGTTGATTATGAGCCCAGCAAAGCACCGATTGCTAATTTGGGAACAGTAGTTTGTTCAGAGGTAACTAAAAATGATTAAGCGTTTGGTTATATTATTTGCATTGATATTTGTTATCAGTAATAGCTATGCGCAAAATTGCAGTTTCACTACAACGACATCAGTCAATTTTGGTACGTACAATCCATTTTCAGCAACACCCGATAATTCTGTTGGTGCATTAACGGTGAGATGCACAGGTAATGGAGGGCCCACACCAACCATTTTGTTGAGCAAAGGAAACAGCTCAACATATGCGCGGTTTATGAAAAGTGGCATTAATCAAATGCTTTATAATTTATATGCCGATAGTGCGCATTCACAAGTGTGGGGTGATGGTAGCCCTGGTACGACAACTGTGCAGGTGCCAAAAAAAGCAATAACGAGCGTGAATGTATATGGGCAAATTCCGGCAGGTCAAGATGTGGCGGTGGGAAGTTATACGGATTCTATCGTTGCCACCGTGAATTTTTAATTATTGTATTTGCCTGATGTTTTTGTCATTCCTGTCTCCGCTTTTGCGAGGATAAATTCCAGCGGTAATCCACAACTTAAATTGCGCTCAAATTTAAATAAAATATCCAAGAATGTCATCCCGGAATCCGCCGAAGTGCAAAGCACGTAGGCGCGATATCCGGGATCCAGTGCTTTCAAATTACTGGATCCCCGCTTTCGCGGGGATGACATTGAGGGTTATACTGCCGAAATTGATGACCCAGAAAAATTTGATGAAATAGTAAGGGCGCATCTAGTAGAACCTGTAGGAGAAAAAGCCATGACTATTGCTGAAATGTTAGAAAATAGAGGAATCCATAAAGGGTTCGAGCAAGGTATTCACCAAGGGTTACACCAAGGTCTTGAAGAGGGTGCTACCCAAACCACGAAACAAATGGTTATCCGCATGTTGAAGGCAGGTTCTACACTCAAGTTTATTTCAACCATTACCGGTTTATCTGGTGAGCAAATCCGTCAAATTCAGCAAGAGGTAGAAAAGTAGTTTCACCCTCTATGACAAAAATCATTGAACTTGAAACAGTTGTTATTCGCTTTGCCGGTGACTCGGGTGATGGCATGCAGCTGACCGGTGGTCAGTTGAGCAATGCATCGGCCACACTCGGTAATGATGTGCATACATTTCCAGATTTTCCTGCAGAAATTCGCGCGCCGGCGGGTACATTGCCAGGCGTTTCTGGATTTCAATTAAGTTTTTCAAGTAAAGATATTCACACACCGGGTGATCAATTAAATGTATTAGTGGCGCTTAATCCAGCGGGATTAAAAACTAATTTAGCCGATTTGGAAGAAGGTGGTTTGTTGCTAGTCAATAGCGACAGCTTTAGTGATAAAGATTTAAAAAAAGCTAAATACGAACATAATCCATTAATAACAGGTGAGCTTGATAAATATCGTTTATTTAAATTAGAAATGACATCGCTCACCTTAAACGCGGTAAAAGATTGTGGTTTGACACACTCGCAAGCAAGCAAATGTAAAAATATGTTTGCACTTGGCATAACCTCTTGGTTGTATACACGTCCACTAGAACCTATCGTTGCTTGGCTTGAAAAAAAATTCGGCGCGCGCGAAGAATTATTAAATGCCAATATTGCCGCGTTAAAAGCCGGATACAATTACGCTTTAACGACTGAATTATTTACCGAACGTTATGTGGTCAATAAAGCAAAATTATTGCCAGGTACATATCGACAAATCACCGGCAACGAAGCATTAACGTTAGGTTGTGTTGCTGCATGCATGAAATCACAACAACCTTTTGTATTATCCGGTTATCCCATTACGCCTGCTTCTGCGATTTTACAAAGTTTGTCTAAGTATGAATCATTAGGTATTTCAATTTTCCAAGCCGAAGATGAAATTGCGGCGATGGCGGCAACTGTTGGTGCTGCTTATGGTGGTGCATTGGCGATGACAACAACCAGTGGCCCAGGGTTTGATTTGAAAGCAGAAGCATTGGGTTTGGCGGTGATGACAGAATTACCAATGGTCGTCGTAAATGTTCAGCGAGCAGGGCCATCAACAGGTATGCCAACGAAAACTGAACAAGCCGATTTATTAAGTGCAATGTATGGCAGACATGGTGAATGTCCTGTGCCTATTTTAGCGCCGCGCAGTCCGGGTGATTGTTTTCATATTGTTTTAGAAGCATTTCGTATCGCCATTCATTATATGACACCTGTTATTATTTTAAGTGATGGTTATTTAGCGACAGGTGCTGAACCTTGGCGTCTGCCTGAATTAAATGAATTGCCGGAATTAAAACCCACTTTCCGCACGGATAAAAATAATTATTTTCCTTATGCGCGTGATGAAAAAACCTTAGCGCGTGATTGGGTGGTTCCTGGTACGCCTGGTTTAGAACATCGTATTGGTGGTTTAGAAAAAGAAATGACCACAGGTAACATTAGTTACGATCCACGTAATCATCAAGCGATGGTCAATATGCGCGCAGAAAAAATGGCGCGTATTGCAGAGGCCATTGCGCCCGCTGAAATTTTTGGTGAAAGCCAAGGCGATGTATTAGTCGTCAGTTGGGGTGGAACGTATGGCAGTGTAATTTCTGCGGTTGAATTATTGCAACAAGAAGGGCACAAAATTTCATCCGTACATTTACGACATTTATTTCCTTTCCCTAAAAATTTAAACAATATCTTAAAATCATTTAAAAAGATTGTTGTAGCAGAATTAAATTTAGGGCAGTTGTGTCGTTTATTGCGTGCAGAATTTTTAGTCGATGCGCAATCGGTAAGTAAAGTCACGGGCAAACCATTTTTAATTCAAGAATTGCGTGAAAGTTTTTTGAAGCAGCTGGGTTGATTATGGATCAAAATAATTTCTGGCTGGAAAAATGGAATTCGGGTGACATTCCTTTTCATGAGCAAATGGTTAATACTGATTTAATTGCCTTCGTGAACGAGTTACACCTAAAGAAAGGTGATGCCATATTCGTTCCTCTTTGCGGCAAAACGAAAGATATTGTCTGGCTTGCTGAACAAGGGTTTAAAGTATTTGGTGTGGAGTTAAGCCCGGTTGCTTGCGAAGAATTTTTTGCTGAATTGAAGGTAACTTGTGAGATTATTAAATTAAATAAATTCACAAAATATAAATATAATAACATCGAGCTATTTTGTGGAGATTTTTTTGATTTAACGAATAAAGATTTGCCGGAAATAAAAGCTGTTTATGATTGTAAGGCGCTTATTGCTTTGCCGCCTAATCTTCGAGAAAAATATTTAAACCAAATCGTAAATTGTTTGGGGCGGAAAATTAGAATTTTGTTAATCACCAGAGAAACAAATGATGACGTAACTCCTCCGCCATTTCCGATCAACAAAGAAGAAGTAAATTTATTATATGGCGCGTATTTTAAAGTTTATCAATTAAAAGCGCAGGCGGTAGAAAATATTCCTGAGCGATTAATTAAAAAAGGTTATGCCGCCATGGTAGAAAGTGTTTATTTGATAAGTGAAAGCTAAAGCAATGTAAAAGCACGATGCCTCGTGCTTTTGCTGGCATATTAATTGACACGATTAAGCGTGAGCGATGGATAATGGTTGCTTGCTTCTGCTTTCTCAGGAATAACAACAGTCGTGCTAACCTCGTTTTTCGGATTCGCAAGAAGTTCGTTAATTTGTGTTTTGAGCGTTATGATGTCGTTTTCGTGCTGATCTTTTGAAGTAACGGCATCTAATAATTTAAGCGCTTCAGCAGGTTTTTCTTGGTAAGTTAAAAGAACTAATTGCAATCTTGCTCTGTCTTTGCGTTGATCCTTATCAATGTCTTTGCTGTTAATGACTTCATTATAAAGTGCTGTTGCTTTTTCGGAGGCTTCATGGGAGCAACGATAAGCCCACGCTAATTGCATTAGTGCCCTCAAATCACGTTTTTGTTTTGTCGCTTCTTCTAAATAGGTTATTGCTTCTAAATATTCTCCTTGTTTGTTTAACTTCCATCCTTTTTCGAAAAGATATTCAAAAGAGTGGGTTGTTGTTTTTTTGCGTCGAAAAAGACTAAAGTTAGCCAATAGTGAAGGATTGATTGAAGAGTTGATGATGCTTTCTTCTTTGGTTTTAGCGTGAGTATGAATCAGGCTTTCTTTAGGAATGTTAGCTAGTAAAGCTAATGCTAGGTTTTCAGGCGTCGTGGTCAGCCCTAAACATTCTTCAAGCTCATCTAGTATTTGATTATCCTGAATTTTTCTATCTGCAATCAGACAAGCTAAGTAATAGTTTGCATCAGACTCAGGATTTAGCTGGCGCGCTTTTCGATATAAAAAAGCGGCTTGTTCTCGATAGTTTTTAAATACTGGAGTGTCTGGGAATAAAGAAAGAATATCTTTTTGGTTAAGATAACCTAATTCAATCAAACGCCCCGAGCAAATAAGTCTCATTTCTTCGCTCATGAATTGGTTTGTTTTGGATAGAATTTTTATAGCAAATTCTTTTTTCGAGCATGAGGGCAGTGCGAATAGGCTAGCCTTTTTCGGAGAGATACAGTCAATGGGTAAAGCAATTGATGTGTATGCTAAAAACACCTCTTGATTTTCGTCAGAAGGAATCAGACTTCCCATTATAATCTTATAGCTATGTGATTCGTTAGGAGGATTTATCGTTGCTTGCAATTTTAATTGTGCATCCAGTTCTCTTGGCGGTAATTTGGTAAGTAATTTTAAATAGTCCAACATTACTTCAGATGCTTGGGTTTTGTTGCTAGCAATGAGCATTCCTAACGTGAAGCCATTTTCGTCTTGTAGCTTTAAAAGCGCAGAGAGTTTTTCTGAAGGTAATTTATCAATTAATGTTAAATATTGGGGTATTAGTTGAGGGCGTTGAGCTAAGAAACTGACGAGATCATCGCGATGATAAGCAATGAACATTCCTACCGTACTGCCACGATTGTTTTGTAGTTTCAAAAATAAAAAACATTCTTCTGGAGGTAATTCGGCAAGCAACTGCAAATATTTTTCCAGCAGTGCAATTGCGTATGATTCTTCCCATTCGTTGAGATATCCATTTTGTATTTTTAAAAGCTGAAAAACTGTTTTTGTATTCGTGCCAGAAATGATTTTTAAATCCTGAAGTGTTTCTCTTATTTTTTGTGCCTCAGGAGAGGTATCTTCCGGCAGCAAATTGGCGCATTGTTGTTCATATTCTGCAATGTAAGCTTTGATATCTGTTTCAAATGTTGCGATGGAATTTTTATTGTAAATAGCTTTGGCAATTTCATGAATGCTAAGAGACTCGAACTTTTCTGGCATAAACTAACCTTAAAAATCTAATGTACCGTGGTTATAGAGTGTAAAGGCAAAACCTTAAGGTTTTATTAAGTTTTTGATGTTGTGGATGTTTTTGGAGTGTGATTTATTCTGAGATTATGGCTTAATAGCGGGAATGACAGATAGATACTGAGGTTTGCATTGTTAACCAAAGCTGATTTTGCAAGTTCACAAGAAGTTCGCTGGTGCCCAGGGTGTGGCGATTATTCTATTTTAGCGGCCATGCAGCGTGTATTGCCTGAGCTCAATATTCCCAAAGAAAACATTGTATTTATTTCCGGCATTGGTTGCGCGGGGCGATTTCCGTATTACATGAATACCTATGGTTTTCATACGATTCATGGCAGGGCACCTGCCATTGCTTCTGGTTTAAAAATTGCGCGACCAGATTTATCCGTGTGGGTGATTACTGGTGATGGGGATGCATTAAGTATTGGCGGTAATCATTTCATGCATTTATTGCGCCGTAATTTTGATGTGAAAGTTTTATTATTTAATAATCAAATTTATGGTTTAACCAAAGGGCAATATTCGCCCACTTCTGAACAAGGCAAAATAACAAACACTACACCTTATGGTTCTATTGATCGCCCAATTAATCCGGTTGCTTTAGCATTGTCATTAGATGCAACTTTTGTGGCGCGTGGATTAGATGTGGATGCACCTGGTATGCATAATTTATTAACCCAAGCAGCCGCACATAAAGGCACAGCGTTTATTGAAATTTATCAAAATTGTCATATTTTTAATGATGGTGCATTTTCGCATGTGGCGAATAAAGCAACGCGTGAAGATAACCGACTTTGGTTAGAAGAAGGTAAGCCCATGATATTTGGCGCGAATAAAAACAAAGCCATTGTACTCGATGGATTTAAATTAAAAGTGATTGATGTTAATGAAAGCAGCGACTTGCCGTTATATGATTCAGCGACGATGGCGCCATTAATCGCACAATTAAATTATCCGGAATTTCCTGTGCCCATGGGAATATTTCGTTGTGTTGAGCAACCGACGTATGAAATGTTATTAAATGCGCGTCGAAAAAATGAAGTGAAGTCGCATGAATCTTTTGCCAAAATCTTAAGAAGTGGGCATATTTGGCAAGTTGAATAATATAGTTATTTCTGTGTGTGTCATGCCGCACTTGTTGCGGCATCCGGACCCCGCAATAAATGCGGGGTGACAATTTAATTTGTTAATTGGGAGTATCAAATGAAAATAGGTAAGTTATTAATTAGTTCAATGTTAGCTGTAGTAATCGCATTAGGTTTAAGTGCTTGTACATCCAATCTTTCACCTAATGAATACAGCACGAGTCAAGCAGGGCAAGCAAGTCAAACACAACGCGGTGTTATTTTAGCGGCAGAACAAGTGACATTTACAGGTGCCGGTGGTGGTGCGCAAGGTATTGGTACATTAGCAGGTGCTGTGGCTGGTGGTGTAGGTGGTTCAGCTATTGGTGGTGGTACGCGAATGAATGTTTTAGGTGCTGTTGGTGGTGCGTTGGCAGGTGGCGTGTTAGGTAACATGGCAGAAAATAAATTAACGACACAACAAGGCAGACGTTATCAAATCGCGTTAAACGGCAGTAGAAATCACATCATTACCGTGACACAAGGATTAACGCCAGATTTAACCGTTGGTCAACATGTGTTTGTGATTTATGGAAATACCACTCGCGTTATCGCGGATACAACGAGTAAATAGTCATAAAGTTACTACGTGTCATTGCGAGGCGATGAAGCGTAAGCGAAATCGCCGTGGCAATCCAGTAGATTGCTTCGTCGCTACGCTTCTCGCAATGACAACTGTTAAACACACTGTGCCGGTTTTGGTAACCCAGCAATTTTTGCTGCTTGGCGCAAAACCCCACCCGGAAATAATTGTTGTAGATAAACACTCGTGCCTTTTTCAAGACCAACACGCTCTTGGAGTTTTTTGACAATAATTCTAACAGCAGGGACCAGTTGATAAGTCGCATAAAATTCACGTATGAAATGCAATACGTACCAGTGGTCGTCGTTTAATACTAATCCTTCTTCTTTGGCAAGATGCTTGGCAATGGATTCATTCCATATGGGATTAATTTCTTCACTCATTTCATTCATAGGTAGTGTTAATAGCGAATCAGTAAGTTAAGATGTGCCTTTTTACTTGAATGCCGAGGCGAGGGCAAATATGTCAGCGAGAAAAGCGAGAAAATGGTTGGTCGTTGGATTGTTCGGATTATTATGCAGTATGCAAAATGCATTTGCTGATCAGTCTTTAGACTCTATCGCTGCAGTCGTGAATCAACAGGTGATTACTACAGGTCAATTAGCGCACCAAATGCAAATTGCGCGTGCACAAGCAGCAGCGGCTGGTGTTCAAGTGTCTTCAAGTGATGCATTTCGTAAGCAAGTATTGAATCAAATGATTGATACCGATTTGCAATTACAGTTAGCGAAAAAAGCCGGCATCGTTATTTCTGATCAACAATTAACACAATCTATTCAGCATATTGCCACGCAAAATCATTTAAGTGTTGCAACGCTTTACCAAAAAATTTCCGCCAATGGTATGACGGTCGCTGAATATAAAGAAGAAATTCGTCGTGAAATGATGGTCAGTGCCATCCAGCAACAAGAATTAATGCCGCATATTAAAATTTCACATCAAGAAGTCGCTGATTTATATGCAGCGATCAAAACACGCCATGCACAAGCGCCACAAATAAAACAAGCGTCTTCACCTATGGCAATGTTTCATGTGATTGATATTCGTCTAGCGCGTTCTTCTTCATCGGAAACAGTGGCGAATCAATTGCTCGCACAATTACGTCAAGGGCAAGATCCTTCGGTATTAGCGAAAACCAATTCAGCCATTCAAGTTAATGATTTAGGTTGGCGTCATTTAAGCCAGTTACCCAGTATTTTTGTGGGAGCTGTGCGAAATTTACCTGTGGGACAATATTCATCGCTCATTTCAGCGCCTAATGGTTGGCATGTATTGCATTTAATTTCCAAGCGTGGCGCCGCCGCAAATTATGTTGCGCGTGCACCTGAGCCTTCCATGCAACAAGTGCAACAATTAGTTTTCCAACGTAAGTTTTCTGAAGCGTTGCAAAATTGGTTACAAAGATTGCGCAGTGAATCTTATGTGAAGGTATTGATTAATTAGATAGTTGTCACCCCGCATTTATTGCGGGGTCTGGAAAATGTTTGAAGTCAACCAGATGCCGCAACGAGTGCGGCATGACAAAAAAGCGAAAGCGGGAATGACATGGTAGAGATTAATGACAACGTTGAAGCTATAGAGTGAAAATATTTAATGAGTGAACAAACATTGCCACCCGTTATTACTGTCGATGGTCCAAGTGGTTCAGGAAAAGGAACAATTAGTCAGCTGATTGCTAAAAGTTTGCAATGGCATTTTCTCGACAGTGGTTTGTTGTATCGCGTATTGGCTTTGCAAGTGAAAAATAAACAGGTGTCAGAAACAGATATTGAAACGCTGGCCGATCTTGCTAAGCATCTACCCGTTCAATTTGTGAGCAAATCATTGGGTGAGGCCGCTCAAGTATTATTGGAAGATCAAGATGTAAGTACGGCGTTACGCACGCCAGAATGTGGCAATCGGGCGTCTAGAATTAGTGCATTTGGCCAAGTGCGAACGGCGCTTTTTGATCGGCAGCACAAATTTCGCCAATGGCCAGGATTAGTCGCTGATGGGCGTGATATGGGCAGCGTTATTTTTCCTGACGCAACATTAAAGATCTTTTTGCAGGCAAGCCCAGAAGCACGGGCTAAACGGCGTGTAGCGCAGTTGCAGGTCCAGGGTATCAATGTTACCCTTGCGACCGTTTTGGCTGAGCTCATCGAGCGCGACGAGCGTGATACTCAACGATCCATAGCGCCATTAAAACCGGCGTCGGATGCCTGGATTATCGATACGACTAATTTAGGAATTGATGACGTATATCAAATGATTATGTCTCGTGTGCGCAAGTATTTTGGTTAAGCCAAAAAGGGTAGTCGCCGTGTGTGGCGACTTTTTTTTAATCAGCCCCAGTAAGTTTGTATAAGTATTGGGTTATAAATTTATAGAGAGATGTTATGAGCGAAAGTTTTGCCCAGTTATTTGAACAAAGTGTGGCCCAACAAGAAATGCGTTCCGGTGCCATTTTAAGAGCGAAAGTAATGGCAATTAATAATGACAATGTCATTGTTAATGTGGGATTAAAATCAGATGGTGTTATTTCCATTGATCAATTTAAAAACGAACAAGGTCAAATCGAAGTTACTATTGGCGATGAAGTGGATGTTACCTTACTTTCATTTGCTGATGCCGAAGGTGAAACACGTCTTTCTCGCGAACAAGCTAAACGTAGCGAAGCATGGATTATCTTAAAACGAATTTTTGATGCCGGTGAAACAGTCACAGGTACAGTGAATGGTAAAGTCAAAGGTGGTTTCACCGTTGAAATTGGTACCATTCGCGCATTTTTGCCAGGCTCACTCGTTGATGTAAAACCAGTGCGCGACAATATGATCGAAGGCAAAACGTTAGAATTCAAAATTATTAAACTTGATCAAAAACGCAACAACGTTGTCGTTTCACGTCGTTCTGCAATGCAAACGGAAAATACCGCCGAGCGTAGTGCGATTTTAGAAAATCTCGAAGAAGGTCAAGAAGTTAAAGGCGTTGTAAAAAATCTTACCGATTACGGTGCATTTATTGATTTAGGTGGTGTGGATGGTTTGTTACACATTACTGATATGGCATGGCGCCGTGTTAAACACCCAAGTGAAGTCGTGACCATCGGTCAAGAAATTCTTGTGAAGATATTAAAGTTTGATCGTGAGCGTGCACGTGTTTCATTAGGCTTAAAACAATTAGGTGATGATCCATGGGTTGATTTAGCACGTTGTTATCCAAAAGGCACACGCTCAATGGGTAAAGTGACCAACATTACGGATTACGGTTGCTTTGTGGAAATTGCTACCGGCGTTGAAGGTTTGGTGCATGTTTCAGAAATGGATTGGACCAACAAAAATATTAATCCTGCCAAAGTAGTGCAATTAGGTGACGAAGTCGAAGTGATGGTGCTTGATATTGATCAAGAACGTCGTCGTATTTCATTAGGCATGAAACAATGTGTCGATAATCCATGGGAAGCATTTGCACGTGGTCATAGTAAAGGTGATCGCGTCACTGGCAAAATTAAATCCATCACTGATTTCGGTGTGTTTGTCGGATTAGATGGCAACATTGATGGTTTAATTCACTTGTCTGATATTTCTTGGAATTTAACGGGCGAAGAAGCGATTCGTAATTACAAGAAAGGCGATGAAATTACAGCAGTTGTTTTAGCGGTTGATCCAGAACGTGAACGTATTTCATTAGGTATTAAACAAATGGATAGCGATGCGTTTGGTGAATACACGAATGAGCATCCTAAAGGCAGCATCGTTAAAGGTGTTGTGACGGAAGTTGATGCCAAAGGCGCTAAAGTAGATTTAGGCGGTGGTGTTGATGGTTATGTTCGTGCTAGCGAAATTTCGCGTGATAAAGTGGACGATGCAACTGCTCACTTGAAAGCAGGCGAAGAAATCGAAGCGAAAGTGATCAATGTGGATCGCAAAGCACGCGCAATTAATTTATCTATTAAAGCCAAAAATTCGCAAGATGAAGGCGATGCCGTACACGAATACACGACACGTAATCGTGAAGCAGCAACAACGTTAGGCGATTTGATGAAAGAGCAGTTGGCTAATAAAGGATAAGCTTGTTTGTTAGGAAACAATAAAAAAGGCGGCGTTGGTCCGCCTTTTTTGTTTAATTTAAAAGGAGAGTCTCATGCGTTGGATTAGTTATCTTATTTTTATCCTCATTGTTTTATTAGGTATTAGCTTTGCGGTATTAAACGCCAAACCCGTTGTGATTAATTACTATGTGGCTACACGCGAAATGCCGTTGTCATTATTATTAGTGATTGCATTAGGCGCAGGCTTATTACTTGGGTGGATTACCAATGTATTTTTTTGGATACGTATGAAAACAGAAAATCATGGGTTAAAACGCCAATTGGCGACATTGGAAAAAGAAGTCAATAATTTACGCACAAGTCCTTTAAAGGATTCGCCATAAAATGATTACGGGCAGTTTATTGCTACTTATTATTGCGTTGGCAGTAGCAGTGGGTTGTTATGTTGGGCAAAAACATTTGGTGGAGCAGGGTGAGATTCAAAAGCCACTCGGTAAAGACTATTTCATGGGGCTGCATTTTTTATTAAATGAAGAGCCTGATAAAGCAGTGGATGCTTTCACCAAATTGTTACAAGTCGATAGCGATACTGTCGAAATTCATTTAGCCATCGGTAATTTATTTCGTCGTCGTGGTGAAATCAGCCGCGCGATTCGTGTGCATCAAAATCTCATCGCGCGCCCGCAGTTAACTAAACAGCAACGTATTCAAGCGTTAAGTGCTTTAGGCAAAGATTATTGGCAAGCAGGATTGGTGGATCGTGCGGAACGATTATTTTTAGAAATTACGGCGCAAGGTGAGCAGTCTGTTGAAAGTTTAAAATTTCTGCGTGAAATTTATCAGCAACAAAGAAAGTGGAGTGAGGCGATTAAAGTTGCTTCACAATTAAAAGAATTAGAAATTCCTATTGGGCATTATCATTGTGAAATGGCGCAGGAGTTTCTTAAAAAAAATGAATTAAAAAATGCAGAACTTGCATTAAAGCAAGCGTTAAAAATTGATCCTGCTTGCGCGCGCGCCAATGGACTGTTGGCAGAATTGGCTAAAAATGCGCAACAATTTGATGTAGCCGCACAACATTATTTAAAAATACGCGAACAATCCATTGATTATTTTGTCCATAATTTACCATCTTTAAAATATTGTTATGAACAATTAAAGCAAGAAGCTGTATTTATTGATGAATTAAAAAAGACACTTACATTGTTTCCAGAGCAAACGATGATTGCGGTGTATTTAGCGAAATATGTCAATGAACAACAATTTTTTATGGCGCATTTGAAAAAATATCCTAATTTATTGGGGTTGCAATATTTAATAGAAACACACAGCAGTGAATCTTTACAAATCATTAAGAATTTGGTGGATTCACTTTATCAAGCACAAGCGTTTCATCGTTGTACGCAATGTGGATTTAAAAGCAAAAATTGGTTATGGCAGTGTCCGGGTTGTCGTTCATGGAGTAGCATCAAATAATTATGTCGGGATGCATTGCAATGTGTTCAGACCTTTGTCATAATCGCCGCTCCTTTTTATTAATAATCATAGGAGAGATAATATGAAAAATATCGTTCGTGCAGTTCTTGTGTGTTTATCGTTAGTCTTTTTTGCTCACCCTAGTTACGCTGAAGCTTCGCATGAGAAGCATGAAAGTGCGGCTGCGACACAAGCACAAACGACTGTCGTTAACATTAATACTGCTGATGCGAATACAATCGCTGATGCTCATTTAAAAGGCATTGCCAAAAAACGAGCAGAAGCCATTGTTGCGTACCGTCAGCAACATGGTCCCTTTAAATCCGTCGATGATTTGAAAAACATTAAAGGCTTAAGTCAAAAATATATTGACGCCAATCGCGACAGATTAACGGTTAACTAACGGTCTTTAACACTCTCCCTCTTTATTGAGGGAGAGTTTTTTTTAAGATGAAACGTTTATGTTACAAGTTGCTATCGCCTTTGGTATTACCATACTATTTCTTTTCTTATTACAACCTCTCGCGCTTCGTTTGGGTTTAGTCGATGAACCTGGTGGACGCAAAGATCATGAAGGTCGTATTCCGCTGATTGGTGGAATTGCGATGTTAATAGGTCTTGGGCTTGGTTTGCTTACGTTAAATATTTCCTTAAGTCATTATCGTAGTTTTATCGCCAGCAGTATTTTATTGGTGATTGTTGGCGTATTAGATGATTTTCATGAATTAGCGCCACGCTCGCGTTTTTGGGTGCAAGTAATCGTTGCGTTACTCATTAGCTTCTGGGGTAAAGTCGTTTTAAGTAATTTAGGTAACTTATTTTCTTTTGGCGACATCCATCTCAATCTTTATTTCGCGATTCCTTTAACCATCATTGCAGTGATTGGCGTGATTAATGCATTTAATATGACCGATGGTTTAGATGGTCTTGCCGGTTCGTTAGCGTTAATAGAATTTTGTTTTATGTTGTGGCTGGCGTTGCATGCCAGTATGGGTAATGAAATTCAAATATTGCCACTGATTATCGCTGTCGTTATTGCTTATCTTATTTTTAATTTTCCTTTCCCAGGACGCGCGCAAGCAAAAGTGTTTATGGGCGATGCCGGCAGTATGTTGTTAGGATTTTTCTTAGTGTGGTTTTGTATAAAATTATCGCAAGGTGCTTATCCTGTTGCATCACCCGTTATCTTTTTATGGTTAACCGCTGTGCCATTGTTGGATATTGGTAGTGTGGTGTGGTTGCGTCTTTCGCGCAAAAAATCACCTTTTTCACCGGATCGTAGTCATTGGCATCATTATTTATTAGCCAAAGGATATTCACGTTTTCAAACCGTACTCATTATTAGTTTAGTGGCGATGGTGTTTGGTTTGATTGGTATGGGCGGCGTATATTTTTATATTCCAGATAGCGTGATGTTTAGTTTATTTTTAATTGTTTTTATTTCATATGTATTTATTCTGCGTCGTGGGTGGCAGAAATTGTCGATATCGTAACCGCTTGCTCACGCGCGCGGCTCTGATTTTCAATATCTGCGATGTCTAATGTCGGAGCCGCGACCGTTAGGGAGCGGTAAAAGAAGATACGATTTTTAAAGTCAGAGCCGCGACTGTAAAGGAGCGGTAAATTAAATAATAAGGATAAATACTGATGAAAGAACTTACAAAAAAAGTTCCTCTCGCTTATTTTATTACGTTTACTTGTTACGGTACTTGGCTCCACGGCGAAAAAGCTATTGGTTCAGTTGATCGCCATACCAACAAATTTGGTGCATCTTTATTATCTGAAGATCATTTTCGACAAGCTCAAGAAGAACAATTAATGCATTGTCCAGAATATTTTCTTGATTGTAAAAGACGAAAAATTGTTCTGGCGAGTATCGTTGAAGCATCTGATGCTCATCAATGGAAATTATTTGCCGCGCATATTAGAACCAATCATGTGCATGTTGTGGTTGAAGCATTTCGTGAAGCTGAATTTGTAATGAATTGTTTTAAATCATATGCGTCGCGCTATTTAAATGCAGCAAAGATAGATGGATATTCTTGTAAGCGTTGGACACGACATGGTAGTACGCGTTATTTGTGGAAAGAGGGTAATGTGTTAGCGGCGGTTGATTATGTTTTGCATCAACAAGGTGAGCCTATGGCAGTTTTTGCGGGAATTTGATGTTTGTTAACCGCTCCCTCACAGTCGCGGCTCTGACTTTATAAATCGTGGCTTATTCACCGCTCCTTAACAGTCGCGGCTCTGACATTGAAAATCGTACTTTCTTTCACCGCTCCCTCACAGTCGCGGCTCTGACATTAGAAATCGCTGTGGTAAATATAATCTAAACCTGCATCAACTCTTGTTCTTTGCCATGCGAAATTTTGTCGATTTCAGCGCTGAATTTATCCGTGAGTTTTTGTACTTTATCTTGCGCAGATTTTTCTTCATCTTCGCCAATCACTTTTTTCTTTAATAATTCTTTCAACGCATTGTTTGCATCGCGGCGAACATTACGTGTGGCAACGCGTGCATTTTCTGCTTCGGATTTCACAACTTTGGTTAATTCAGTACGACGTTCTTGAGTAAGCGCTGGAAGTGGAACACGAATTACGGTGCCAGCACTCATGGGATTTAATCCAAGGTCCGAACTTAAAATCGCTTTTTCTACTGCCGCAATGGCGCCTTTGTCCCAAACGGTAATTGTTAATGTACGTGCATCCGACACAGTAATATTGCCGACTTGATTCATCGGTACATCATTGCCGTAATACGATACGCGAATATGTTCTAATAAACTGGGGTGCGCGCGACCGGTGCGCAATTTGGATAATTCACCTTGCAAACTATCTACGCATTTTTTCATGCGCGTTTCAGCTTCTTTGAAAATAGGTTCTAACATACTAAGGTTCCTTCTTTCAGACCGGAAGCAGCACGTTTTAATGCGCCTGCTTTGTGGAAATTAAATACACGAATCGGCATGTGATGATCGCGACACTGACAAAAAGCGGTTAAATCCATCACGCCTAATTCTTTATCTAATGCTTCTTGATAAGATAATTTTTCATACAACTTCGCATCTTTAAACTTGCGTGGATCTTTAGAGTAAATGCCATCAACATTAGTGGCTTTTAATAAAATATCCGCTTCGATTTCAATGCTACGCAAACTTGCAGCAGAATCAGTCGTGACTAAAGGATTGCCCGTGCCGCCTGCAAATAATACTAAATTATTTTGATTTAATAAGTGAATGGCTTTGCGTCTGTCAAAATGATCCACAATGCCGCTCATGGGAATAGCCGACATGATAGAAGTGACCATGCCTTTTTTTTCTAAGGTTTCACGCAATGCGAGTGCATTCATGATGGTGCCAAGCATACCCATGTGATCACTGGTGATGCGATCTGACAGTGATGTGCCGCGGAAAAAATTACCGCCGCCGACAACGACGGCAGTTTGAATATCAAGGCGCATTAATTCTGCGAGTTCATTAGCGATATAACTAATGACAGAAGGATCAATACCCGACGGACCTTTTCCCTGTAATGCTTCACCGCTTAACTTTAAAAGAACGCGCTGATACTTTGCCATCATTAGCTCCCTTTAACTTGGGCCATCACATCCTCAACAAAATTATCAGTTTTCTTTTCAATACCTTCGCCCACTGCAAAACGTATGAATTTTTCAACATTTGCTTTGGCGTCCGTTAATATTTTGCCCACGGTGATATCTGGATTTTTCACAAAAGGTTGGCCGACTAAACTAATTTCATCTAGATATTTTTTAATACGACCAGAAATCATTTTTTCAATAATATCAGCCGGCTTGCCACTGGTTGCCGCCTGCGCTGAAAAAATTTCTTTTTCTTTCATAATGATATCTTGCGAAACTTCGTCCGGGCGAACAACGAGTGGATTGCTTGCGACAATTTGCATTGCCATATCTTTTTGCAATTCATCATTGCCACCCTGCACAGCAACTAACGCACCAATACGAGTACTGTGTACGTAACTCATCACGCTGTGAGTGCTCTCTAATGTTGCTAAGCGGCGAATTTGAATATTTTCACCAACTTTTGCAATTAACGTTTGGCGTTCTTCTTCCACGGTATAACCGGAAGGAAGTTTGACGTCGTTTAATGCATCAACATTTTTGATGGAATGGTTAATGGCTTCTTCCGCTACATGTTGTGCAAAGGTTAAGAAATTACTGTCACGTGCAACGAAATCTGTTTCGCTATTGATTTCAAGCATAATGCCAAGTTTGCCATCTTTGCTAATGCGTGCAATGACTACACCTTCGCTGGCAATGCGGTCCGCTTTTTTCGCCGCTTTTGTTTTACCGTGTTTGCGCAAAATTTCTGATGCTTTGTCTAGATCACCTTGGGCTTCCATTAACGCTTTTTTGCAATCCATCATGCCAGCATCAGTCATATCGCGTAATTTTTTAACGAGAGGAGCATCAATTGTTACTGTCATTATTTATCTCCCTTAAGTTCTTTTTTCACTGACTTTTTGCGTGGCTTGGTTTCAATTTCGATGACGTCCGCCGTTTCTTCTTCTTTGTCTTTGGTGGTAATTGTGCCGCGTGCAGCAATAATCGCATCGGCAAATGTGCGTGCATATAATGTAATCGCACGTGAAGAGTCATCGTTGCCTGGAATAATGTAATCAATACCTTTGGGGTTGTAATTAGTATCAACAATCGCAATGACAGGAATGCCTAAACGATTGGCTTCGGCAATAGCTGTTTTTTCATGACCGATATCAACAACAAACATGACATCCGGTAAACCGCCCATATTTTTGATACCGCCTAAGCTTTTTTCCAATTTAATTAATTGACGACTTAAAGAGAGTGCTTCTTTTTTGATCATGCGTTCAAAACTACCGTCTTGAGCCATCACTTCTAAATCTTTCAAACGCTTGATGGATTGGCGCACAGTTTTGTAGTTGGTCAACATACCACCTAACCAACGGTGATTAACATAAGGCATACCACAACGAGTGGCTTCTTCTTTGATAATTTCTTGCGCTGCACGTTTTGTGCCAACGAATAAAATTTTGCCTTTTTTGGCAGCCGTGCTGCTGATGAAATTTAAGGCATCGTGAAAAAGGGGAAGGGTTTTTTCTAAATTGATGATGTGAACTTTACTGCGTTCGCCGAAAATAAAATCGGCCATTTTTGGATTCCAATAACGTGTTTGGTGACCAAAATGCACGCCTGCTTCGAGCATGTCACGCATGCTAACTTGACTTGTCATACTATTCTCCTGTTGGGGTTAAACCGCCATTCATCCCGATTTGCCAATCTGGTTTCCCAGACACCCAGCAAACGGTGACGATGAATGTGTGGATTTGGTAAATAAAAAAAGCTCGGCTTTATAGCATGATAATAGCGCCTTAGGCAATTTAAAGATGTCTCGTAATTCTTCATAAAACCTTAAGGTTTTCAGTGTTATGATGGGGTTGACAGAGATCTAGAAAGTATCTGCAAAAAAAAACAGGTTTTTAGTCTATACCAATAATATAAAGAGGTGGGTTATGCATTTGTTTGGAGAGATGGTTCCTGAAGAGCTTCTTGAGCAGATTGAGCGGCCGCAGGGTAAAGATAAAGCTATTAAGCTGATGGCAGGTGAGCGATTTGAAAAACTAAAACGATCAGAGCGCTCAGGCGAACGGTTTGATGAGCTAGAGGCTGCTTCACTTTATGAGTTCGAAGCGGCAAAAGTCGGTAAGTTCAGAAATGATGAGATTCAAAAATTAGGTGCTGATGCGCTGAGTTGTAGGATTACACTGGAGCTTGGGGTTAGTGGTGCTCCGGCTTTTAGTGGCAAAGATACCGATATTTGTGATGTGGATGATTATAAGCGCACGTCTCCAGACTCATCTGAAATTCTTGATCCAGTTGCTATTGATACTTCTGTTAACAAAGAGATGCCTTTTTGGATGCAAGAAAAGTTTGGTAAGGCGGTGCTCTGTTTTACTCACCAAGATTATGTATATGATACCAATATAGACCACGTGCAACCGTTTGCCGATTTTCTAAAACAACGAATCGCAAGAATTCTCGAGATAGTTAATAGTCAAAATGAAAAATTTCAAAAAGAGTTTTTACAAGATGCAGCAATGCAAAGTTTTTTTAAGCAAGATGGTGATGGCAAAGTATGTGCTACCAGGGGCTTTTTAAAAACGTGTGATTTATTTGAAAAAAACTTATTTGTTAGTTGTTCCAAGTGTAATGGTAAAAAAAGTGCTTCTCCACCGTTAGTATGGTTTAGATCAAACCCATTTTTCGGGGAAAGGTTTTATCAAGAAGTAAAATCAAAGCTGGACTTAGGCGTTATTTTTGATTACGTGGTTAAAGAAGATGGCGCAAGGCAAACCATCGCGGAGTATGCCATTGAATGGTGGAATCGAGAATATCGCGATGTTGCTGATGTGTTGGGAAGCTCGCGGGAAGAGCTTGCTAATAAATTTGTGTATGGGTTGCGCGAAGTATCATTGTTGCGTGCTGCAGGTGAAATTGTTAAAGCAAATAAAAGCTTTAGTGATATTAAGAAACAGTTATTGATATCTACGGTTGTTTTGAAATCAAGTGACTTTAGCAAAAAGAATGTAGATGTTATAAAGATATTTTTTGATGGAGATGCTGAAGCGACAAAACGAGCAGTAAAGAATTTTCAAAGAGTATTAAAAGAAAGAGTTTCGGATCCTGAGTTGTTAGGTAAGTTAAATCAGATTTTAGAGGATTCAACATTGGGTAAATATAGTTTTTCAAGCACTAGTGAATTGGGGCAGTTTTTGTTGCAGCCTCCTATGTCAGCAGATGTTGTCTTGATTGATGAGCTGGGTTTTCCTGTGGATGCTTCTGGTAATAAGTTAAACGGTTACGTTTGTCCTGAGCGTCCGCTAGGAGATGATCGAGAATTAGTTTTTATTTTGCGACGTAAAGATGACGGTGTTTTTCAATTATTATCTCCTGGGAAATTACGAGAAGCGGCTGTGAAATATTTGCAGGATATTGGAGCTGCACCACAAAGTCCTTCTGGCAGTAGTCCTTCAGATGGTTCTCAAGACTCACCACGTTCAGAAGATGCAAGGGCGGCAGAAATTTTTGATTCGATGGTGAATGCGAATTTTAAAATGCACTATTTAAAAAAGGTTGCTGCATTATGTAAGCCTTACTTTCAAGATCATCGAAAATTATGGGAACCATTGAATAAAATGAGGGTTGATGGCAAGGTAAAATATCAAGATTGGCGATGCATTCGAAATGAGCTAAAAAAATTTATTGAGAGTTCTAAGCAAACTGGCCATCAATTAACAAAAGAAGAGGTTTTAGAGAAACTCGGGGAATTGTTTGAAAGTAGAAATCCAGAGAAGAGGCTTCGTGCGCTGGAAGAGGAACTGACTCAGCTGAAAGAAGAGCTGCATCAAGAAAAACGTAGAAGAATAGATGCAGAGCAAGAAAGAGATCAAGAAAGACAAGGAAGATTGGTTGCAGAAAAAAGAGCCGATGAGCTAGTGCATGAACTGGCGTTATTAAGAGAACAAATGGCGAAGCAGCAAGCAAATTCAAGTATCGGTGCAGCACCGCCACGTTCGACACTGTTTTCATCTGCTGGATCTGCAGAAACTGAATCACCAGAGTCTCGTAAGAGAGGTCGACCATCATCGTCATCATCTGCATCCAATTCTAGCGAGTCACTGCCTTCAGGAGTATCATCTTCGCCTGATTCATCACCAAGAGATGATGAATCTAAGCAATCTGGTGCATCATCAACTCCGGTTGGGCCGAGCTAGTAAGAATATTGTTTTATTGGACATCTGAAGTAGCTTTTTATGACGTGGCTGAAAATCAGCCATTTGGTGGTTGATTTTCATTGTTCAATTTCTTCATAAAGAAAAGTGCTGCCAAAGCTCCTGCGGGTGCAACATAAAGTGGCAGGTTAGGATTGATGCTGGTGAGCCAACCGCCAAGCAAACTGGTGAGTGCCCACATCGACAATGCGACGAAGTACACCATGCCCATGATTTTGCCTTGGTCAGAGGCGTTGGTATTATTTGAGAGCAAGGTAATCATGACGCAATAAGCCACGATATCCGCCACTGAAACAATAAGAGACGTGAACCAAATGGCATGTAATGTTAGGGCGGTGAGTAAACTGCCGATCAATAAAGTAATTACCGCCATTTTGAGTAATGTTGGTTTGGTAAAATAATTATTTAATGCATGAATAACAAACGCGCATGTTAACGCTACCCATAGTGCAATAAGTCCCATAAATAATCCGAGTTGATGGGGCGTAAAATGACAAGTGATTTTTAATGCGACAGGAATAAATTGATAATACATGCTCCAGGTAAATTGCGTGGTAAATAAAATCCATAAAATTATTTTTGTTTCAGGAGTAAATAATGCTCGCCAATTTCCATGCCATGGAAACACGAGTGTTTTTTTCGCGGTATACGTTTCTTGAAAAGCAAAAAAGGCGAGTAAGAATGCAACACAACCAAAAATAGCCGCTAAACAAAAGGGCATGGAATAATTTAATGTGGCGAAAAAGCTTTGTGCAAAATAACCGCCTAAAATAGGACCAAAAAAAGCGCCGAGCGCGATGGCCAATTGCAAATAACCCATGCGCGTCATTTTGTTTGCGCCAGAACCAATATCACCAACCGCGGCTAACAGCACAGGTTCTGTGCGAGTGCATAATCCTGCAATCACTCGACCAAACATAAATAAGCCAAGACTGCTCAATAAAATACCGAGTGTGCCAAAAAATCCAATGAGCAATGCACCAAATGTGCCAATGAGCAATATGGGTTTGCGTCCAAAACGATCAGCAAGACTGCCTAGTAATGGCGAAACAAAAACAACAATAATGTTATTAACAGAAAGTGCGGCGCCGTACCAAAGACTGCGTATCGCGTGGCTTGCATCGGGTGAAAACAAATGTGATTGATGACTAAAAAAAAGAAAAACCAAAACTGGGGGAATCAGATAAATGCTTAGATTATCGAAAAACGTAATGGCAAGAATAGTAAAAAATTTTGATTTCATACGGTACCTGTCCTTGGGATCAAGTCCAATAAATTGAAAAAAGGCACCTTAATCCTTTATTGATGAAATGGCAATAAAGACGATACAATCATTTTCTTTAATTGTAAGAAATAGATCAATGCCAGTTCATATCAAAACAGCCGATGAAATTACCAAAATGCGTGTAGCGGGTCGCTTAGCTGCTGAAGTATTAGAAATGATTGAGCCTTATGTAAAGGCGGGTGTGAAAACAGAAGAGTTGGATCGTCTTTGTCACGATTATATCGTCAATGTACAAAAAGCAATTCCAGCGCCACTTAATTATCACGGTTTTCCAAAATCGATTTGTACGTCAGTTAATCATCAGGTGTGTCATGGTATTCCCGGTGATCGCGTATTAAAAGAAGGCGATGTTGTGAATGTCGATGTCACTGTCATTAAAGATGGTTATCACGGTGATACCAGCATGATGTTTTTTGTGGGGAAAGTGTCGGTGCTTGCAGAACGTTTATCGCGTGTGAGTCAGGAGTGCATGGAATTAGGTATTGAAATTGCAAAACCTGGCGCGCATTTAGGTGATATTGGTTATGTGATTCAACAGCATGCAGAAAAACAACATTTTTCTGTAGTGCGAGAATATTGTGGTCATGGAATTGGTAGTACGTTTCATGAGCCAGAAGTGCAAGTGTTGCATTTTGGTGAAAAAGGTACCGGGTTAGAAATTGTTCCTGGAATGACATTTACGATTGAGCCGATGATTAATGCTGGCAAACGTCACGTAAAATTATTACCTGATAAATGGACGGTAGTAACAAAAGATCATAGTTTATCGGCGCAATGGGAACATACGATTTTAATTACTGAAACGGGTAATGAAGTATTAACACGACGTAAAGATGAGAAATAACCGTGTTGTCATTCCCGCGAAAGCGGGAATCCAGTAGTTTATTATTTAATTTATTTTGGTAATAAAAGCTGTTTTATAAAGTTTTGTTTTTTATTTTGGTTTCTGGATCCCCGCTTTCGCGGGGATGACACTGAATGATTTCGGCGAATTCCGGGATGACATAACATATAAAGGTGATTAAACGATGTTCGACAATATCGATCAAATTTCAGATGCCGTTGGTTTAATTGGTGTAGCGATTACGCTGATTGCCTACATATTACTTAACCTTCGCAAAATAACCTCAGATTCATATTGGTATCCCGGTATGAATGCATTAGGTTCTGCGATGATTTTAGTTTCAATTTATTTTGCGTGGAATTTAGCCGCGTGGGTTATGGAATTTTGTTGGTTGTTCATAAGTATTTATGGTGTGGTTGAGTTTTTCTTGCGTCGTAGGAGGCGTGTATGACAAAACCTTGTGCTGCAATGCTTTCAATCGTCTCTCCTTATATTACAGTATTAAATGTTGATCGTTCGATTGAATTTTATCAAATAGCATTCACGTTTGCTGTGCATGAAAAAGTGCCTGGTGAAGATGGCGTGACGTTTCACGCTGAAATGAAATATCGCGAACAATTATTAATGTTTGGTAAACAAGGTGTGAAAGGTTGGAAAACTAAAACACCTGCCGCCAGCGGAATTGAATCACCGATTGCCATGTATATTTATTGTGATGATGTCGATAAATTTCACGCGCATGCAGTCAAACATGGCGCAAAATCATTGCTCGCACCGGAAGATACATTTTGGGGTGATCGCATGTGTCGTTTAGAAGATTTGGATGGTTATATGTGGGCATTTGCAACACGTATAAATAAATCGTAGGGTAAATTCACGAATTGTCACCCCGCATTTATTGCGGGGTCTGGAAAATGTTTAAAACTTTACCAGATGCCGCAACAAGTGCGGCATGACAAAAGAAATAAATTATCTAGTGTCCCACATTGTCTAATGAAAGATTCGCTGGTTTTTTTAATAAGAAAACCAGCGGCAGCATTAAGATAAAACTAAATGTCACCGCCCAAAAGCAATTGATAAATCCCATCATCATTGATTGTTGTGAAACTTGTTGTGTTAATAACGCTAATGTTTGTTGGTAAGTCAGACCTGTTAAGTGATGATTCGCAAGCCACGCTTGGAAATTAGGATTCGTCGGTCGAATTTGTGCATTAAAACGATTCCAATTAGTTTGCGATTGGCGTGTTAATAAAGTGCTTAACAAAGAAATGCCAATTGAAATTCCCATGCTGCGCCCGAAACTAAATAATCCTGCCGCTTCTGCATAAGCCGATGGCGCAAGTGTTGCAAAACATACTGCTGAAAGTGGAATAAAAAATATGCCCATGCCTAAACCTTGCAGCACGCTTGCCCAAATTAATGGCGAAGGGCCAATTAATAAATTTAAATTGGCGAGCCACAATGTGCTCACCGCACACAAAATAATTCCGATAGCAACTAATGCGCGAATATCAAAATGTTTCATTAATTTTGGTGCCATTGCCATGGCAATGGCGCTTGCGATTCCACGTGGTGCCATCATTAACCCGGCGGTATTTGCCTGGTAACCCATCAGGTTTTCCATTAATAAAGGTTGCAATGCAATGGTGCCAAAAATACCCGAGCCAAAAATAGTTAACATAAATGTGCTGGCAGCAAAATTTCGATCTTTAAATAAACGTAAATTAATAATGTTGTCGGAAATTTGTAAACCGCGAGCAATAAACAACGTTAAACAAATAATAAATGTGGCGCACAGCCAGCGTGTGCTAGAGGCGGAAAACCAATCAACGGTATTGCCACGATCAAGAAAAATTTGTAATGCGCCGATGCCAACGGCCATTAATGCGACACTCAAAAAATCAATGTTCACTTTTTTGATGGCGGTTTCTGTGATTAATTTTTTGCACATAAAAAATGCAGCAATACAAAAAGGAACATTAATATAAAAAACCCAACGCCAATTAAAATGATCGGTAATATAACCACCCAGTGTTGGACCTAAAACAGGGCCGACCATAATTCCCACGCCCCAAATGGCCATGGCTTTGCCAATTTGCGAATCAGGAAATGTATCACGCAAAATAAATTGTGAGAGTGGAACAAGTGACGCGCCAAAAACACCTTGGAGTGCGCGAAATATAACCATTTCCGTTAAAGACATTGCCGTTCCACAAAGTATGGAGGCAAGTAAAAAACCAACGATATTTATTAATAACAATCGTTTGCGTCCTAAACGATTGACTAAAAAACCAGTGAGCGGCATAAAAATGGCTGATGAAACGACATAGGATGTTAATACCCACGTAATTTGATCGGTATTTGCTTCTAATGTTCCCATCATATTTGGCATGGCAACATTGACGATTGTTAAATCTAATACTTCCATGACGGTGGTTAGCATCACCGCAATTGCAATGAGCCAATTAGCTAGCGAGATTTTTTCAGAAGCAGGATCGGCAATATTAGCCATGATGTCGAGTGTTCACTGTGACAACACTGCTCGCGCCAACGCGTAAAGGATATTTGGGATCAGGATTAATAATATTAACGCGTACGGGGAAACGTTGCGTGACTTTGACCCAATTACCCGTTGCATTTTCTGGAGGCAATAATGCAAATGCAGCACCACTGCCAGCACTAATTCCTTGCACAACAGCATTGAACGTTACGCCAGGATAAATATCGACTTCAACTTTTGCTGGTTGACCTGGATGAATACGTTCGAGATCGGTTTCTTTAAAATTTGCATCGACCCACCATTGGTGATTTTCAACTAATTCAAATAATGGATTGCTTGCAACGACATATTGTCCTTTGCGCAAAGTAAATTGCGTGATGTAACCTGAGGCGGGTGCCGTTACTTGTGTGTAACTTAAATTTAATTGTGCTTGCGCTAATTGTTGTTTGGCCAATGCTAATTGAGCAACATCAACTTCTAATTGGCCTTCGGCATCATCGCCATTCGCTTTCGGTAATTGCCCATCTCTCACCAGGGTGACAATGCGCACCGTATTTTTACTTTGCGTATCGAGTTGTGCTTGTGCTTGCGCTACTTGTGCTTGTGCTTGTTTTACTGCAATTTCAAATGGTAGGGGATCGATGGTGAATAATAATTGGTTTTTGGTAACAGCTTGATGATCGACAACCGCAATGAGATCAACAGGGCCACTGACTTGTGTGGCAACATTCACAACATTCGCTTGCACATAGGCATCATCAGTGGAGGGATATAATGTTTCGTAACGCCAATAAATTACAATGCCAATAACAGCAATAATAATTCCAGTTATCCAGTAACGCTTATGTTTCATGTAATAACCTTGCGAATAGGCGGTTTTAATACGGTATTGTGTGGTGCATGTACATCATCAGGATGTGGATAATCCAATGTGTGATGCAGGCCACGGCTTTCATGTCGTTGTGTGGCACAGCGTATCATTAAATCAGCCACTACAATTAAATTACGTAATTCCAGTAAATCTTTCGTCACGCGAAAGTGACTGTAATATTCTTGTGTTTCTTGTTTGAGTAAATCAATGCGGTGACGTGCACGTTGCAAACGTTTATTGGTGCGCACAATGCCAACGTAATCCCACATCATACGTCGCAGTTCATCCCAGTTATGTGATACCACGACTTCTTCATCTGAATTCGTCACCCGTGTTTCATCCCAGGCGCGAGGTGAGGGCGCAAATTCTACGTGAGATAAACGGTTTTGGATATCACGACTTGCAGCAGACGCAAATACCAAGCACTCCAGTAAAGAATTACTCGCCATACGATTGGCGCCATGTAATCCGGTAAAAGCAGTTTCGCCTACGGCATACAATCCAGGTAAATCAGTGTGCCCAGTTAAATCTGTGACGATGCCACCGCAGGTATAGTGTGCAGCAGGTACGACAGGAATTGCTTCGCGCGTGATATCAATGCCATAGCTTAAACATTTTTCATAAATAGTCGGGAAGTGTTCGCGAATAAATTCGGGTGATTGATGGTGAATATCTAAATAAACGCATTCTAATCCTAAGCGTTTCATCTCATGATCAATGGCGCGTGCAACGACATCGCGTGTAGCAAGTTCAGCGCGCGCATCAAAACGTGACATGAATCGTGTGCCATCAGGTAATAATAAATGCCCACCTTCACCGCGTACCGCTTCTGAAATTAAAAATGATTTTGCTTTGGGATGATATAAACAGGTTGGGTGAAATTGATTAAATTCTAAATTCGCGACACGACATCCTGCACGCCAACCCATCGCAATTCCATCGCCGGTAGCCGTGTCGGGATTGCTGGTGTAAAGATACACTTTGCTGGCGCCACCGGTTGCAAGCACGACAAATTTGGCTTGATACGTTTCGACGTGTTGTGTTTTTACATTTAATACATAAGCGCCTGTGGTGCGTCCGCGTTGTAAAATTAAATCAATGGCAGTGCGGTATTCATGTATTTTGGTATTGCTGCGATGTTCAACTTGCTGACTTAATGTCATTTGAATCGCACGACCTGTTGCATCTGCGGCGTGCACAATTCGATGATGGCTGTGCCCACCTTCTTGTGTGAGGTGATAATCCAATAGACCTTCTTGATTACGCTCGCCTGTAAATGGCACACCTTGTTTGGTTAACCATTCAATACAGGCTTTGGCATTTTCTGCTGTGAAACGTACGACGCGAGGATCAGACAAACCACATCCGGCATTTAATGTGTCAGCAATATGATTTTCAATATTGTCCATTTCATCGACAACAGCTGCAATTCCACCTTGTGCATACAAGGTGGAGCTTTCATGAAAATTATCTTTCGATAAAAGAATAATGCGAATTGATTCAGGTAAATTCAATGCTAATGTTAATCCAGCAGCACCTGTGCCGATAATTAAGACATCACATTGATGAATATTTTGCATTGATTTAATTTTCCATTTTGCCAAACAAAATAATTACCTCTCCCCCAAGGGGAGAGGTAATTATTTATTCGCCGATCAGCTTATTTAACGGGATAACAAACAATAATGCCAATACACCAATCGCAATTGAAATACCGCCGTATAAATCAAATGCGCTCGCGTAAATCGGCAAACTTTGTAATGCATTGGTAATATCTTTAGGCACGCTAGCAAATTCAGCAATTTTACCGGCAATGCTTGCCGCCGCAGCAGTGGCCAAAAACCATGTGCCAAACATTAATCCTAAATATTTGTGTGGAGATAAGCGTGTGATCATACCAAGACCAATCGCGCTGACTAATAATTCTGCCAAACTTTGCAAGAAATAACTCAGCACGACCCACCAGCTACTGACCAATCCTTGTGCATTGGCAAAATAACGTGACCAATCGAGTACTAAAAATCCTAATCCCATCAAAATAATGCCAACAGCAAATTTTAGTGAGACGGACCAATCGCCTTTTTTCAAAGCGAGTTTGTTGTAAGTGGTGGCCAGAATTGGCGCGAGCACTAAAATCCAAAATGGATTAAGTGAGTAGTAAGCAGATGCGGGAATAACAAAACCCAGTAAGTGTCGATCTACGTTACGATCAACAAATAAAGTAATGGTAGTGGGTGCTTGGAAATATAAAGCGAAAAAGCTAATCGCAAAAATAGTCAGTACGATACACGCGGCAAATTTTCGTTTTTCTTGACGTTCAAGTTTGAAGAGTAAACTAATAAAGAAAATACTCAGTATCGCGCCTGTTATTAATAATCCTTGATGGATCAAGCGTTGATGTTGCATGAGGTAAGCACTTAACCAAAGAGCAACAATGCCGCCAATAATTACTAATGTCGTCAGCGATTTTTTAACGGGTTTTAAATCGGCTGCAGAGCCAACATTGATTAATAGTTTTTTGTGCCACAAGAATTGGCTAACGCCAAGTAATAGACCTAATGAGCAAGCAGCGAAAGCAGTGTACCAATTAAAATGTTGTTGTAAAAAACCACAAATCAAGATGGAAAGAATGCTGCCAATATTGATGGACATATAAAACAAGGTATAGCCACTATCAAGGCGTGGATCTTGTTGACCATACACTTTGCCAAGCAATGTCGATGGCGCTGTTTTAAAAAATCCGCTGCCAACAATGATGAGCGCCAGAGCAAAGTAAAAGGGGCCGTGAGCAAATGCCAGTAACCCATAACCCAAGAGAAGTAGAACGGCACCAACCAATAATGTTCGTTGATAGCCAAGGATTTGATCGCCTAAGTAACCGCCGAGCAATGGCGTAACATAAATCAATGCAGCTGATGCAGCGAATGTGCTGTAAGCATGATCGTCAGTGAAATGAAAAACTTTTGTCATGAACAATACAAGAAGAGACGCCATACCGTAATAACCAAAGCGTTCCCACATCTCGACAAAAAACAACAGATAAAAAGCTTTGGGTTGTTTTGTTTGCAATTGTTGCGTTGTCATTTATGCTCTTCCTGTTTGGGTATGAAACGGGTTATGTTAGCAATTTAGGGAGGAGATATGAAGCAAGTCAATGTTCATGGTTCGACGATGCACTATGTGGTTGCAGGTCACGGTAAACCAGTCTTGTTTGTTCACGGTATCCCAACCTCTAGTTATATTTGGCATCATATTCTTCCCACCGTTTCCGAAAAAGCACAATGCATCGCGCTGGATTTAATTGGTATGGGGCATTCAGATAAGCCAAAAATCGCGTATACCATTGATGATCATTTGCATTATTTTTCAGGGTTTATTGAAGCGCTCAATCTTTCAGATATCACATTAGTATTACATGGTTGGGGCTCAGTGATTGGATTAACCTATGCCATGCGTCATCCAGAAAAAATAAAATCGCTGGTGTTAATCGAATCTTATGTGCGTTTGCCGCAATCGTTAGCCGACATTCCATTACCCGTGTATGAACTGATGCAACTGGCAAAAGAACCAGAGCGCGCTAAGCGTTTGGTGATTGACGAAAATTATTTAGTAGAAAAAATCTTGCCTGGTATTACGTTGAAGCATTTATCCGCTGAAGAGTTAGACATTTACAGAAAACCATTTGTAACTAAAGAATCTCGCCAAGTATTGTGGCAATTTGTACAAGAACAACCGCATTCAAAACCCGATAGCCAAGTATCGAAATATATTGCTGATTATTCTGCTTGGTTGCAAAAAACCGATATTCCAAAACTGATGATGTATGCCGTGCCAGGATTTCTAACGCCAATTGCAACGGTCGCGTGGGCAAAACAACATTTGCCACAGTTGCAATTAGTCGATTTGGGAGAAGGGCTACACTTTTTGCCGATTACGTGTGCGGCAGAAGTTGCCAAAGCATTAGCGAATTGGCGACATCTTTGATTTTTTAAAAGTGGTTAGTGGACAATTTTGTTTTATTGGCCTTGGGTTTTCTTAAATGTTTAGAGATTGCAGTTCGTGAATGTTCACGAGTGCTCGAAGAAAGAGGTTTAGGAATTGCATCACCATTTGCCTTAGCAGTTTTTAACCAAGAGGCTAGAGCGTCTGCACTTTCGTGTAAAGCTTCTTCGATGGTTTCTCCATCAGCCATGCACCCAGGTAAATCAGGAAACTCCGCTAAATAGCCGCCGCCTTCTTTTTTTGATAATGGTCGAATAGCAATGGGATAAGCAAAATTCATTTTAGTTTTCCTCTTCATCATCAAGTATCTCAATGAATTGTTTAATATAAATCGGTTTAATAGGTTTATGAGCAGGTATTGTTAACTTTAGACCACTTTTGAATCTGAAGGTGACGTGGCTGGTGCCTGGTTGTCGATGGCTTATGTCATATCGATCAGCAATGACTTTGACATCTTCAATGTGCCAGTCTCTGGGATTGATCCTCATTCTTCGTAGAATTTTCTCAATTTTACTCATAATTATTAGGGTTACCTCTAGTTTTTCATTATCTTTATGTCACGCTTGAAGCTTAGTCTAAGAGAAAGTCTTTTGCTAGATACAAGTCAAAAAAACTTGCAATCAGGCGCAAGAATAAGTATAAATTCGCGCTGTGACCGATTTGTCAATGATGATGAGGCGATCACAAATTAAATTGTACAACTTAATTTATTTATTTTAGAGGATATATCCAAATGGCAAAGTTCATGAAAAAAGGTTTAGTAATTGCAGTAGCGGTAGCTGGTGGTTTAGCGTTGGCAGGTTGTGCAAGCCAAGGCGCTTCAGCTGACAACAGCGGTACAGGTCCACAAACACCAACCGTTATGCAACCAACAGTAATGCCAAGCCATGCTTGCAAAAACATGAGCTCTTGCAAAGGTAAAGTGCACCATCACCACGTTGTGAAGAAAGCACACCATGTTGTTAAGAAAGAAGCTGCAAAAACAGAAACAACAGCTACCACAACAACAGAAAGCAGCAAGTAATAATACGTTAGTTGCTTATGATGTAGTTAATAAATGAGGCTGGGATAACCAGCCTCATTTTTTTTGTGGGTAAATAAATATGAACTCACCATGTCAAAAAATTTCACGACAATATCTCGGCTGCGGATTAGGGTTGCGCAGTATTTATTATCAAGAAATATTAGATACACTCCCACCTGGTATTGATTGGTTCGAAGTTATTTCCGAAGATTATTTAGCGCCTGGCGGCAATCGTCTTTATTATTTAGAAAAAGTGCGTGAAAACTATCCTATCGTGATGCATGGTGTATCACTTTCTATTGGCGGTACGGATCCGCTCAACAAGGACTATTTAACGAAATTAAAACAATTAATTGCGCGCGTGGAACCCATGTGGGTATCTGATCATTGTTGTTGGACAGGTGTGGAAGGAACTAATTTTCATGATTTAATGCCGCTGCCTTATAACGAAGAAGCAATAAAAAACGTGGTACAACGTATTGATGAAGTGCAAGAATTTTTAGGCCAACAAATTATTATCGAAAATCTGTCGAGCTATGTGACGTATCAAGAATCAATGATGACAGAATGGGAATTTTTGACGCACATTACGGAACGTACGGGATGTAAATTATTGTTAGACATCAACAATATTTATGTCAGTGGTTATAATCACGGATTTGATCCAATGATTTATCTTAATGCGATTCCCAAACATAGTGTGCAACAATTTCATTTAGCCGGACACAGTCATGAAGGTAATCATATTGTTGATACGCATGATGAACCGATTATTGAACCAGTATGGGAATTATTTGCTCAAGCATTAAAACGATTTGGCAAAGTGTCTACGTTAATAGAGCGCGATGCCAATTTTCCTCCCTTAAATGAATTATTAGCAGAAGTACAACGTGCACGGACTTTAACTCATGACTGCTTTGCGTGAACTACAGCGCGATTGGCGCCATTATTTGTTGACAGAAGAAACCTCACCGTTGGATGAAAAAATTAGTCCGCCATTGGCAGGTAACATTCTTGATCGTTTATTAATTTATAGTGATGGCTATCATTTGCGCTTACAAGAAGTGCTAGAAAAAACGTTTCCGCGTTTGAAAGAATATGTAGGCGATGACGTTTTTTTGGAACTAAGCGCCGAATATATTGCGGCTTATCCTTCGCGTTATTATTTGATTGATGAATTTCCGCAGCATTTCGCTGAATTTTTTCTTGCGAAGAAAAATAGCTTTTGTGCCGAGTTTGCACAATTTGAATATGCTATTTGTCGTACGATAGATAGCGCCGATGCAACATTGTTAACATTGGCGCAATTGCAAGCAATTAAACCTGAACGTTGGGGGAATGTAATTTTTGTATTGCATCCTTCAGTGACATTATGGAATATGAAAACCAATGCGCCAGCAGTGTTGGATGGGTTAATCAAAGGACAAGCGAAAGAGTCATTGGCGATGAAAAAAGAAAAAAGTCATTGGCGATTATGGCGTAAAGGATTACAAATTATTTTTTGTCCGGCTACGGCTATTGAAAATACTTTTTTGGAAAATATACAACGTGGATTATCATTTGCAGAGATTGGTGAGTTATTGTGTAAATCAATGCCTGAAGATCAAGTCAGTGATTATGCTATTGCACAATTATTACGTTGGCTTAATGAAGGTTTATTATCGTCTGTTCACTATAAGGGAAAATCATGAGTTGGCTTAAACGTTTAATGCCATCAACTATTCGCACTGAAAGTTCACAAAAAAAAGGTACAGTGCCAGAAGGGTTGTGGAGCAAGTGTGATGCATGTCAATCAGTGTTATATCGTGCAGAATTAGAGCGTAATTTAAATGTTTGCCCTAAATGTGGGCATCATGAATACATTACGGCGCGTGGTCGTGTGAGTGCGCTGTTAGATGAGCAAGATCAAATTGAACTTGGTAAAGATATTTTGCCAGTGGATAAATTAAAATTTAAAGACAGTAAAAAATATAAAGATCGTTTGGTCGCGGCGCAAAAAAATACCAACGAAACAGATGCGTTAGTGGTCATGCAAGGTAAATTAAAAACTATTCCGGTGATGTTAGCCGTATTCGAATTTGGTTTTATGGGGGGCTCCATGGGAGCGGTCGTTGGTGAACGTTTTGCGCAAGCGGTGCAACAAGCCATTGCGCAACGTTTACCTTTGATTTGTGTTGCGTCCAGTGGTGGTGCGCGAATGCAAGAAGCATTGTTTTCATTAATGCAAATGGCAAAAACCAGCGCGGCATTAACGCGTTTAAGCGATGCACAATTACCATTTATTTCTGTGTTAACCGATCCAACGATGGGTGGTGTTTCAGCGAGTTTTGCTATGCTGGGTGATATTATTATGGCAGAGCCCGGCGCGTTAATTGGTTTTGCTGGACCGCGCGTAATTGAACAAACGGTGCGTGCACAATTGCCCGAAGGATTTCAGCGCGCAGAATTTTTATTAGAGCATGGCGCGATTGATATGATCGTCGATCGCCGCGAAATGCGCGAAACCTTAGCGAGATTGATTGGTAAGTTGCTGCATTGATATTGATATCTGTCATCCCGGCCGAGCGAGTGATGCGACTAAAAGCTGTCATCCCGGAATCCGGCGTAGCGAAGCGGAGGCGGATATCCGGGATCTAGGTAAGCTAATCTCGAATTCGGCGATCGTATTGCCATGTAAATTACTCGTATATAACCTATGAATAAGAGTTTCTCTTGCTATCCAGGCTTTTCTCTTCGCCCTTTATGTGATAACTTCTGAGAAAATACTTCCAATTTTACCTTAACATGACCTTAATATAACCTTAAAACTCATTGAACAGGGCGATTTTTGTAGGGGACAATTTTCAATGGGACAGCCAAAATTAGTAGGAAGAATAGGCGATACTGACCTTAGTCAGGCTGCGGCTATTGTACCAATCAGCGTGGGCTCACCGGATTTTGAAGGTGAAAGGCTTGCTAGCATCCTTGAATTAGTTAAAAGCCAGTTTGGGCGTGTGGTTATTGTCATTACCGGCGATTTGCAGCGTTTTAATCTCGCAAAAGAACATTTTAACAATACAGGAGAAGAAAAGGATCCCGAGCTTTTTCGAGATCAAGCGAGAAGAAAAGGTGAAGAGTGGTTGGCGAGAAACCAAGCTGTTATCGATGAAAAGTTTGGTTCGAAAGAGCAAGAAGGCTTTAAATATGAGGTTCGTCGTTGGGCTGCTGACCATTCTGAGGAGCCTTTCAAAGATCTTTTGAAGAATGAAGATTCTTCTTTTGCTAAAGCTTTTGAGAAATCTGTTGCAAAATTTCTAGCAAGACCGCGTCAAAAAGGATCTGCAGTATGTTTGCAAGTTGTTGATATGACAAAGCGGTACATGCTTGAAGAAACAGAAGCGGTTGTTAGGTGGGGTAATGATTCTGATCTTGCTGAGGCATTTTTGATTTATCCTCATCCGCTGCATGAGGTTATGTATAACGCCATTCAAACACAGGTTCGTGATCCAGAGCATCCAAATCGAATGCGTCATCTGAAGATTTCTTTTGAAATGCAAGAACAGGTTATTACTGTTCATGGTGGAGATAGAGAAAAATCACCAGACGGTAGTGATAAATTTGCTACAGTTTACAGACAAGCTCCAAATTTATTAAGTGGGCAAAAGCTCACTATTTATGCTGCTGCTCATGGTGACGCGTCTACAGTGGAAGATTTAACTGAGAACGAAATGGTAGCGAAAATACGATTTTTAGAGGTTTCTCTTCGTAAAATGAGAAGGAATGGGGATCATCTTGAAATCGTAGCAGAAGCGGATGCTTATTTTAGCAAGCTTATGGTGAGACTACTTAGTCTAAACGCTACCAAAGTCGAATATCATAATCAACAACGAAACGGGGATGATTCTGCACCAGTGTCGTTACCATCTCTTACCTCCTCTTCTTCCTCCTAATTTTGAGTAAAGGTAGGAAGTATATTCCAAAGGTTAGAATGCATGAATATTAAAAAGGATTTGCGTTACGTCAATTTGGAAAAAATTGTCAGTTTGCTCCCAGGGAATGTTTTTTGGAAAGATCGAGATGGGTATTATCTTGGTTGTAATGATAATGTCGCAAAAATTCTTAAACTCCAGCACAGATCAGAGATTGTTGGCAAAAGAGATCCTGAAATCATTGGTGAAGATTTAGCAAAAGAAGCCTACATAGTTGATCAAAAAGTTATCAAGGATAGAAAAGAATATGTCGATGAACAAATTGGATTTGATGCGAATGGTAACGAGAGCATTTATTTAACGAGTAAGTTGCCGATTCTTGATGAAAGTAACGAAGTAGTCGGAATATTAGGATTATCTTTCGATATCACTGAACGCAAAAAAGCAGAAATAGATTTGCGTGTCGCCAAAGAAAAGGCAGAAGCAGCAAGCAAAGCCAAAAGCGAATTCTTAATGAATATGCGTCACGATGTGCGCACGCCGCTCACCGGAATTATTGGATTTGCCAATCTCATCAAGAATGAAACTAGCAGCACGAAAGTTGAAGAGTATGCCGACAATATGTTGGCATCAAGTTACGCATTACTTGATTTCCTCAATGAGGTTTTAGAAACCGTTCGAATGACTTCGGGTGAAGTACCTCTTGTGAAGAAAAAATTTGATCTTAAAAACAAGCTCACTTCCATCATTAATTTAAATCAAGCGCGTGCCGCGGAAAAACAATTAAAACTCGAGTTAAATTTCGACGAGAAAATTCCTCAATATTTAATCGGTGATCCAACACGTTTACATCGAATTGTTTTAGAGCTTGTCACTAACGCGATTAATTTTACGCACGAAGGTGAAGTAAAAGTAACCGCCGAGTTGGCGAAAAAAGAAAAGCGGGAAGCAGTGATTAAAATTATTGTCTCTGATACTGGTGTCGGAATTCCTGCCGATAAAAAAGATGAAATTTTTGTGCGGTTTAAGCGCTTAACATCTTCTTATGATGGTGTTTATAAAGGGTTAGGTTTAGGGCTTTCAGTCGTTAAGCAATTTATCGATGATCTAGATGCTGAGCTTTACGTGGAGAGTGAGTCAAACAAGGGTTCGATGTTTACGTGTATTTTCCCTTTTAAAACGACTTTATTAGATGATGAGCAAGGTGTGGCTGTTGAGTCTGAAGCAAAACTTACGACGCGAAAAAAAGTTAAGGTTAAAACGGTTGCAGAAGTAACAGGAGCTGCAGAAAATTTACAAGGGTTGCGCGTGTTGCTCGTTGAAGATCAACCCATTGCCGCTTTAGCTGCTAAAGGAATGCTCGAAGAATTACATTGTAATGTTGATATTGCTGAAAATGGTCGTGCAGCGATTTTAAAATCCAAAACTGAAGACTATGATTTGATTTTTATGGATGTAGGATTGCCGGATGCTGGTGGTTGCGACATTACTCGCGAAATTCGTGCGTGGGAAATTAATTTAGATAAACACACGCCAATTATTGCATTAACTGCTCATGTGGAAGTGGAAGATAAACAGCAGTGTATTGAGGCGGGAATGGATGCTGTGTTGTCGAAACCGTTATTGAAAGAAACGGCGATTGATATTTTGAATGCGTTTATTCCCAAATCAGCAAGTTTGCAAAAGAAATCTAAAATCGAAAAAACTACCGCGCCTACTAAAGATAATTCGGTGCATGATCATTATTCATTGATTGAAGTTTCAGGTAATGTGGTGGATGTCGCAATAGCCATGAAGTTGGCGCACAACGATGAAGCGTTTGCAAAGCAAATGTTGACCATGTTGGTAGAATCATTTCCAGATGAATTAACTAAAATTACTGAAGCATATAAACACGGCGATTGGCAAACAATGCGTGACGTGGCGCATAAAATGAAAGGGGCGACGTCTTATTGCGGAACACCGCGTTTAAAAATAGTGTGTGCTAATTTAGAAGGTTATCTCAAATCACCTGAAAACACTGAATTACGTGAATCACTTTACCAGCAATTGCTGGCAGAAATTGAAGCGGTAAAACAAGAAGCGAAGCGGATGTTATCGGGTTCTTTTATTAATATTTAGCATCTGTCATTGCGAGCCCGACGTAGCCGAAGGCGAAGTCGCGGCGTGGCAATCCATAGAGCATGAAGTACGTCGGCTAGCCTCCTATACCAGTAGTTTTCACGGTAATTTTTTGCCTGATACTTTTGATAAGTATCGCTTAACTGGTTGGTCTAAATGTGAGAAAAAACTCAATCATACTTAGAAAAAATGCGGATACTTTCCGTAGTAGTAGCTTTTTGGTTTTTGAATTAGGGGACGATTTTTGATATGCAGACAACAAAGCGGAGATTAAAGCGTAGTAATTTGCTTGATATAAAGGGTGAATACGACATCATTGTTATTGGCGCTGGTTTTGCTGGTTCTTTTACAACGATATTTGCTGGGCAGAAGTACTGATCTTGCCCCGAATTAATAGACACAGTTATGCGACTTTTTTAAATTGATTCTCAAACACCCATGGTGCAATTGAACCAATAGCGGAATGTCGACGGATCCGATTGTAATATACTTCAATATATTCAAAAATGCTTTGTTTAGCTGCTTCTCGCGTAAGATAACGCTCTGTGTAAATTAATTCTGTTTTAATGCTGTGAAAAAAACTTTCAGCAACACTATTGTCCCAACAGTTTCCTTTGCGCGACATGCTTGATAAAAATCCATGTCGTTTTAATAAATCTTGGTAATCTTTTGAGCAATATTGACTACCACGATCACTGTGAAAAATGCCTCCTCGGGGAGATTCTCGATTCCACAGCGCCATGGTAAACGCATCGCAAACTAATTCACGTGTCATGGTTGATTGAATTGACCAACCAATAACAGCTCGTGAATAAAGATCGATAACAACCGCTAAATAAAACCAGCCTTCTTCTGTCCAAAGATAACTGATATCACCCACCCATTTTTGATTAGGTTCAGTTGATTTAAAATTCCGATTAAGCAGATTAAGCGATATTGGCAACGCGTGGGCTGAATTCGTTGTTGCTTTAAATCGCTTCTTTGCTTTTGCCCGCAAATTCAAATAGCTCATTCGGCGCGCAACACGATTCTTGCTGCAACGCTCACCTTGGTCACGGAGTTCATCAGTCATCCTTGGCGAACCGTAACGACCTTTATGCACTTTAAATAAATTAACAATCTTTTCGTCCAATACATCATTGGCTTGCTCACGTTTGCCTGGCCCACCTTTCAGCCAAGCGTAATAACCACTGCGTTCTATCGAAAACATATTGCACATCCTCTCTACACTAAAGTTAGCCTGATTTGATCGAACAAACTCGTACTTTACTTTTGGTGCTGCGCAAAGTACGTGGCCGCTTTTTTTAGAATTTCTCTTTCCTCCTGCGTTCTCAGGAGCTCTTTGTGTAGACGTCGGTTTTCTTCAAGCAACGTCGCTATATCTTTTCCGTCACCACTTCTTGGCAACGCATTCTTTAATTGTTTAATCCAGCTATGAAGAGTCGCTATCGGAATTCCTAATTCCTTCGCCGCTAATGTTACTGACGGAGATTTTAATGCCAGTTTTACCGCTTCAACTCTAAATTCTTGCGTGTACTTCTTTGCTTCTCTTTTCATCACAAACACCTCTCTGTTCAACTTCCAGTTTAACAAATCAGTGTCTATTTAAATGGGGGAAGATCA
>CAVQJZ010000005.1:92500-95728 GCA_963712965.1 uncultured Pseudomonadota bacterium | reverse complement strand
TACATTTTTCACATGCCAATGGTTTTCCTGCATCAACTTACCGTAAGTTTTTCCATTATTTGTCTGCGCATTTTGAACTCGGGTATCTCGAGTTATTGGGCCACAATCCACATTATCCCGTGGATGATAATTGGCAATCGCTCGTGGCTGAGTTGATTGCAACCGTTGAAAAACGTTATAAAAAACCGGTAATTGGTGTGGGACATTCATTGGGCGGGGCGTTGACTTACATGGCTGCCTTACAAAGACCAGATTTATTTCAAGCGATTGTCTTGCTCGATTCGCCAATATTAGGTTCATTCAAATCAAAGGTATTAGGGTTGGCCAAACAGCTAGGTTTTGTTGATCGGCTAACGCCAGCGCGCCGTACTAAAAATCGCCGTGCGACATTTCATCATCTTGAATCAGCCTATGAGTATTTTAAAAGCAAAGAATTATTTAAAAATTTTGATCCCGATTGTTTGCGTGCGTATGTGGAAGAAGGCCTGGTGCAAAACGAGACGGGTTGGGCTTTAAAATTTTCACCGCGCATCGAATACCAAATTTATCGAACTATTCCGCATCATTTGCCCGGATTAAAACAAAAATTATTAGTGCCTGCTGCTTTGATTTATGGGGAACATACGGATGTCATGGATCGTCATGATATTAAATTAATCCGCGACTATTATGGATTCACAGTGGTTTCAACACCTGGGGGACATCTTTTCCCTTTTGAGCATCCCGCGCAAAGTGCACGTTGTTTAACAAAGGTAATACTCGATTTGAAGGAGTGGTAGATGAGCAAGCAAAAAACAGGCGGATTAGCGGGTATTGTTGCTGGCGACAGTGCCATTTGTACGGTAGGCGATGATCGTATTGGTTTGACATATCGTGGTTATGCCATTTGCGATTTGGCTAAATATGCATTGTTTGAAGAGGTCGCTTTTTTGTTAATTTATGGGAAATTGCCTACTGTTGTTGAATTAAATCATTATCAAAAAAAACTATTACCTTTGCGGTTGTTGCCTGAAGCACTGTTGTATGTATTGCGTTTAATCCCAGAAAATACTCATCCTATGGAAGTGATGCGTACGGGTTGTTCAATGCTGGGAGTATTGTTTCCTGAGCAAAATGTTGCTGATCGATTAGTTGCAGCATTGCCATCAATTTTATTGTATTGGTATCTTTTTCATCAGGGTAGAAAGGATATTAATTTTGTTGTTGATGAGCCAACGCTTGCAGGATATTTCTTGCATGTGTTGCACAATAAAAAACCAGACAAGTTGGAAGAAAAAGCACTAAATACATCGTTAATTTTATATGCAGAACATGAATTTAATGCTTCAACATTTGCTGCGCGCGTGACGGCGTCCACATTAAGCGACATTTATTCGGCTGTTGTTTCTGCGATTGGTACATTGCGCGGACCACTGCATGGTGGTGCGAATGAGGAAGCGATGAAGTTAATTCAGCGTTTTGCTTCGGTGGGTGACGCGGAAAAAGGCATTAAAAAAATGCTGGCAGAGAAACAATTGATTATGGGGTTTGGGCATCGTGTGTATACCGTGCGTGATCCGCGTTCTGATATTATTAAGCAGTATGCTAAAGAGCTATGTGTAAAAACGAATAAAGAAAATTTATTTTTGATTGCAGAGCGTATTGAGAAAATCATGTGGGATGAGAAAAAATTATTTCCTAATCTCGATTTTTATAGTGCATTGGTTTATCGCGCCTGTGATATCCCCACAGAATTGTTTACGCCATTATTTGTATTTGCGCGTATATCAGGTTGGTTGGCGCATATTTTAGAACAGCAAGCGCATAATAAACTAATTCGACCGTTGGCGAATTATATTGGTCCTTCATTGCAAACGTATGTTCCATTAGAGGAAAGAAAAGCGTGAGTCGTGATTATGACAAAGAATTAGTTGCTATGGCGCAGTATGTGATGCATCACACAATCAATAGTAATCTTGCGTATGAAACAGCTTATTATTGTTTTTTAGACAGCATTGGTTGCGCCGCATTAGCATTACAATATCCTGAGTGTAAAAAATTATTAGGACCTGTGGTGCCAGGCACTATCGTACCCAAAGGGTCGCGTGTTTTGGGAACTGATTTTATTTTGGATCCTATTCAAGCAGCGTTTAATATCGGTGCATTAATTCGTTGGCTGGATTTTAATGATACGTGGCTTGCGCAAGAGTGGGGGCATCCATCAGATAATTTAGGCGGTATTTTGGCTGTGGCAGATTATTTAAATCAACAAGGTAAAGTGATCACACTGCGTGATGTTTTTACAGCAATGATTAAAGCCTATGAAATACAAGGTGTTTTGGCGTTAGAAAATAGTTTTAATCGTGTAGGTTTAGATCATGTGGTGTTAGTTAAAGTAGCAACAGCTGCTGTCGTTATGCAAATGTTAGGCGGCAGCGAAGAGCAAATATTGGCAGTATTATCGCAAGCATGGATAGATGGACAAAGTTTACGCACGTATCGCCATGCGCCAAATACTGGTTCACGTAAATCATGGGCGGCAGGTGATGCCACTGCGCGCGGTGTGCGATTAGCATGGATGACGTTGCAGGGTGAGCGTGGTTATTCCAGTGCATTAACAGCAAAAACATGGGGATTTTATGATGCGTCATTTAAAGGCGAAGCGTTTAAATTTTCACGCATCTATGATTCTTATGTCATAGAAAATGTTTTATTTAAAGTGGCATTTCCAGCAGAGTTTCATGCGCAAACCGCTATAGAAGCGGCTTTAAAACTATATCCACAAGTGAATCATCGTCTGCAAGACATTGAAAAAATTGTATTAACAACACATTTATCTGCTATGCGAATTATTAATAAAGTGGGGCCATTACATAATCCCGCAGATCGCGATCATTGTTTGCAATATATGGTAGCGATAGGCTTAATTTTTGGTGAATTAACTGCGCAACATTACGAAGAGATTGTAGCGTGCGATGTGCGCATTGATGAGTTGCGCAATAAAATGCAAGTAATAGAAGATGAGCGGTTTAGTCGCGATTATCTTGATCCGGAAAAGCGTTCGATTGCTAACGCGATCGAAATTTATTTTAAGGATGGAACAAAAACAGAAAAAATAACTATTGAATATCCTTTGGGGCATAAAAAACGTCGTGCTGAAGGAATTCCATTATTAATAGAAAAGTTGCAACGTAATTTGGCGGCAACGTATTCGCCCGATCAAGTGAAAAAAATTAGCGCTATTTTATT
>CAVQJZ010000005.1:0-87500 GCA_963712965.1 uncultured Pseudomonadota bacterium | reverse complement strand
TGCAGTGTACCCGCGGCAAGACGGAAAGACCCCGTGCACCTTTACTATAGCTTTACACTGGACTTTGAGATTGTTTGTGTAGGATAGGTGGGAGACTTTGAAGCCCTGTCGCTAGATGGGGTGGAGCCAACCTTGAAATACCACCCTGATAAGCTTGGAGTTCTAACCTAGATCCGTAATCCGGATCGGGGACAGTGTATGGTGGGTAGTTTGACTGGGGCGGTCTCCTCCCAAAGAGTAACGGAGGAGCGCGAAGGTACCCTCAGCGCGGTCGGAAATCGCGCAATGAGTGCAAAAGCATAAGGGTGCTTGACTGCGAGACAGACAAGTCGAGCAGGTACGAAAGTAGGTTTTAGTGATCCGGTGGTTCTGTATGGAAGGGCCATCGCTCAACGGATAAAAGGTACGCCGGGGATAACAGGCTGATACCGCCCAAGAGTTCATATCGACGGCGGTGTTTGGCACCTCGATGTCGGCTCATCACATCCTGGGGCTGTAGCCGGTCCCAAGGGTATGGCTGTTCGCCATTTAAAGTGGTACGCGAGCTGGGTTTAGAACGTCGTGAGACAGTTCGGTCCCTATCTGCCGTGGGCGTTAGAGATTTGAGAGGAGCTGCTCCTAGTACGAGAGGACCGGAGTGGACGTACCTCTGGTGTTCCGGTTGTCACGCCAGTGGCATTGCCGGGTAGCTATGTACGGACGGGATAACCGCTGAAAGCATCTAAGCGGGAAGCCTCCCTCAAGATGAGATCTCTCGAGACTTTAAGTCCCTAAAGGTCCGTTGAAGACTACAACGTTGATAGGCAGGGTGTGGAAGTGCAGTAATGTGTGGAGCTAACCTGTACTAATTGACCGTGAGGCTTGACCATATAACCCCAAGTGGTTTTAGGATTTAAGTTTGCAATGAATGCTTTATTAAATTGATCTATCACCAATTGTTGAAAACATTTCGTTTTTAGTACGACCGGTTTGCCTGGTGACCATAGCGAGCGGGAACCACCTGATCCCATTCCGAACTCAGAAGTGAAAACGCTCAGCGCCGATGATAGTGTGGGATTTCTCATGCGAAAGTAGGACATTGCCAGGCTTTTTTTCTTTTTGTAAAAATCTTTTTTCTCACCTTTTATATTCTCTTTGCTTCCACTACTATGGCGAGTTTTTGTGCTAAGGAAAAAAATATCATGCGTGATATCGATCCAATAGAAACTAAAGAATGGATAGAATCTTTTAATGCAGTGGTAGAAAATGACGGTTTTGAACGAGCACAATTTATATTAGAAAAATTATCTGCAAATTCTCCTGGTTCAAATATCAATACGCCTTATATCAATACGATTTCTTTGGAGCAACAACCTGCTTATCCCGGTGATCTTGCTATTGAAAAACACTTAAGTGCGATTATTCGTTGGAATGCAGCTGCCATGGTATTGCGCGGTGGTAAAAAAGCGCCTGAGCTAGGTGGCCATATTGCAAGTTTTGCATCTGCAGAAACCTTATATGAAGTAGGATTCCATCATTTTTTTCATGCTGATGATTTAGTTTTTATACAAGGACATTCTTCTCCAGGTATTTACGCACGTTCTTTTTTAGAAGGGCGGTTAAATAAAAAACAATTAGATAATTTTCGTCAAGAAGTGAATGGCAATGGATTATCTTCTTATCCGCATCCTTGGTTGATGAGTGATTTTTGGCAGTTTCCAACGGTTTCAATGGGATTGGGTCCATTACAAGGAATTTATCAGGCGCGTTTTTTAAAATATTTACATCATCGTGGTCTGGCAGATACGTCAAAACGTAAAGTGTGGGTTTTTTGTGGCGATGGTGAAATGGATGAGCCTGAATCAATAGGTGCGCTGGCTATTGCGACAAAAGAAAAACTAGATAATTTAATTTTTGTTGTTAACTGTAATCTGCAACGTTTAGATGGGCCGGTACGTGGCAATGGTAAAATTATCCAAGATTTAGAAGGCGTGTTTCGTGGCGCACATTGGGATGTGATTAAAGTCATTTGGGGAAGCAATTGGGATGAGTTATTAGCCAAAGATCAACAGGGTTTGTTGAAGCAACGCATGATGGATACGCTCGATGGCGACTATCAGAATTATCATGCGAAAAATGGTGCTTATGTACGTGAAAATTTCTTTGGTATTTCTCCTGAATTAACATCAATGGTTACGCATTTATCTGATGATGAATTATGGCATCTTAAACGCGGCGGTCATGATCCCTTAAAAGTTTATGCAGCATATAAAAAAGCTATTACTGATCAAAAGGCGCCAACTGTTATTTTAGCAAAAACAGTGAAAGGTTTTGGTATGGGCGCAGCTGCTGGCGAAGGAATGAATATCACTCATCAACAGAAAAAAATGAGTGAGGATGCAGTAAGGCATTTTCGTGATCGTTTTGAAATTCCAATTAAAGATAGTGAGCTTGCGAGTGTTCCTTTTTATCATCCTGGCGAAAAAAGCCCTGAAATTAAATATCTCAAAGAACGCCGTATGGCTCTCGGTGGTTTTTTGCCAAGTCGTCGAAAAAAATCAAGCGTGGCATTAACACTTCCTCGTAAAGAAAGTTATGCAACATTACTTGAAAGTAGTGCAGACAGGGAAATTTCAACGACAATGTCATTTGTGCGTTTATTGAATCATTTAATGAAAGATCCAAATCTTGGTAAACATATTGTTCCCATTATTCCCGATGAGTGTCGTACATTTGGTATGGAAGGTATGTTTCGCCAATATGGAATTTATTCGCCAGTTGGGCAACTTTATACACCCGTTGATCGCGACCAAGTGATGTATTACCGCGAAGCAAAAGATGGTCAAGTATTAGAAGAAGGTCTTAACGAAGCCGGTGCATTTTCTTCTTGGATGGCAGCAGGAAGTTCTTACTCTGTCAGCAATTTACCAATGATTCCGTTTTATATTTATTATTCGATGTTTGGGTTCCAGCGTATTGGTGATTTGGCTTGGGCAGCCGGAGATTTGCGCGCGAAAGGATTTTTGATTGGTGCGACAGCAGGGCGTACGACATTGGCGGGCGAAGGATTGCAGCATCAAGATGGTCATCAATTATTATTAGCGGCTACTATTCCCAATTGCGTTGCCTATGATCCTACTTACGGATATGAGATGGCCATCATCATTCAAGATGGCTTGCGTCGCATGTATAAAGAAAATGAAGATATTTATTATTATATTACGGCGATGAATGAAAACTATGCGCATCCTGCGATGCTTAAAGGTGTTGAAGAAGGTATATTGAAAGGTGCTTATGTTTTACGCAAATCAAAAACCAAACATAAATTAAGTGTGCAATTGATGGGTTCTGGCACTATTTTGCGTGAAGTATTAGCGGCTGCTGAAATGTTAGAAAAAGAACATGGCGTGAATGCAAATGTGTGGAGCGCAACAAGTTTTACGGAATTGCGTCGTGAGGCATTAGATGTCGAGCGTTATAATTTATTACATCCAGATAAAAAACCAAAAATAAGTTATATCGCGAAACAATTAGCCAATTGCAAAGATCCTATTATTGCGGCGACTGATTATATGCGCGCTTATGCAGATCAAATTCGTGCGTTTATTCCCAATCATTATGTGGTTTTAGGAACAGATGGTTTTGGTAGAAGCGATACACGCAAACAATTGCGTGCATTTTTTGAAGTGGATAGACGTTATATTATTATCGCCGCACTAAAAGCATTAATGGACAAAGGCAAAGTCGATGCCAAAAAAGTTAATCAAGCCATTAAGAAATATGATGTGGATCCCAATAAACCCAATCCTGTGACTGTCTAATTAAGGAGAGCACTTTTGAGTACGGTTAAAGAAATTGTAATACCCGATATTGGTACGACAGGTGATGTGACTGTGATCGAAATTTTAGTCAAGCCTGGCGATAAAATTACCGCGGAACAGTCACTGATTACGTTGGAAAGTGAAAAAGCAACGATGGAAGTGCCGTCATCGGATGCAGGAATTGTCGACAGCATATTAGTTAAAGTCGGTGATAAGGTTTCGATTGGTAAAGCAATTATTAAATTGAAAGTCGAAGGTGTGGCAGAAACAGCGCCAAAGGCAGCTGAAAAAGTAGCAGTAGTGCCAGCTGCACAACCACAACCTATAGTTGCAACAATCACGACTACAACAACTAATGATGATACTTATGCAAGTCCCGCAGTGCGTCGTTTAGCGCGTGAATTAGGCGTGAATTTGCAAGCTATTGCAGGATCAGGACGTAAAAATCGTATTCAAAAAGAAGATTTAATTGCCTTTTTAAAAGGCAGTGGTTCGGGTGCTGCTGCAATACCACAAGCACCTGTTATTGATTTTAGCAAGTTTGGTGAAACTGAAACTAAACCATTAACACGCATTAAAAAATTAACAGGTACCAATTTGCATCGCAATTGGTTAATCGTGCCGCATGTGACTCAATTTGAAGAAGCAGACATCACAGAAATGGAAGTGTTTCGTAAAAGCCAAAGTGAAAAAGCAGAAAAGCTTGGATTTAAATTAACACCGCTCGTTTTTATTATGAAAGCAGTCGTGGCTGCATTGAAAACGTATCCACAATTTAATGCATCGCTTGATCCAAGTGGTGAAAATTTAATTTATAAAAAATATTTTCATATTGGTGTCGCCGTTGATACCCCTGAAGGGTTAGTTGTTCCTGTCATTCGTGACGTGGATAAAAAAGGTTTATTTGATTTAGTTAAAGAGCTTGCGCAACTTAGTGAGAAAGCGCGTAAAAAAGGTTTGACGCCAGCGGAAATGCAAGGCGCAAGTTTTACCATTTCTAGTTTGGGTGGTATTGGCGGTACAGGATTTACCCCAATTGTGAATGTGCCTGAAGTAGCTATTTTGGGTGTGTCAAAAGCAGCAATAAAACCGCAATATCAAAATAATCAATTTGTACCGCGTTTAATGTTGCCATTGTCATTGTCATATGATCATCGTGTGATTGATGGTGCTGATGGCGCACGGTTTATTGTGCATTTGGCGAAACATTTAGCGGATATTCGACAATTATTGTTTTAAATAAATTTGAGGAAAAGATTATGCAAACAGACGTCGTTGTCATTGGTAGTGGCCCTGGTGGATATACCGCTGCATTTCGTGCGGCTGATTTAGGCAAAAAAGTAATATTGATTGAAAAATATGAAAATATTGGTGGTGTTTGTTTAAATGTTGGCTGTATTCCTTCTAAAGCATTATTGCATGCTGCAAAGGTAATTGATGAAGCGACACATTTTGCTGATAACGGCATTACCTTTGGCAAACCTAAAATTGATATTGATCAATTGCGTGCGTGGAAAGATGGCGTGGTGAAAAAATTAACGGGTGGTCTAAAAGCGCTGGCCAAACAACGCAAAGTAGAAGTTATACAAGGTGTGGCAGAATTTAATTCGCCCAATCAAGTGAAAGTAAAAACCAAAAGTGGCGAGCAGTTAATTGATTTTCAACAAGCGATTATTGCTGTTGGTTCACAACCCGTACGTTTACCTTTCTTGCCAGACGATGAACGCATTATTGATTCGACAGGCGCTCTAGAATTAAAGAATGTTAAAGGCAGTTTATTAGTATTGGGTGGCGGCATTATTGGCTTAGAAATGGCCACGGTATATCACGCGTTAGGCATGGAAATTTCCATTGTTGAATTGCAAGATGGATTAATGGCAGGCGCAGATAAAGATATTGTCGCGCCATTTTTCAAACGCGTGTCAAAACTTTATAAAAATATTTATCTCAATACAAAAGTTACCAACGTTGAAGCGAAAAAAGATGGATTATGGGTAACGTTTGAAGGGGAGAATGCGCCAAAACAACCACAGAAATTTGATCGTATTTTATCGGCAACTGGTCGTCGTCCCAATGGTAAATTAATTGCTGCTGAAAAAGCCGGCGTGAAAGTTGATGAGCGTGGGTTTATTGCTGTGGATAAACAATTGCGCACGAATGTTGCGCATATTTATGCCATTGGTGATGTGGTGGGCAATCCTATGTTGGCACATAAGGCGGTGCATGAAGGTAGAGTTGCCGCTGAAGTAATTTCTGGTTTGAAACATTATTTTGATCCGCGTTGTATCCCGTCTGTCGCCTACACTGACCCTGAAGTTGCATGGGTAGGTGTCACAGAAACGGAAGCAAAAGCGCAAAATATTAATTATGGCAAAGGTGTTTTCCCTTGGGCGGCGAGTGGTCGTTCATTGGCAACAGGTCGTGATGAAGGATTAACTAAATTAATTTTTGACAATAAAACCAAGCGCATTATTGGTGGTGGAATTGTGGGCCCCAATGCGGGTGAATTAATTGCAGAAATTGCATTAGCGATTGAAATGGGTTGCGATGTGGAAGACATTGCATTAACCATTCATCCGCATCCAACATTGTCTGAAACAGTTGCGATGGCCGCAGAAGTTTTCGAAGGAACGATTACTGATTTGTATATTCCTAAGAAAAAAGAAGGGTAAATATGAAAAAATTTTTATTGGGGTTTTTAATTCTCATATTTTCCATGAGTGTTTTTGCTGCAACACCACCGGCACTAACAAAACCCAATATTTCCACACACGATTTATCTGCCTGGATTGAGCGCGCCGCAATTGCTACGTTGAATTACAATTACGTAAATTATCAAGCGAGCCAGCAAGTTGCTTCACATTATTTTACGCCTGAAGCATGGCAAACGTATCAAGATACGTTAGAAAAATCAGGGAATTTGAAAGAAGCAGTTGCCAATGACATGATTATTACTGCTGTACCTTCTGCCGCACCCAATATTACGCAACAAGGTGTTGCGGATGGTCGCTATACATGGCACGTGCAATTACCTATGTCGATGACGTATCAAAATCAAACCAATGGCACCAATTCTTCTGCTGTTATCAATATGATTGTTGCAAGAACAAATTCTGTGACCAATAAATCAGGTGTAGCAATTCAACAATTTGTGGTTAATGATAACGAGAATAATTAAGTGACAATAATTTCTTATGAAGAATTTACGAAGGTTGATTTGCGTTCTGGCACGATTGTTAATGTGGAATTATTTCCCAAAGCGAAAAAGCCTGCGTACAAAGTATGGGTCGATTTTGGTTCTGAATTAGGCATCAAACAAACATCCGCGCAAATTACAGTGAACTATCAGCTAGAGCAGTTAATTGGCAAACAAGTTATGGGTTGTGTCAATTTAGGTGTTAAAAATATTGCTGGATTTGTTTCTGAGTTTTTATTGGTTGGTTTTGCCGATGTTAAGGGCGCGATTGCGTTAGCGTCAGTAGATTTATCAGTTCCCAATGGTGAAAAGTTACATTAATTTTTTTAAGGAGCCAATGATGAGCACAGCCGTTTACAAGTTGCCGATCAAAGACACGATTGTCAGTGCGTGGCACAAAGTGAAAGGATTTAAAGGGATATTTTTTCAAGGATTTGCGCTGGCGCTTTTATTGCAAATTTCGAGTGTATTTATACCGCCAATGTTGTCAAAGCTAAATGCACCTTCGGGGTTGGTAGGTTTGTGCCATTTTGGAATTTTACTTGTTGGTTATTTGATAGCTGCCGGAACGATGTATTTTGGTATTCGTCGTGCTATTGATTTGCCGGTAAAATTTAATCAATTATTTGTAGTGTTTCATTGGAGAATATTTTTAAACTTTTCAGGCGCTTATCTATTGCTTGTGTTCCTTATGGTGCCATCAGGCATTCTTTTTTTTGCATATAGCGTTTCAACGGTACTGTTATTGCATATGCTTTTTTTGATGGGATTTGTTGTAAGTTGTTTTGCTGGCGTCTATTTCTTAATTCGTTTATGGCCAGCTCTATTTATTATCTTAGATAAAGCGATGAATCTTAGCGATGCCTTTGAACTATCGTGGAAAATAACTCGAAACAACTTTTGGCGTTTGTTCGCATTGTTTATTATTTCACAAGTGTTGTTGCTTCTAGGCATTATTTCTTTAGGTATTGGGTTAATATGGGTATTGCCACTTATATCTGTTTTTAATGGTATGCAATATCAAAGACTGTTGGCGAATAACCAGTAAAGTGTTACTTTTACATTCCGATTTTAGGCACGTAGCTCAGTGGTAGAGCATCACCTTGACATGGTGGTGGTCGTTGGTTCGATCCCAATCGTGCCTACCAAGTTTTTCAATGGGAAAATAAATGGTTATTGTTACTCTGCCGGATGGCAGCCAAAAAAAATTTGATCAAATAATCACTGTGGCGGATGTCGCAAAAAGCATTGGCGCTGGTTTAGCCAAGGCGGCGTTAGCCGGTGTGGTGAATAATCAATTAGTTGATACTTCTTATAGTATTGAAAACGATGCGCACTTGAAAATTATTACTGATCGTGATCCTGAAGGGTTAGAAATCATTCGTCATTCCACCGCGCATTTATTAGCGCATGCTGTGAAAACATTATTTCCACAAGCACAAGTCACTATTGGCCCTGTGATCGCAGACGGGTTTTATTACGACTTTGCATATGAGCACAATTTTACGCCAGATGACCTTGAAAAAATCGAACAAAAAATGCATGAGTTAGCAGCGAAAGATTTTGTCGTTGAAAGAAAACTAATGTCGCGTGATGACGCGATAAAATTTTTCAAAAAGATTGGTGAAGAATATAAAGTTAAGATTATTCAAGATATTCCCGCGAGTGAAAATTTATCGTTTTATCATCAAGGGGATTTTGTTGATTTGTGTCGTGGTCCTCATGTGCCAAATACGTCACGGTTAAAAGCATTTAAGTTAACTAAATTAGCGGGGGCTTATTGGCGCGGTGATTCCAAAAATGAAATGTTGCAGCGTATTTATGGTACCGCTTGGGCAGATCAAAAAAGTTTAGACGCGTATCTTACTCGTATTGTTGAAGCAGAAAAACGTGATCATCGTAAAGTCGGTCAAGCATTAGATTTATTTCATTTTCAAGAAGAATCGCCCGGTATGGTTTTTTGGCATGCCAATGGGTGGACAATTTATCAAGAAATAGAACAATACATGCGTCAACAACAACGCAAACGTGGTTATCAAGAAGTTAAAACGCCACAAATTTTAGATCGTTCCTTATGGGAAAAATCGGGCCACTGGCAAATGTTTGGCAAAGAAATGTTTACAGTGGAATCAGAAAGTCGTGTGTATGCAATAAAGCCAATGAGTTGTCCGGCACATGTGCAAATTTTCAAACAAGGATTAAAAAGTTATCGTGATCTTCCAATTCGTTTAGCAGAATTCGGTAATTGTTGCCGCAATGAACTTTCTGGTGCATTGCATGGTTTGATGCGAGTACGAAGTTTTACGCAAGACGACGCACATATTTTTTGTACGGAAAATCAGTTACAACAAGAAGCCGCTGATTTCATCCAGTTTTTATTGGATGTGTATAAAGATTTTGGATTTGATGATTTGTTAGTGCGTTTAGCCACACGTCCCGATGAACGCATTGGTAATGATGCACAATGGGAGCATGCGGAAATAGCATTGGCTCAAGCATTGAAAAATAAAGGTATGGAGTATGTGGTTGCGCCAGGTGAGGGTGCTTTTTATGGACCCAAAATCGAATTTCATTTGCGTGATTCATTGGGTCGTACATGGCAGTGCGGTACGTTGCAGGTCGACTATTCACAGCCCGAACGCCTTGATGCGACGTACATTGCCGAAGATGGTTCACGTCAACGGCCGGTAATGTTACACCGCGCTATCTGTGGCTCGCTTGAGCGATTCATCGCCATTTTGGTCGAAAATTATGCCGATAATTTGCCTGTGTGGTTGGCACCTGTCCAAGCAGTCGTTATGAATATTACGGATGCTCAAGAAAGTTATGTAGCAGAAATCACTGAAATGCTGCAGAATGCCGGGTTTCGCGTGAGATCCGACTTGAGAAATGAAAAGATCGGCTTTAAGATTCGCGAACACACGCTAAAGCGTGTTCCGTTCCAGCTGGTCATTGGGGAGCGTGAAAAAGAGAGTCGTGTCGTTTCTGTGCGTACTTTACGAGGTAAAGATTTGGGTAGTATGTCGATAGATGCATTTATCACATTGCTCAACACACAAATTGCACAACGTTGTCGTCAACTGGTGGAGGATTAACACATTAGTAGTGCAAGTAATAGTAATTCAGAAAAAGCCAATCGCATTAATGAAGAAATACGAGCGCCTGAAGTTCGATTAATTGATGCTGATGGTAAACAACGTGGAATTGTTTCAAACAAAGAAGCCCAGCAATTATCTCTCGAAGCTGATCTTGATTTAGTCGAAATTTCACCTAATGCCGAACCACCCGTTTGCCGTATTATGGATTACAGCAAATTTTTGTTTGAGTTAGGTAAACAAAAGTCGGCCGCTAGAAAAAAACAACGACAAACGCAAGGCCAAGTGAAAGAAGTCAAATTCCGTCCAACAACGGATGAAGGGGATTATCAGGTCAAACGACGCAACCTGGTACGTTTCCTTGAACATGGGGATAAAGTAAGGGTTACCTTACGTTATCGTGGTCGAGAAATCTCTCACCAAGAGTTAGGCATGAAGTTAATGGAAAGATTACAAGCTGACTTAGCCGAATATGGTGTAGTCGATTTGTTTCCAAAAATGGAAGGTCGACAAATGGTGATGGTGCTTTCTCCAAAGAAGAAGTAGTTTTATTTTTATTTAAATAGCGGAGTTATAGTATGCCGAAGTTAAAAACCAATCGTGGTGCTGCGAAGCGTTTTCGCAAAACTGCCAGTGGTGGTTACAAGCACAAAAGTGCTTTTCGTAATCACATCCTCACTAAAAAAAGTGCCAAACGTAAACGTCATTTGAGTGCTAATTCAATGGTGCATCCATCGGATGTGCATGAATTAGATCAAATGTTACCGTTTATGTAGAGGAGAAAAATCATGGCAAGAGTAAAACGTGGGGTAACTGCAAGAGCCCGTCATAAAAAAGTCTTGAAACAAGCAAAAGGTTTTCGTGAAGCAAGAAGTCGCGTCTATCGTGTCGCCAAACAAGCTGTTACTAAAGCAGGGCAATATGCCTATCGCGATCGTCGCGCGAAGAAACGTACTTTCCGTAGTTTATGGATTGTGCGAATTAACGCCGGCGCACGTGAACATGGTTTGTCTTACAGTCGTTTAATTGCTGGTCTTAAAATAGCCGCGATTGAAATTGACCGCAAAGTATTAGCTGACATCGCTGTTTTTGATAAACCCGCCTTTGCGCAATTAGCTGAGAAAGCGAAAGCGTCTTTAGCGTAACCAGAAAAATGTAGAGACGGGTTTTAAACCCGTCTCTGCGAATCGTTTTTAATTCAGTGATTTAATTTCAGAGTACCGACCGCTTATATCGAGATTTTACTTTATTAATATATAGCTTTTCATAAGGAATTTAAATTATGGAGCAAATGCGTACAAATGTTTATTCTTATAATCAACCTCAATTTGATGGAAGTACTAATGAAGCTTTTTTACAAGCTTGTGTCGGCGATGCATATATTCTCGGCAAGAATGGTATTTATTTTTATGATCGTGAAAAAGGAAGTTGTGAAAGAATACAAACTGCTGAAAAAGTAAAAAAAAATGCAGACCTAGCTGAGATTTTCAATCTTCCGCAATTAATAAATGGTGAAGCGCGTGTGCTTACAGCAAAAGAAATAGAAAAAATTACAATGATTACGCGAATAGCGCATCAATTGCGTGGTCTAATGGGTGATGATGACTATGATGCATATATGCATCGTCATGAAGCTTTAAAGTTATTAGTTGAGCGGGAAAATTTTTCTGAGTTTGTTTCTACGCTACCAAAAATATTTGCGAATTCTGAATCAATATTGTTATTGTTTAAAAATTATGAAAAATCAGCGAAGTTTTGGGCAATAGCTACAGGAAGTTCTGGTGCTGAGTTAAGACAAATGCAGGGACCAATGCAAGGACTAATAAGTCCCCTGGAAATATATCGAGCTACCGCTCTGGTTAGAGTTTTTCAAGAGATCCGCTTTGATAGTGAAAACCCAAAAGATGTATGTCAAATACTTGGAGATATTTGCGAAAAACAATATAACGATAGTGTGCTAGCTGAAAAATGGTTTAATGAAGGTAAGAAATTTGAGCATGTTGAAGAGGTCAAACCGGAAGAAGAAAATAAAAGCCATTTCAGATTTCGTTGACAAAAACTATTATCATGTTCCCGCTTGCTCGCGCGCGCGGCTCAGTGATTTAATTACGGAATAAAATAATAAGGATCTGGCAATTTAAATGTTTTATCCGCATAACCGCCTTTTAAATCACTGTATTGATCGCCAATGTTAACGACAATGTCATAACCTTGTTTTTCAATCTTGGCGCGTTCAGACGATTTAAAAGGAATAACCGAAGGTAATTGATAGTTATTTGGCTTCATCATTAATTGATTCCACTTTGTATAGTCTGCCGCTTTTAAATTTTTGATGGTGGCTTGTTGTAACCATTGATAACGACCGGTAATAAAAAATACAGCAACATGATCTTTTTCAGCTAATTGATAAAGTTGTAACGTAGGTTTAATCGCCGCATCTTGGCCTTTGGCAATATCATCGAGCATCATTTTCATCGTGCCGCCAAAATTAAGTTTAAGCATATCAGGGTAATTCGACAGCGCTGTTTCATCAATATCAAATACAATGGCTAATTTTTTCGGCTGCGCGCTTTTGGCATTTTCATTCACGCGTTGTTGTAAATAAGTTTCTGCTTGTGTGGCAACGCTAGATAAATCTTTTTCATAATTGCCTGAATTGTAATAAGCAATTACTTGTTGTTTTGAAATATGTAAATTTTCAGGGGCTTGGGCAAAACTTATAGGTGTATAGATAGAAAAAATAAGTGAAAAGATGGCGATGAAAATTGGTTTCATGAGCATGCTCCTATTTGCTTTGTAACAATTGTTCTAATTCTTGGGTGCGTTCTTTGAGCTGCGCAGACAAGCGATTATTTTCTTTGGTTTTTGCGGCGAATTCTAATTCTAATGTTTCGATTCTTTCTTGCGATGTGCGTTGCGTTTTTTCGAGTTCGCGTTGCAGTGCGCGTACATCCATACGCAAATCACTTAATTGAATTTCTTGTGCGGCGCTCATCAATAATGTTTCAGCCAGTTTCTCATTGGCTTCTGTGGACTCGCGCTTGGCAGAATCCACCGCTAAAAAGTGACCTAATTTTTGCGAGCTTTTGCTGATGCTGGGTGTGGTTGTATCGCGAATGATGGTTGTTGTCGTGGTGCGCACATGAGTAGCTTGATAACGAAAAAGTAGATAAAACAAAAAACATAAAATAAACGTAATAATGATGACGGGCAAAACCCACAAATGCCACGCGTGGAATAATTGTTCCCAGCCAGGTTGAATAGCAATATAAGGTGTGGAGGTTTCATTAAAGCGGCCGATGAATTGACTGTGTATCGCATCATCAACTTCGCGTACGATTTTAATTAAACCAATTAAAATAATAGAGCCTAAAGTAAATGCCCATGTCGTGCGTGCATTACGATTGGTGTAAACATAAGTGATCACGCCAATTAAGATGACGCTGGTTAAAATCAACAACCAAATAACAATCGGTTGAATATTTTGATTAACCATCCTTGCTCCTTTTCCAACGCTTTTCTAATCCATAAAAATCGCGTGCCTTTTGTTGCATGACATGCACAATGACATCGCCTAAATCAACTAATGCCCATTCGCTATCACTTAACCCTTCAATGCCAATCGTTTGGTAGTGCTTTTTTTTGGCTTCGTGAATGACATTCTCCGCCAGCGATTTTACATGGCGACTTGACGTGCCAGTGCAAATAATCATGGTATCTGTGATGCTCGTCAAGCGGCTGACATTTAATACAACGATATCAATGCCTTTTAAATCTTCGAGTGCGTGAACGGCAAGCGATGCAAGTTTTTTAAGTCTAGGCATAGGTCTTCTCTAAAATTGCGTAATCACTTTTAACATTTGGCGAATGATTTTTGGATTGGCGCAAACTACATCACCGGTACTTAAATAACTTTCACCACCGGTGATATCTGTGACGAGTCCGCCAGCTTCCATAACCATTAAAGCACCCGCGGCTGTATCCCACGGTTGTAAACCAAATTCCCAAAAACCATCTAAACGTCCGGCAGCAACATAAGCTAAATCAAGAGCGGCTGATCCTGCTCGGCGAATGCCTAAAGTATTTTTAGCAAACTCTTCAAACATGCTTAAATATTGTGGTAAGCGGTCAAAATTTTTGTAGGGAAAGCCAGTACCAATTAAAGCATCAGACAAATGTGCTTGTTGGCTAACGCGCATGCGATATTGATTTAATTTTGCGCCGGCGCCGCGAGAGGCAGTAAATAATTCACGACGAATGGGGTCATAAATGACGGCATGCTCAGTACGACCTTTGTGTTGCACGGCAATGGAAACAGCAAAATGAGGAAAGCCATGCACGAAATTGTTGGTGCCATCCAACGGGTCAATAATCCATAAATAATCATTGCCTTTATGCTCGCCCGATTCTTCTGCCAAAATGCTATGGTCAGGGTAGGCTTTATGAATGATTTGGATGATCTCTTGTTCAGCTAAAGTATCGACTTCAGTGACATAATCATTTTTCGCTTTAAGAGTAACGTTGACTTGTTCTAAACGATCTAGCGCATGCGTGATGGTATCACCTGCTTTGCGCGCGGCGGCGGTCGCGATATTAATTAATGGGTGCATTTTACGTATCCAAATTTTAATGTTTATCAAATCACCTCTCCCCTTGGGGGAGAGGTCGTGAGCTAGGCGCACTGAAGTGACGAAGTCACGTAGGTGGGCGAAGCGAGCGGGTGAGGGTTTTATTTTTTTAATTTTCCCTCACCCTAACCCTCTCCCGCGAGCGGGAGAGGGGAATCGCGCAAGGATAACAAACGATTGTAGCCTTGTCTTTTTTATGTTTTGATTGCGCGCTATGACAACGTCCCTAGACCATATTCGTAACTTTTCCATCATTGCGCACATTGACCACGGTAAATCCACCTTGGCGGATCGCTTCATCCAATTATGTGGAGGCTTAAGCGAGCGCGAAATGCAGGCGCAAGTGTTGGATTCCATGGATATCGAACGTGAGCGCGGTATTACCATTAAAGCGCAAAGCGTGACACTTTTTTATAAAGCGCTGGATGGTCAGATTTATCAACTTAATTTTATTGATACGCCGGGGCATGTCGATTTTTCGTATGAAGTTTCGCGCTCGTTGGCGGCGTGCGAAGGTGCGTTATTAGTCGTTGATGCGGCACAAGGTGTGGAAGCGCAAACGGTAGCCGTTTGTTACACCGCCATTGAACAAAATCTTGAGGTAGTGCCTGTACTAAATAAAATTGATTTACCCCAAGCCGAACCGGATCGTGTGATTCAAGAAATTGAAGATATTATTGGTATTTCAGCCATCGATGCGTTGCCAGTCAGTGCCAAGCAAGGATTGGGCATTAAAGAATTATTAGAGCGCATTATTCGCGATATTCCCGCACCGACGGGAAATCGTGAAGCGCCATTACAAGCATTAATTATTGATTCTTGGTTTGATAGTTATTTAGGCGTGGTTTCTTTAGTTCGTGTGAAGCAAGGCGTTTTAAAAGCGGGCGAAAAAATTCAAGTCATGTCAACAGGCAGAAATTATATTGCTGATCGCGTGGGAATTTTTACACCGAAGAAACATGATCTCGAACAATTAAGTGCTGGTGAGGTAGGTTATGTCATTGCGGGTGTAAAAGAAATTAATGGTGCGCCAGTAGGCGATACCTTAACGCATGCGAGTAATCCCGCAAAAGAAGCACTGCCAGGTTTTAAAATGATTCATCCACAAGTGTATGCCGGATTATTTCCGGTGAGTGCAGATGAATATGAATTATTTCGTGATGCGTTGGCGAAATTGCGTTTAAATGATGCGGCATTATTTTACGAGCCAGAAACATCTGAAGCGTTAGGATTTGGTTTTCGCTGTGGGTTTTTAGGTTTATTGCACATGGAAATTGTGCAAGAGCGTTTAGAGCGCGAATATCAATTAAATTTAATTACGACAGCCCCGACTGTTGTGTATGAAATTGTCACGACCAATAACGAAACGATTCATGTGGACAATCCCAACAAGCTTCCAGCGGTGGCACAAATTGCTGAAATGCGTGAGCCAATTGTGCAAGCGAATATTTTGGTGCCACAAGAATATATTGGTAGTGTCATTACGTTATGTATTGAACGTCGTGGTGTGCAAACCAAAATGCTTTATGTCGGGCGACAAATTTCTTTAAGCTATGATTTACCGATGAATGAAGTGGTCTTGGATTTTTTTGATCGCTTAAAATCAGTGAGCCGTGGTTACGCATCATTGGATTATCATTTTGTACGTTTTGAAACAGCCGATTTGGTACGCTTAGACGTTTTAATTAATGGTGATAAAGTGGATGCATTGGCATTAATTACGCATCGTGAACAATCGCTTTATCGTGGGCGACAATTGGTGGCGCGTTTGCGCGAATTAATTCCACGACAAATGTTTGATGTGGCTATTCAAGCAGCTATTGGTGCACATGTCATTGCGCGCGAAACGGTAAAAGCGTTGCGCAAGAATGTTTTAGCCAAATGTTATGGTGGTGATATCACGCGTAAGAAAAAATTGTTAGAAAAACAAAAAGAAGGTAAAAAGCGGATGAAACAAGTGGGTAATGTGGAAATTCCGCAAGAAGCGTTTTTGGCTGTGTTGAAAGTGGATAAAGAGAAGAAATAAAATTCCCTCTCCCCTTGGGGGAGAGGGTTAGGGTGAGGGGTAAATTTTAACATTTTACCCTCACCCGTTCGCTTCGCTCACGACCTCTCCCATAAAGGGAGAGGTGAAAAAACATTAAATTTTATTTAGGAGCCAAGTAGTGAGTTTCAATTTCGAATTACTTTTAACATTGCTCGTGATTTTTTCCGGACTTATTTGTTTGCTCGATGTCATTGTTTTAAAATCCCAACGCGGTACTGAGCAAGCGATACCAAAATATGTTGAATATGCTCGTTCCTATTTCCCCGTATTATTAATAGTGTTGATTATTCGTTCGTTTATTGTCGAACCATTTCATATTCCCTCAGGTTCGTTGGAGCCTACATTAATTCGCGGTGATTTTATTTTCGCCAATAAATATGACTATGGTTTGCGTTTGCCGGTGACACATACAAAAATTTTGAATATTGGTGAACCCAAGGTTGGTAATATTGCGTTGATGCGTTCGCCCTTTAATAAAAATATAGATTTAATTAAGCGCATGATTGGCGTGCCAGGGGACAAAATTAGTTATATCAATAAAGTGTTATATATTAATGGAGTAGAGCAGCCGCAAAAAGATGTTGGTATGACAACATACTATACGAGCAAAGGGGATCATTGGCCGGTTGATAAGCGTGAAGAAACTATCAATGGAATTAACCATTTTATTTATGTTAGACCCAATGCGCCGGCAATTAATTTCTCCATTACCGTGCCACCCAAAAGTTATTTTGTGATGGGTGATAATCGTGACACGAGTTACGACAGTCGTTATTGGGGATTTGTGCCGCAAAAAGATTTGATTGGCAAAGCGTTTATGATCTGGTTTAGTTGGAGCAATAAAGCTGAGCATGTGCGGTGGGAAAGAATAGGGGCACGGATTAATCAGCGTCAATAAGTATTTGACCATTTTAGCGGCAGTCGATAAAATGGTCGGATGAAATATCATCGCTATTTAGAATCCGCCATTAATGACATTTGCTTTGATGCAGATAAGATGGCATTCATTTCCGGTCCGCGCCAAGGTGGAAAAACGACCATGGCGCAGTTGTTATTAAAGGTACGTGGGGCGGGTGTTTATTACAACTGGGATGAAACTAAATTCAGGCGTCTTTGGACGAAAGATCCGCATCTGGTCTTGCCGGGGGAAATAGGAAAAACGAAACCCCTTGTTGTTCTGGATGAATTGCATAAAGCGAGATTATGGAAACGGGGCTTAAAAGGTTTGTACGATACCCAAGATAATCAGTGCGATATTTTAGTGATAGGCAGTGCGCGTTTGAATGTCTATCGAAAAGGAAGTGATAGTTTGATGGGGCGTTACTATCATTTCAGATTGCATCCTTTTTCAGTAGCGGAATTATTAAACGAGCGTTATTTTGTCTCGTCAGATAATTTGATTGCAGAATTATTTGCTAAACGGCCATCGCATTCGCAACAGGCTGAGCATGCATTGAAAGATTTATACCATTATGGTCCTTTTCCTGAGCCTTTATTTGCCGCGAATGCGAGATCGCTCAATTTATGGCAGCGCAATCGTGTTGAGAAAATTATTCGTGAAGACTTGCGTGATTTGAGTCGTTTGCCTGAGCTTTCGCAGGTGGAAATGTTGGCAAGTTTATTGCCTGAGCGTGCGGCGCAACCACTCAGTATTCAAGCGTTAAGTGAAGACTTGGAGGTAGCTTATACCACTGTTAAGCGCTGGCTTGGTTATTTGGGCGAATTGTATTATTCCTTTGGATTGAAACCTTATGTAAAATCACTGTCGCGCGCCATCAGAAAGGAAAATAAACTTTATTTATGGGATTGGAGCGAAGTAGAAGCGGAAGGAGCTCGATTTGAGAATTTAGTCGCCGCACATTTATTAAAGTATTGCGATTATTTGACGGATACGGGCGCGGGAAATTTCGAGTTGAGATATTTAAAAAATAAAGAAAAGCACGAAATTGATTTTGTTATTTTGCGCAATAAAAAAGTTTTTTTGCCCATTGAAGTAAAATTAACGGAAGAGCAGCCAAGCGCTTCTTGGAATAAATTTATGAATTATCTTGGTTGTGCACATGGTGTTCAGCTTGTCATGAAACCGAATGTTTATAAGATTTATGAATGCCAAGGTTATAAAATACTCGTCATCAGTGCGGCAAATTTTTTACAGTATTTAATTTAGGAGAGTCGATAGTGAGTTTCAGTTTCGAATTATTATTAACATTATTGGTCGTCATATCAGGTGTGATTGCATTGTTAGATATAATGATTTTAAAGCGACGTCGTGCTGCTGCTGTTGAAGTGCCAAAATATATCGAATACGCACGCTCATTTTTCCCCGTATTATTTATCGTATTAATCATTCGTTCTTTTGTGGTAGAACCTTTTCGTATTCCGACAGGTTCATTGGAGCCAACATTAATTCCTGGCGATTTTATTGCAGCAGATAAATTTGCTTATGGTCTACGTTTGCCGGTTATTCATTCGGAAATTTTAAAAACGGGCGAGCCAAAAACGGGTGATATCATGGTATTTCGTTGGCCGGTGGATACTAACGTTGATTTTATTAAACGCGTGATTGGTGTGCCGGGCGATACTATTAGTTATGTCAATAAAGTGTTATATATAAACGGTGTTGAACAACCGCAAACGGATGTGGGTACAGCAACGGATTCGGATGGACAAGGAACCCAATGGACGGTCGATGTGAGAAGTGAAACACTCAACGGAATAAAACATTTTATTTATATTCGTCCTGATTTCCCTGCGCAAAATTTTACGATTACCGTACCTCCGGGCGATTATTTTGTCATGGGTGATAATCGTGATAACAGTGAAGATAGTCGCTATTGGGGTTTTGTCCCGGAAAAAGATTTGCTAGGAAAAGCATTTATTATTTGGTTTAGTTGGAATGGCGGTAATGATTCCATTCGTTGGTCGAGAATGGGTACGTTAATCAATCATAATAAGTAAGGTACTATGAAAGAATTAATGCAAAAATTAGGGTATCAATTTAACGATAGCCAATGGTTAAAGGTGGCGCTTACGCATCGTAGCGTCAAAGGTAAAAATAACGAACGCTTGGAATTTTTAGGCGATGCTGTATTAAGTTTTGTCATTGCACATACGTTATTTGAGCAATGCCCGCATGCCAAAGAAGGTGAGTTGAGTCGATTTCGTTCAGCGCTCGTTAATGGCGAAGCGCTAGCAAAAATGGCGCAAGAATTTCAACTCGGTAATTATTTATATTTAGGCCCGGGCGAATTAAAAAGTGGTGGCACGCGACGCAAATCTATTTTGGCCGATGCGTTAGAAGCGGTCATTGGTGCTATTTATTTAGATTCCGATATGCCAACTTGTCAGGAAAGAATATTGGCGTGGTTTGAACCGTATCTTAAACAGGTAGTGCAAGACGACGTACAAAAAGATGCCAAATCGCAATTACAAGAATATCTGCAAGCACATCATTTTCCTTTGCCGCAATATGAAATTATTGCGCTCGCTGGTGAAGCACATGAACAATGGTTTCAAATTGGTTGCCGTGTAGAAACCGTTGCGCATCGTTCTGAAGGTGGCGGTGCTAGTCGACGTGCAGCAGAACAAGTGGCAGCGGCACGATTTTTAGAATGGTTGATTAACGAGGAACAAGGCAAGCGCTAATGACAACAGATAAAACAGCGTGTGGTTATATTGCGATCATTGGTCGACCTAATGTTGGCAAGTCAACATTGCTCAATAATTTACTTGGTCGCAAAATTAGCATCACCTCACGCAAACCACAAACCACACGTCATCGTATTTTAGGTATTAAAACCATCGATGCAGTGCAAATGATTTTTGTGGATACGCCCGGGCTGCATCAAGGAAATAAAACATTATTGAATCGTTACATGAATCGTACGGCGGTTCATGCGCTCGCGGGTGTTGATTGTGTGGTATGGGTTATTGATGCGACACATTGGACAGAAGACGATGATATCGTTAAACAAAAATTAGAACATATTAGTTGTCCCATTTTATTAGTCGTTAATAAAATTGATAAATTAGCGGAGCCAGATTTAATATTGCCGTTAGTCGAAGATTTAAATAAACGTTTCCCGCATTTAGTTATTATTCCTGTGTCAGCTAAAAAAGAATGGCAATTAGAAGAATTATTAAAAGTCATTAAAACCCATTTGCCCGAAAGTCCTTTTTTCTTTGAAAAAGAACAAATTACGGATCGCTCCGAACATTTTTTATTGGCCGAATTTATTCGGGAAAAATTAGTGCGTTGTTTAGGGCAAGAATTACCGTATGCCACAATGGTTGCGATTGATTCGTTTGTTAAACAAAAACGTGTATGGCATGTGCGTGCGACGATTTGGGTCGAAAAGGATGGACAAAAAGGTATTGTTATTGGGCATGGTGGCGAGACGCTAAAAAAAATCGGTCAACAAGCGCGCATCATGATGGAAAAGTTTTTTGATCAAAAAGTATTTTTGCAGTTATGGGTAAAAGTTAAAGACAGTTGGTCAGAAGATGAGCGAATTTTGCAAAGCTTATTGTCATGAGTAACCCCGTTGTACAATTACAGCCCGCTTATGTTTTACACACACGACCTTACCGCGATACCAGTTTATTAATTGAAGCGCTCACCAGTGAACATGGTCGCGTGAGTTTAGTGGCGCGTGGTGTGCGTAGCGCGCGTTCAAAACAGCGTGGTTTATTGCAGTTATTTTCGCCGCTATTAATTTCTTGGATAGGCAAAGGCGATCTGCATACCTTAACCAGCGTCGAACAAAATGGCGCGGCGTCATCATTAGTCGGCGAGCGATTATTTAGTGCTATGTATGTGAATGAATTGTTGATGCGTTTGTTGCATCGTTATGATCCTTGCACTGAAATTTATGAATCGTATGCGTTGTTGCTGCAACAATTAATGAATGCTGAAAATGAACAAAAAGTCTTGCGCTTATTTGAAAAAAAATTATTAACTGAATTAGGTTATGCATTTTCGTTTGACCAAATTAATGAAAATGATTTTTATTTGTTTGACCATGCGCATGGATTTACTAAAGCGCAGCGTGAAGCTGCAGGGTGTTTTTCTGGCAGTCATTTGCTTGCCATTGCTCGCGACAAATTAGATAACCGTGAAGTATTATTAGTGGCTAAATATTTAATGCGCTCAGCGTTTGCGCCATTGTTAGGGGTGAAGCCTTTGCGAAGTCGAGAGTTGTTTGTTCGAATGGAGGAAAAGCGATGACTATTTTATTAGGCGTCAACGTCGACCACGTCGCCACACTTCGGGAAGTGCGTGGCACTATTTATCCTGATCCATTACAAGCCGCATTAGAATCTGAAGCTGGTGGTGCAGATGGCATTACGGTTCATTTGCGTGAAGATCGCAGGCATATTCAGCCGCATGATGTAGAAGCAATGAAAGCCAATATTGCCACACGTTTGAATTTAGAAATGGCAGCAACACAGGCAATGATTGATTTTGCTAAAAAAATAAAACCTGCGTTTTGTTGTTTGGTTCCTGAAAAGCGCCAAGAGTTAACGACGGAAGGTGGGTTAGATGTCGCGGGGCAAAAAGAAATTATTTATCGTGCGTGCCAAGAGTTGGCGAGTGCGGGAATTTTAGTTTCTTTATTTATTGATCCCGATGAAAAGCAAATTGAAGCCGCAAAATTTTGTGGCGCACCTTATATTGAATTACACACGGGTGAATATGCTGATGCTAAAAATAAAGCGGACGAACAAAAAGAATTAGCGCGTATTGTGCATGCCGCGCATGTTGCTCAAACAGTAGGGCTAATTGTTAATGCGGGTCACGGGCTGCATTATGAAAACGTAAAACCCATTGCGGCGATCAAGGGCATGCATGAATTAAATATTGGCCACTCCATTATTGCGCGTTCAGTATTTTGTGGTATACAAGCAGCTGTACGGCAGATGAAGGCGGTAATTTGTTTGAAAGATTAAATTTATACTTTCTATGGAGGAGAGTGTATGTCATATGAATTCAAGATATTTCCCCAAGGCGAGAATGTTGAAGAAAAGTTAGCAATAGCTCGTTTTTTAAGTAAGGATGATGAGTATAAAAAATGGAATCCTGATGGAAATAATCCTGCTGGAGTTGGAAATTGGGAAGAGCACCTTATTGATAAGCGTTCCCCGCTGGCAACTTGGTTTGCTCTTTACGACGGATCTAAGTTGATCGCTTGTTCAAGATGCGTAATGCCGACTGTGGACGATTCAACGATGCAAGCGCATGAAGTGCTTGAATATAAAAATTTTAAAGCGTTGAATTTACCTATTTCTCAAGCGCAGGCATCCGATTACATTGAGGCAAATCGCTGTTGTGTTCATCCTGAATATCAACGAAAAGGATTGGTTAATGTGCTTTTATTGGAAATGATAAAATATTTGCACGCGCAAAATATTCAAAAGAATTTATTTACTACCACGCGATTTAAACCCGTCAAAGACTTACTTGGGCGCGCTCAATTTTCAACTGACGAAAAATGGCGATTTAAGTATTCAGATGAAGATGCTGAGGCTGAAGCGTGCCAGCTTTACACCCTTGGGCACGAAAATTTTGCAAAAGCGATAGAGGCTTTAGAAAAATTTATTGCAAAACAGTCTTCGTCAAAAGAATCTTCTGCTGCAATGCTTTTTAAGAAGTCAAAGCTTGACTGCAAAGTTCCCGATAAATCTTTCATCGTTTCTCGTCCCCGCCATCAGCGTTAAGAATTATGGATAAGTGGATTGAGAGCCTCAATAAGTGCGCCAATAAGCAAGCATTTTTAGAAGTGATGGATGCGTATTGTGGCGAAAATAATTTTCATGCATTTGTGTATGTTGTGCTTAATCCCAGTATCAAAACATCACAGCCCGTTTTTTCTGTGGGAAATTATCCGCAAGAATGGGTGCAGATGTATTTGAAGAGCAATTATCATTTACATGATCCTGTGTTGTCATTGGCGAAAAAAACACAGCAATCATTTGTGTGGAGTGAAACGGTTGTTATAGACAAATTATCAGATAAAAGTTTACGCGTGATGGAAGAAGCGCAAGCGTTTAATATAGTCAATGGATTGACTGTTCCTGTGAATAGTTTGAATGGTGAGAGTTTTCATTTTTTGTGTGATGCAACACTTGATTTAATGACGCATAAAAAAACAATGTTGATGAGTTATTTGGCGCAAGAGCAGTTGCAGCAGATTTCTAATGGGCCTATGTATCCTCAAAAACTTACCGCACGTGAAAGTGAATGTCTTATTTGGACAGCGGCAGGTAAAACGAGTGATGAGATTGGTATAATTTTAGGCATTACAGCACGTGGCGTGAATGAAAACATCAATAAAGCAATGAAGAAATTAAATGTCAGGAATAAAATCCAAGCGGTGACGAAAGCGCTTCATTTGCGCGAATTTTCTTTTGCGGATATTCGGCTTTAGCTTTTGGTAGGCGATTTTTGAGTTGTCAAGCTGTTAACATTGACAGCTTCTGTAATTTTCTTAATTCGTTATTTTGCAGCCTGGTTAATTTTGCAAAGAGGATTTTTTTATGCCAGGTAATGAATTAGCGGGTTTCTTTAAACCAAATCATGGAACAAGACAGTGGGAGTTGATTTTAGCAAACCCTAATCAAAAACAACTTAACTGGATGTTGTCTTATAATGTTAACCCCAAAGATGTGAGTTTTTTGACACTAGTGGACATGGTGAGAGATAAAATAAATTCTCAAGAGTTTGCCAACGCAATTCGTTCTTTAGTTCAGTTGGCAAATCGTGCGGATCAGTTGTTGCAAGAACCTAATGTAGTTTGGAAAAATCATAGTTTGCGTCGTGTAATTGCTGGTATTAAAGCATTGAAGGATGGATTTACGGCTAAAAATTTATCTAATGAAGTAGAAAAAGAATGTTTGGACGCATTAGCAATTAGCTTTCTCAATTTATGGAAAAATAAAAATATATCCGCTCCATTGGTAGAAAAGTTAAATCAATTAGTAAGAGTGATCTATAAAGAAAGCTTTGAACGATGGCGCAATTATAATTGGGAAGTTAATTCTGAAAGTTCAATTGAATTGAAATTTTGGCAAGAGTTAGTTGTTGGGCATTTGCAAACGATGAGTTATTTAGATACAGAGGTTTCGCTGACCAATCGCTTAAAAGAACTTCGCTTGCAATACGCGCTGCAATGGGTGCACAAAGAATCAAAAAATTTTGCTGAAGTAGAAAGCGAGATTAATCAAAAAATGATCGACGATTTTGTGCGTGCTTATCAAGAAGATGCACTGGATGATGATTTGTTAACGCTGCTTAGCCATAAAATTAGAAATTTGTATGATAATTGTCAAGATAAAGAAAAGTCACATCTTAGTGCGTTTTATCACGAGGCAGTTGAGCAAGAACTTAGCGTATGGCAGAAGGGGAGCTTAGCTGAAAACTCTTCGTTGGGTAAATGGTTGAAAGGATGGTTGAAATCCGTTTTGTTTGAAAAAAATTCCATTAAGTTAGCGGATGAAACGCGCCAGCAATTACAAAATTTATCTATTGAAAAGCTTATTCAAGAATATAAGCACGGGCAATATAAGGATCGCGCTTTAGGTTTGTTGCTTGATTCTGCATTACCGCGTTTACATGAAGAGCGTAGTGTCGAAAAAGTGCACAGTTCGGGAGAAGGCGAGCTTAGCGTTTTGGTTGTTGCGCGCTTGTTGCAGGAATGGCGTAATCAAGACTTAGTGCCGTCTAATCCTGTTGTTGCCAATGATCTTTTGGTTATTGCGTTGGAACCTTGGGAAAATAGATTGACGATGCTTCAAGCCATGCTGTTGCAAATTACAGCGCCTTCTGTAGATAAAATTAATGAAAATGTTTCATTAAAACAATAAATAATAAGGAAATAACGATTTGTTGTTGTCAGTGCTTAGAAGAGTAATGTTAAAAAAATAAACTCTTCTTAGCGCTGACATTTTTTTGTCATATGGGAGGTTTTGGGTGGATTTTAATAACGCAATAGAGCCATGTGCAAATAATGCGAGTGCTTATCTAAAACGAGGCAAGTCGAAATATTATTCAAAGCAATATGAAGGAGCGATAGAAGATTTAAGTAGAGCTATTGAATTAGGTGCAAATAGTTCGAAAACATATTCAAAGCGAGGCTGGTCGCAATATCAATTAGAGCAATATGAAGAGGCAATTAAAGATTTTAATAAAGCGATAGAGTTAGATGCAAATAATGCAGATGCTTGTAGGAGATTGGGTTGGTCGCGATATCAATTAAAGCAATATGAAGAAGCAGTAGAAGCTTTTAATAAAGCAATTGAATTAGATGCAAAAAATGGAAATGCGTACAGAGGGCGAGGCTGGTCGCGATATCAATTAAAGCAATATGAAGAAGCGATTAAAGCTTTTAATAAAGCGATAGAGTTAGATGCAAACAATGCAAATGCTTATAGTGGATTGGGTTGGTCGCAGCATTTTTTAAAACAATATGAAGAGGCGATTAAAGATTTTGATGAGGTAATTAAATTAGATGCAAATAATGGAGAGGCGTACAGAGGGCGAGGCTGGTCGAAAAAAGCATTGGGTCAACATCAAGAAGCGATTAAAGATTTTGATGAGGTAATTAAATTAGATGCAAAAAATGGAGATGCGTACAGAGGGCGAGGCTGGTCGAAAAAAGCATTGGGACAAACTCAAGAAGCAATTGAGGATTTTGATAAAGCAATTGAATTAGATGCAAAAAATGGAAATGCGTACGAAGGGCGAGGCTGGTCGAAAAAAGCATTGGGTCAACATCAAAAAGCAATTGAGGATTTTGATAAAGCGATTGAATTAGATGCAAATAATGGAGATGCGTACAGAGGGCGAGGCTGGTCGCGATATCAATTAAAGCAATATGAAGAAGCGATTAAAGCTTTTAATAAAGCGATAGAGTTAGATGCAAACAATGCAAATGCTTATAGTGGATTGGGTTGGTCGCAGCATTTTTTAAAACAATATGAAGAGGCGATTAAAGATTTTGATGAGGTAATTAAATTAGATGCAAATAATGGAGAGGCGTACAGAGGGCGAGGCTGGTCGAAAAAAGCATTGGGTCAACATCAAGAAGCGATTAAAGATTTTGATGAGGTAATTAAATTAGATGCAAAAAATGGAGATGCGTACAGAGGGCGAGGCTGGTCGAAAAAAGCATTGGGACAAACTCAAGAAGCAATTGAGGATTTTGATAAAGCAATTGAATTAGATGCAAAAAATGGAAATGCGTACGAAGGGCGAGGCTGGTCGAAAAAAGCATTGGGTCAACATCAAAAAGCAATTGAGGATTTTGATAAAGCGATTGAATTAGATGCAAATAATGGAGATGCGTACAGAGGGCGAGGCTGGTCGCGATATCAATTAAAGCAATATGAAGAAGCGATTAAAGCTTTTAATAAAGCGATAGAGTTAGATGCAAACAATGCAAATGCTTATAGTGGATTGGGTTGGTCGCAGCATTTTTTAAAACAATATGAAGAGGCGATTAAAGATTTTGATGAGGTAATTAAATTAGATGCAAATAATGGAGAGGCGTACAGAGGGCGAGGCTGGTCGCAATATCAATTAAAGCAATATGAAGAAGCGATTAAAGCTTTTAATAAAGCGATAGAGTTGGATGCAGACAATGCGAGTGCATATCTAGGGCGAGGCTGGTCGAAAAAAGCATTGGGTCAGCATCAAGAAGCGATTAAAGATTTTGATGAGGTAATTAAATTAGATGCAAAAAATGGAGAGGCGTACAGAGGGCGAGGCTGGTCGCGATATCAATTAAAGCAATATGAAGAAGCGATTAAAGCTTTTAATAAAGCGATAGAGTTAGATGCAAACAATGCAAATGCTTATAGTGGATTGGGTTGGTCGCAGCATTTTTTAAAACAATATGAAGAGGCGATTAAAGATTTTGATGAGGTAATTAAATTAGATGCAAATAATGGAGAGGCGTACAGAGGGCGAGGCTGGTCGCAATATCAATTAAAGCAATATGAAGAAGCGATTAAAGCTTTTAATAAAGCGATAGAGTTGGATGCAGACAATGCGAGTGCATATCTAGGGCGAGGCTGGTCGAAAAAAGCATTGGGTCAGCATCAAGAAGCGATTAAAGATTTTGATGAGGTAATTAAATTAGATGCAAAAAATGGAAATGCGTACGAAGGGCGAGGCTGGTCGCAATATCAATTAAAGCAATATGCAGAAGCGATTAAAGATTTTAGTAAAGTAATTGAGCTTGGTTTTAGGCATGCAGTCATCTATCTCTATCGGGGCAGATTAAATTTCGAATTGGGCAATAAAAGAAAAGCGATTAAGGATTTTAATAAGGCTTTGGCGCTCGATCCAAAGAACCCAGATGTTTATTATTATCGCGGTAAATCAAATTTTACGTTAGGTAAAAAGAAAGAGGCGATTAAAGATTTTACTGAGGCATTAAATATTGATCCAAAGCATTTAGATGCGTTGTACTGGATGGGTGTTGTAAAGCAAAGATTAAATCACTATGCGGATGCAATTGAAAGTTTTGGTAGGATATTGGCGATTGATGCAAACAACTCCGATGTTCGTTATCGTCGCGGTAGATTGTATTACAAGTTAGGAAAGAAAAATGAAGCAATTGAAGATTTTAATAAAATTCCAAGCATTAGTTCGGAGTACTTAAATGCGATACGCTGGCGTGGTATTGCAAAGCAGGAATTAAATCTCTATGTGGAAGCCATTGAAGATTTTAGTCAGGTTTTGTTGCTTGAGCCAAACGATGCAGATATTTATTATCGTCGCGGTAAATCAAACTATGAATTAGAAAATAAAATAAGAGCGCTCGAAGATTTAGATAAGGCGCATAGGCTTGGTTTGGCGCATACCGAAATCTATTATCTTCGCGGTAAATTAAATTACGAATTGGGTGATAACCAGAAAGCGGTTCAAAGCTTTGATGCTGCCACTAAACTTGGTTTGAGAAATATAAATTTGTCTAGATATAGGGCTTGTGCAAAATATAAATTGAGAAATTATCGAGAGGCGATCAAAGGTTTTAGTGAAGTCATTAAGGTTAATTCGCAAGATGCAGATGTTTATGTATGGTTGGGTTTATCAAGAATTGAGTTGGGGCAGTTTTCAGATGCGATTGAAAATCTTAATGCGGCAATTACGTTAGGTATTGAAACTGCTGCAGTCTATAGAGGTCTCGGCCAAGCAGAACTTGAATTGAGATGTTATGAAGAAGCAGCTAAAGATTTTGATAAGGCTATTCAGTTGGATTCAGAAGACGCCGTTTCTTACAGAGGTCGAGGTTTGGCAGAATACGAGTTGGGTCAATACAAAGAGTCGATAGAAGATTTCAAGAAAGCAATTCAGCGCGATTCAAATAATGCTGATTGGCATGAGGGGTTAGGGAAGGCTCATTATAATCTAGGAAATTATACGGAAGCAATGTCAGCTTTTTATGAAGCAATTAGATTAAATTCTAATGCGAGGATGATATTTAATTGGCGAGGTTGGTTGAAATATAATTTGGGTCAGGAAGCAGAAGCAATTGCGGATTTTGAAAAGGCGCAGGAAGCAACGGATAACGATGTTAAAAACTTCGCCAATTTTAGTATTGGCTTTATTGAATCATTTTCGAAAGAAATAGTTGTGCAAGATGAACTGTTAAGTGAGTTTGCTGAGCGAGAATTTTATCCAGTTGGAGCTATGCTTTTGATTTTGCTTGCAGAAAAACAAAAAGAAAGAGTGTCTGAGAAATTGTCCGCATTTCAAAAAATAATCAATGCGGTTTTAGAAAAATATCCGCAGTCATTAGTGGTATGGTACTGGTATGGACGATTGGCGGTGTTATTAAGAGAAAAAAGTGATGTTGGAAAGAGTATTCGGCAATTACAACAAAATACACTTTTTTCAAATCAGGATCTGAAACAATTGTCAGCTGATTTGGATGCGTTGAAAATACTTGATGGTCAATCTCCAAAAATGAGCTTGATTGATTTAATGAAAGCGAATACAGAAATTGCTAATCAAAAAGCAAAGATATTAATTTCAGTGGCTAATAAATTACATGAGCCTCTGCTATGGAATCGTGATGAACATGGTTGGACAGCTTTAGATTGGGCGTTATTTAAAGATAATGTCGAGATGATTGACTTTTTGCAAGCGCAAATGAAAAAGCTTTTTGAAAGAAGCGGCTCTGAAATTAATTTGAACACCATCGCAGCTGTAAAAAAATACATAGAATCTGGTGGCGACAGCAATTTTTTTGATGCGCCTCTTAAAAAAGCGAGTGCGCCAGTATTGAGTCAACTCATTTTGCAAAGAAGCAGAATCACTGTGCAGGATGTTGAATATTATATTGATGAGTGTAGAACTTTTTTAATTACGAAAGACGATTTTGTTTCTAGAAAACATAATGGCGCCGTCTTGGATAGATATGCCGGGTATTTAACAAATCGAAATGATATTGCTGTTTTGTTCAGCAAGAAAAACTGGAAGTATCTCGGCAATATTTATTCATTGATGGGAGTGATATCGGATAAATGCATTAATTCCTTAGAGGGATTTCATCCGCAAGATTTTTTAGCTATGAGAGCCAGAGTTTTATTAGAAATGATTGCTGCTGGAAAAGATAAGGATGCGCTTATTCAGGAGTTAGCTTTAACGCTTGAAGTATTGAGAGTGCAAAATAATATTTTTTACGCGCTTGAAAGCGGTGATGATAACTGTCTGCGTAGTTTGGCAAAAAATCTAACGAAACATATGGCTGTTTTGCAACCGGGTGAAAATTATCTCATGTGTGCTGGTTATGCTACCCATACTTGTTATGTTAATTTTCAAAGAGAACGTGGCGCTGATAACATTTTGATCCGCATTGACAATCTCACTCGCCATATGGAAGAAGTAGACGGCGAATATTTTTTACCCTATGTTTTTAGAATAGAAAGAAAGCATTTTTCACCTAATAAGTGCCAAGTGGTTCTTAATTATTTGTTACGACTTATCCGTGCTCAAAGTCGAGCACATTCAGCTGAGTTAATAAACGATATTTATGGTGAATACGATTCGTTAAGAGAGATTCGAATCTTGGTTCAGCGCGAAGAACTTTTGCAAAATTATGATCGACGTCATCAGCCACGAGCAGGTAATTGTGTTGCAAAGAATCATTTTCTTGGTCTTCGTAGGCGTTTTTCAGAAGAGTTGTACCGCCGTTTCAGGCAGGATGAAGCAAACTATTTGCGATTAAAATCATTTGAGAAATGGCAAAATCAATTAACGCTTGAGCAGCTGGATGAATCAGAGAAAATAGAGCTCGAGGATATTCAGGAATTAAGAAATGCATTAGATATAATAGAATCTGAACTGGAAAATACTTTTTCAGATCAATTAAAACAAGAGGGTTACCAAGATATTCATGTTTCAGTTCTCTTGGGTGATTTAAAGAAGGTTGAAGAATTGTTGAAAAATGATCCAAGTGTGGTAAATCTGAAAACCAATAATAAAGATGAATCTGGCCCACTTCAGCTTGCTGTCGCTAATCGTGATCCGGGAATGCTTAACGTGCTAGTTCAATATGGTGCTGTCTTGCCACCAGAAGAAATTACCGCTTTAAAAGAGATGATCGAAAGAGAGCTTGTTGATGACGATAGTGCGTTAAAGCAAAGTCTGCGAGATGGATTGTCTGGTGAGCTTTATTTGGGAGATATTTTAACGTCCAATGCATTGACTCAGTTTTTTAAACCACATAAAGGCACGCGTCAGTGGGAAGAGATTTTAGCGGCAACGGATGCAAAAAAGATGCGCACTATGTTGGAATGCGAGATTAATTTCCAAGATATTAGCTTTATTACCTTGCTGCCGTTTTTGACAGAAAAGCAAAAAGAAAACCTTCGCAATAAGCAAGGGTTGCTTTCTTTATCGGCGCTAACAAAACGTGTTGGTGAGCTTATGACGGAAGGCAATCCAATTGGGTTTTCGCAAAGACATCTCTTGCGTCGATTGAAAGCTGGTGTGGATGCTTTTGTCGGCGCTTTAGAAAAGAAAAGTTTGTCTTTAGAGGTATCGCAAGACTTATTAGCACAAACGAAGGCGTTATTTTTGGTCGAGTGGGACAATAACCAATTGACTGAACCATTAAAGCAGAAAGTTCAAGATGTGATGGGCGCTGTTGTGAAAGAAAGTTTTGAGCGCTGGTTTGATAGCAAAGAGATTAACGAATCAAGTTCTAATGAATTACGTTTCTGGGAAGATCATATCCCGATTTTATTGGTCGAAGTTGAATCCAAAGAATCTAATTTCAGTGGGCGCCCAACTAAGGTGGATATCTGCACTCGTATTAGCGAATACAAGAAGAATTTTTCTCGCATAGACCGCGCTAATAATGAGATGAAGATTCTGCTCGATAAATGTTTGGATGAGGTGATTGAAAAAATAAGCGAGAACAAAGATGTGCGCGTAGATTTTAGTAAATTGATCAAAACGTTAATCGTGGACAAAATTTTTGAGCGAGGATGGGAAGATGAAGCGCTGTATAACGTCGCTTTAAAAAACTGGAATTTCAGAAAAGGTTTCGTTACCAAGATCTTGGAGATGATCAATCAAGGCGATACGGTGGTAGTGAATAATAATGTGCTGGGAACTGACCTAATATCGAAGTTGAAAGATCAGGTTTGCGTGTCGCTGCAAAGATAGTAGAATGCCGGATTCGCTTAAAGGATCTCGAACATGCAGCGCTTACTGAAACTATTTATCGTTTTTGTTGTTTTGAGTTTGATAGGATGCACCACAAAAATTTATCCTGTCTCCAGTCATACCGAAGAATGTTCTGCTATTGCTCATAGACAAGCGCTCATCAGTTCTTTAGCGAGCAGCGATGTGCAAGTTGTGCAAGTGGGTGATGAAGTTGAAGTGGTTGTTCCTACACGTGAATTATTTTACATTCACTCAAGCCACTTAAAACATTCACCAAGCCCTTTATTAAATACATTGATCGATTTACTTAATACGTATCCGATGACATCTATCAAGATTGCGGGTTATACCAGCGCTAAGGGTAATGCATTACGTAATCTTGCGCTGTCACGTCAACAAGCGCAGATCGTAAATTATTATTTGTGGCAACACGGACTTAATGCGCGCTTAATTTATGCGATAGGTTATGGTGGAGAAAATGCTAACGGTCGAGGACGCACCAATCGTTTAGAAATTTCTTTTCGGATGCCAGCGCCGGACAATGTTTTCAACTAAATTGAGTACAGAATTTTTTCTTGTCTCAGGCTGAAGGCATCGGTATAGTAGCGCAGAATTTTTTTGGTGGGTTATTCATGATCAATAGGGTAGTTGAGCAGTCTAAAACACGCAAAAATTTTTATCGTGATTATTATCGCAAGGCCGTCAGTGTCTTAGTCGGTGTATTGTTTTTGCAAGTAATTGTATTGGCAGCAACGATGTATGTTTTCCTTCATCGAACAGTGCCGCAGTTTTATTCATCTAGTAGTGACGGCGATCTAACAAAGCTTACCGCTTTATCAGCGCCGAATAATTCAAATAATCCTTTAATTGAGTAAACGTGGAGAGTGCGATGGCGGCAGACGATGCGCTACAAGTCATTAAATTAAGGAATGATTTTTATCGTGATGGGTACAAGCGTGTCATTATGGCGTTGCTGGTCGCTGTCATTTTATTAATCGGCTCAGTAGCCGCCTTTATTTATATCGTTACGCACCCGCCAGCGCCGCAATATTTTGCAACGACAATTAATGGCAGGATCACACCTCTTATTCCGCTTGATCAACCTAACATGCCGCCATCCACTATCACACAATGGGCTAATTCGGCGGCTATCGCTGCTTATAATTACAACTTTGTGAATTATCGCCAAGAGTTGCAAGCGGCGTCTGAATTCTTTACACCCGATGGTTGGCAAGGATATATCAGTGCTTTGAAGGGTTCGAATAACTTGAATGCGGTGATCGATAAAAAATTAGTGGTTTCTGCGGTAGCGACTGGTGCGCCAGTGATATTAGATCAAGGTGTGATTGATGGAACATACACTTGGAAAGTGCAAATTCCTATGTTGGTGACATATCAAAGTCCAAGTCAATCTGTGCGTCAGGTAATAACAGTAACGATGGTGATTCAGCGTATATCGACATTGAATTCAGCACGCGGTATTGGAATTTCTTCCTTTGTGGCTGTTTAGTAAAGGTATGTAAAGAATGGGAAAAATGCGTTTTCCACGAAATTTAAAACAAATCTTGCTTGTCTTGATTGTGGTGCTTATTGGCGGCGACGTAACTTTATTGTTTGCGGCGTCACCCAGTGCGCCAGTCGCAAGTACGGGTAAAAATTCTCAGCTTGAGCAATTGCAATCGCAAGTACAACAACAGATTCAAGCGTTGCAACAACAGTCGCCACCCGCGAATCCATTGCAAGCAGCGGTAGCTGGTGGTAGCAACAATGCTGATCAATCCACACAGAATGTTCAACAAATGGCGGCGCAATTAGCGAATTCGGTCAACAATAAAGCGGCTGGGCAAAATACAAATAACCCACCAGCAAATAATCCAAACCCTGTTGCAAATAATGCGGCGCAATCTCAATTGCAAGCGGTGCTTGCGCAAGCTTCTGTTGCAAAAAATTCATTCGAAGGTGCTTCGAAAACCATTCCAACAGCAAACAGTGTTGGCATGGATGTTGCTCAGGTTAACCAAAATATTGATGGTAGTAATGTTCCTGTTGGGACAGGGGATATTGATGAAGCAGCCTTCAATGCAATGGTGAAAAATACTTTGCCAATGAGTCCAGAGCAAATTCAAAAACTGCGTTCGGTTTACCTTGCATCGCAATTTTCGGCATCGAGTTCGCCCACAACACCGCCTCGCCCAACTGCCACGTCAGAGTTTGTTGATTTATCACCAGGATCAACGCCACCTGTTGTGCGTTTATCGCAGGGATTCGTCACCTCGTTAGTATTTATTGATTCCACAGGTGCGCCATGGCCGATTGAATCTTACGATGTAGGAAATCCGTCGGCGTTTAATATTCAGTGGAATAAAAAGGGTAATACCTTAATGGTGCAATCGACGGTGTTATATAACTATGGAAATTTGGCGGTAAAACTAAAAGGCTTAGATACACCTGTGATGATCACTTTAATTCCGGGCCAAAAAGTGGTGGACTATCGTGTTGATTTACGTGTGCCTGGCGTGGGACCTAATGGAAGACCATCGTTGGGTGAATCGTTGCCTGAAGGGCCAAGTACAGAATTGCTTAATGTGTTGGATGGTATTGCGCCTTCGGACAGTAAAGTATTGAAAGTCGAAGGTGGTGATTGCCAAGCTTGGCTTGTTAACGACACGCTATTTGTGAGAACCCGTTTAAATGTAATATCTCCGGGATGGAAAGCAACTTTGTCTAGCGCTGATGGAATGCATGCCTATGAAATGCAACCGACACCGATGATTTTAGTTTCGCAAAATGGTCAAATGGTACAACTTAAAGTGAAAGGATTGTAAAACCATGGCTGACGACAGGATGAAAAATATTGCCGGATTGTTTCGCAACAGCCGTACACGTTTTGTGGTGTTGTCTACCTTAACGGTACTGTTTATCGCAATCATCGTTGGATTCGTTGTTATGCGTCATCGATTTAGCGCTGAAAATCCAGCACCGCAAGTCACACGTGCGCCAGAAAATATTCAATCAGTTCCTTTCGACGCACCTTCAGCCGAATATGCAAAATTGCAAGAAAAACAAAATGTGGAGAAAGCACAAACAGCAGAACAACAAGGTTCAAGTGCTGTTCCAACGATTATTCGCACGACGAAAGAACCCGTCAATGTGGTGACACCTCCTGAAGGGTCGCAAGCAGGATTGGAATTTACGACGTTAAATCAACAAGCAGAGACAGGATTTTCACCTAAAAAATTAGATTTGGGTGATAAGCAAGCAGTTAATTGTCCGACGGCAAATAATTTAGGCACGCCTGTGTATGATGAAAATGGACGTTTAATTGGTTATGTCGGTGCTGATGGAAAAGTACGTGATTTGAATGGCAATATTATCGGCACAGTGGACAAAGATGGTGTCGTGAGAGATTTAAGTGGAAAAGTTATTGGTAGAGCAGGCGCTTATTTACCAGGTACGCCGGTTTATGATTCCAATGGTAATTTAATTGGTTATGTCGGCGCTGACGGAAAAGTGCGTGACATCACAGGAAAAATAGTTGGTACCTTAGGCCCTGATGGTTTAGTGCGTGATGCGAATGGCAAAGTTATCGGAAGTTTAGGTAAACCCGTTTACGATGCGAATGGTAATTTAATTGGTTATGTTGGGCCTGATGGAAAAGTGCGTGATGCTAACGGCAATATTATTGGTACAGCAGATGCTGATGGCACAGTGCGTGATTTAAATGGAAACATTGTTGGTAAAGCGGGCGCTACCCCACCGGGAACACCAATGTATGATAGCAATGGTCATTTAATTGGTTATCTTGGGCCTGATGGAAAAGTGCGTGATGCGAATGGCAATGTTATTGGTACTTTAGGATTAGATGGTTTGGTGCGCGATGCTAATGGTAACGTCATCGGTGGCGTGAAAAAGTCACCCGAAAAAGCAGCTGCCTCTCAGACAAACTCTGCTAGTTTAAGTGCAGTAGGTCCGTCATTAGGTATTGCTGCGCCATCAAATACTTCAACGGGTCAAAGTGCTGCGTTACAACAACAAATACAAATGTTGAACAGCCAACAATTGGAGCAAGCCGTGCAACAAAGACAGCAAGCGATGTCTACGCAAGCAGGTCAATTGTTAGCCGCATGGGCTTCACCAACACAAACATTAGTGCAAAGTGATGAAGCACAGACGAATGCAGGTGGAACAACAACAGCAAGTTCTGGAAATACGGCAAGTGCTTCGTCAACATCGGCAGCGGGTGGCGGTAATGTTCCGCTATTTAAGGCGGGCACAATTTTATTTGCGACAATTGATACAGCAATCAATAGCGATGAACCAGGTCCTGTGATGGCAACCATCGTCACTGGTCAATATAAAGGTGCAAAATTATTGGGTACATTAACAAACCAAGGCAAAGCAGTGATGTTGACGTTTAACACCATGAGTTTGTCGGATTATCCTAAGAGCATTGCGATTAATGCCGTTGCTATTGATCAAAATACAGCGCGTACTGCATTATCAACATACACAGATAATCATTATTTATTGCGTTATGGTTCAGTATTTGCAGCGTCATTCTTGCAAGGATACGGTAATGCTTTTACACAATCAGGCAGTGCGACTTCAACGAATGGGCTAACAACACAAACCACGACGCCTGATTTAAGTCCGCAAGCAAAATTCTTTGCAGCGTTAGGCAACGTAGGTACGCAATTTAATACTACGTTAGCTAATGTAGTTAATACTCCACCGACGGTTCATGTGGCGTCAGGCACAGCGGTGGGTATTTTATTTTTAGCCGATGTGCAACAACCTAGTTAAATGAGATAGAGGTGTAATAATGGAGCGTTCAGGTAATAATCAATCCGGTGGTGAAGAAGAATTCAAATTCGTTGATGATCGTGAAGCACCATCTTTTCAATCAGCCGCTAAAGTGACAACTGCAGCAGTGAGCATGGATGCCGGTCGTAAACGTAAATTGTTTATGGTCGTTGGTGTAGTAATAGCAATTTTTTGTTTATATAAATTATATGGTTTGTTTAGTTCAACGCCGCCATCGTCGATGGAAAAAGCGATGAAACCTGTGGCCAAGATAGCAGCAGTTGCTCCAACGCCACCACCTGCAAAACCTGCAGCTACAACATCAGATGCAGTGCCGTATGCCACACAAGATTATGCAGCGCAAGCGCAAACGACAGCACCTGCAACAAGTCTAACAGCGGCAAATAATGATAAATTAACGACATTAAGCCAAGCAGCTGATAGCAATCGCGTTGCCATACAAGATTTACAAGCGCAAGTGTCTGGATTAACGTCTGGCATGAGTGCTGTACAAAATGATTTATCAATTTTAAAGCAACAATTACAAACATTACAAACAAGTGTGACAGCGGCAAAAGAACATACAGAGAAAAAAATTATCCGACATAAAGCACCTAAAGTCATTGTTCCTTCGGTGACTTACTATGTCAAAGCGATGATTCAAGGTAGAGCATGGTTAATGACACCCGATGGTAATACTTTTACGATAAGTGAAGGTGATACGTTGCCAGGTTATGGAATAGTGCAAACAATTGAGCCAGATAATGGTGTCGTGATGACAAGTTCTGGTCGAGTGATTACATTTAAACCAGAGGACAGGTAATTTATTCATGAAAATGTTCGCAGAAGCAATTTTTGTAGCGCTTTTTGTGCTTTTTTACAGCCATGTTGCTTTCGCGGCACCTTCTTCGGGTGGCGCTTCTGATGCATTACAGATGTTGGTGAACATAAGCAATACGTATCCTGCTATTTGGAAAATGCTGATAGGATTATGTTACCTAGCAGGATTTATTTTAGCGATGCGTGCAGTTTATCAATTAAAAGCATACGGTGAGTTGAGAACGATGATGAGCTCACAAACTAATCTCAAAGTTCCTTTGGTTATGCTACTTGTGGCGATGGTGTTTATTTATTTACCAACAGCGTTTTATTCAATTTTGAAAACAGGATTTGGTTATAATTCGCCGCTTGCTTATACTCAATCTACAGCGTCGATAGACCCTATTTTTTTGAAAGCAATCGTGGGAACGATACAGCTGGTTGGTGTTGTTGCTTTTATACGTGGATGGTTTCATTTAATTGCGAATGTCGAGCATCCCGGTGGGCAACATAGTTTTGGTAGAGCAATGACACATATCGTAGGAGGTGTTCTTGCGATCAATATTGTCGGAGTAACGAATATTCTTTGGAATTCTTTTGGGTTTGTTTCGCCATTGTCATGAGGAGAAGTTGTGATGAGATTTAAACGAGTATCAGATGTTGCTGTTCTAGTTGTATTAGCAGGGTTGTTTTTTTATACAGCAAATTGTTTTGCGCAAGGTAGTAACACGATTGGTGATGTAGCGACGAATATAACGACTACGTTTGGCGCATTAGCAAAGCTGGTAACAGCTATCTCTTATGTCGCGGGGATGGGTTTTGGTATGGCATCGATTTTAAAATTTAAAGCGCATCGTGATAATCCAACACAAATTACGATCGGTACACCTATCGCATTATTATTTGTTGCCGCTGCATTGTTATTTTTGCCAACGTTGTTTGGTATTGCAGGACAAACAATATTCGGTGGTAGTAAATCATCCGGTGGTATCTCCGGGGTAAGTTCATTCTAAGAGTTATTTATGCGACCGTTAGAATTATCGATTACGCCAGGTAGCTGGCGCTTGTTTGCAAAAAGAAAGGCCGATTCGGCCTTTCTTAAGTTTGCCGAGGAAAAGGTTTTTAAACGCGATAACTACACGTGTCAATTTTGTGGGTTTCAAGCACGGGATTATCAGGAAGTCGTTAATTTAGATAGCAATTATCATAATAATAAATTGTCTAATTTGACGACATCGTGTTGTTTTTGTGCGCAATGTTTTTTTGTGGAAAGTGTTGGGCTTGGACATTACGGTGGTGGTACGTTAGTGTATTTGCCCGAGGTAACTCAAACCGATTTAAATAGTTTTTGTCATGTGTTGTTTTGTGCGGTTTCCAACGACACCGGATATAAAACCAGTGCGCAATCAATTTATCGTAATTTTAAGTTTCGTGCGCAAATTGTTGAAGAAGAATTTGGTGAGGGGTGCAGTAGTCCGGCCACTTTTGGTGAGTTGTTTTTAGATGTCGTTGGTAATGATGCTACGTTATTATCAACAATGCTAAAAAATATACGTTTATTACCTTCGCGCGGTGGCTTTAAAACTCAAGTAGATCATTGGGCGGCAACCGCATTAAAAGAATTAGCAGCAGAATTTTAATGGGATTCTAATGGCAAAATTCATCAGTGGTTTTTTAGATACCATCGATACCTTTCTCGCGTGGGCAAGTTCTAGTCTAAAGCAGACGACGGAATCCTATTGTGAAATTGAAACAGCGGATAGTCCTACCACGTTAGTTGCTTATGATGGCTCTTTAGCTTCTGTCATTCGAATTGATGGTATTACCACGTTATTAGGTGTGCCGGAATTTGAACGTTTGCACGAAGGGCTTACACTTGCTTTTCAAGCAGCGATGAAACAATCGGGGCGTTCATTGCAAGTATTATTTAACTACGATAAAGATCGTATCGGGCATGAAATTACCGAAATTTTTGCGCCGGCTCGCGCCACGAGTAAACGTTTAGCTCTTGATTTAGATGATTTGTTTGATGAGCGCGTGCGTTACTTGTCAAATTATTGCGGTTTTGAAAATGTTTTTTTCGTTTTATGGACAAGGCCTGAGCTATTGCCTGCCGAGCAAGTTAAGCAATCGGGCAAAGATAAAATAAAATTCATGAAAGAGAAAAAAGTGCCGCCATTTCGTCGCACACAAAATTTAATGGCGGCGATGACCGAATTGCGTGATGGGCATGAAGCATTTGTACGCGCGATCATCAATGATCTTGAAATACAAAATTTGCGTGCTAATTTATTAGAGGCGCATGAAGCCATTTATGAAATGCGCATGAGTGCAGACCCTGAGTTTACGGATCCAAGTTGGCGACCTGTTTTGCCTGGCGATGAATTTTTAGTGCAAAGCCGTCAACATGACGTCGGTAGTTATTCTGACCTGTTATGGCCATCGCTTGCGAAACAAATTTTACCGCGTGATGCAGAAAATCTTGATATGCGTACCGTGCGTATTGGCGATAAAATTTATTCATCTGTTTTTATTGATTTGTTTCCAAAAGATATCAAGATTTTTATGCAGCTTTTGCAGCGTACATTATCGGCCAATATTCCATGGCGTATTTCTTTTTTAGTGGATGGCAATGCATTATCGAGCATGAATTGGAAAGCGGCTATTACGGCTATTTTAAGTTTTAGTTCAACACAAAATCGCTTGATGGGTGATGCAACCAAATTATTAACTTATTTGGATACCAATACGGATAATGCCATTGTGCGTTTGCGTGTGGCGGCGTGTACGTGGGCGCCTGAAGGCAGCATGCAATTATTGCGTACTCGCACATCAGAATTAGCAAAAGCTATTGAAGGTTGGGGTACCTGCGAAGTATCAGAAATTTGTGGTGATGCATTTGCAGGTGTTGTCTCAAGTATGTTGGGGGTGACAAGTTCAAGTGTGGCAACAGCAGCACTTGCACCATTATGTGATGTGATTGGTATGTTACCGATTACACGTCCTGCTTCTCCTTGGAAATATGGCGCATTATTATTTCGCACACCCGATGGTAAACCATGGCCATTTCAACCCGGTTCCAGTGAACAAACGACGTGGATTGATTTGTTATACGCGCGTCCTGGTTCAGGTAAATCGGTTTTATCGAATGCGATTAATTTAGGATTATGTTTATCCGGCGGTTTGCAGCGTTTACCACGTATTGCCATTATTGATATTGGTCCTTCAAGCAGTGGTTTGATTTCATTATTAAAAGAAGCGCTACCACAAGAATCAACGACATTTGGTGGCGTATCATCGATTGCGCATGACGCCAGATTATTCAATTAATCCTTTTGATACTCAATTAGGTTGTCGTTTTCCTACACCGCAAGAACGAAGTTTCTTGGTGAATTTTATTACCTTATTAGCAACACCAGTCGGTGCAGATGCATCGTATGATGGTATGCCTGATATGGCAGGCATGGTGGTGGATGAACTGTATAAAAGTTTGGCGGATGCAGGAAATCCTTACACTTACACCTCAGGTATTGAGCCATTAGTGGATGGTATTTTAGAAGAAATTGGTTTTGTGCGTGATCAACGTACCACATGGTGGGAAGTGACCGATGCCTTATTTATTGCAGGATTTATGCATGAAGCGATGCTTGCACAACGGTATGCCATGCCATTAGTTGCTGATGCTGCATCAATTTGTCGTAGCCAAGCGATTGAAGATTTATACGGGAAAATTGTAGCACCTACAGGTGAAACGTTAATTAATGCTTTTGGTCGTATGATTTCAAGTGCCGTGCGTGAATATCCGATGTTATCACGCGTGACAAGTTTTGATTTAGGCGAAGCTAAAGTGGTGTCGTTGGATTTAGACGAAGTCGCAAAAAGTGGTGGTGATGCTGCTGATCGTCAAACCGCTGTTATGTATATGCTCTCGCGTTATATTTTAGCCAGACATTATTATTTAACAGAAGATAATGTAGCGGATATGCCAGATCATTATCGTGAATATCATCGTGCGCGTATTATGGAAGTGCGTGAAGATCCTAAACGTATTGTATTTGATGAATTTCACCGTACATCAAAAGCGCGTGCGGTGCGTGATCAAGTCATTATCGATATGCGTGAAGGCCGTAAATGGCGTGTACAAATTGCATTGATTTCACAGTCGGTAGAAGATTTTGATCCGGTGATGGTAGAGTTCGCGACAGCTATTTATATTATGGATGCAGGTCCTACCCAATCAATTGAACGTTCAGCTAAAATCTTTGGTTTATCTGAAACAGCGCAAACCGCATTGCGTACTCGTGTACATGGTCCGCGTGCTGGCGGGGCTACGTTTTTAGTGCAATACGCTACAAAAACCGGAATTAATATGCAATTGGTGACCAGTACATTGGGGCCGATTGAATTGTGGTCATTTAGTACAACCGTTGAAGATACTATTGTGCGTAATCAATTATATAAACGTATTGGGCCGAAAGAAGCGCGCCGTGTATTAGCAACATTATTTCCGTCAGGATCGATTGCGAAATTAGTTGAAGAGCGTTTGAATTCGTTGCGTGAACAACAACATGGGTTGATTAAAGAAGATGCGCACTTAAGTGTGATCGATGAATTAGTACAAAGTATTCTCGATGCTTATCGCGAAAATCCAAACTTTAAGAGTTTGCCAAAGAAAGCTTAATAAATCCCCTCTCCCCTTGAGGGAGAGGGTTAAGGTGGGGGGTATTATTTAAATAAATACTCTGTCTCTTCCGATTTCATATTCGCCCATATCGCTTGCGCCGAATGCGTTAAACGTTTAAGCAGCGATTTTTTCTCTTGATAATGCACGTGAAAAATATCTACAGTATTGGCGAGCGTGAATAAATAATCATCACTCGTCATTAATTCATCCACCAATTTTAAAGTAATAGCTTTGCTGGCCAACCAAATTTCACCAGTGGCAATTTCACTGACATTTACTTCGGGGCGATTGCGTTCAATATGTTGTTTGAAATAATGATGAATCTCTTGAATTTCCTCGCGAAATTTTTCACGGCCTTTTTCAGTGTTTTCTCCAAAGATAGACAACGTGCGTTTGTATTCGCCCGCCGTAATTTGCTCAAAATCAATATCTTTCTTTTTTAGTAAACGATGAAAATTAGGTATTTGTCCCACAACACCAATTGAACCAATAATCGCAAAAGGCGCCGCTAAGATTTTATTAGCTACACAGGCCATCAAGTAGCCACCACTGGCGGCGACTTTATCAACGGTAATTGTCAGCGGAATATTTTTTTCACGAATGCGTTCGAGTTGTGATGCTGCAAAACCATAATTAGGTACCACGCCACCAGGACTTTCTAAGCGTACAACCACTTCATCTTTTGGTGTGGCGCTGCTTAATACAGCAGTAATTTCTTCGCGTAAATTTTCAACCGCGGAGGCGCGCATGTCGCCGATAAAATCTAATACGAATACACGACGTTTATTTTCCAATTCTTTTTCTTTTTGCTTGCCTGCTTTTTTCATTTCTTTGCGCCATGCTTTAAACGCTTTTTTGCTTAAAATAGTTTCTTGTAAGCTTTCATGGATCTCGTCATATTTTTCGTTCATTTTTTCGATGGATAATTGATTTTTCGTGGATGACTTGCCCCGAAATAACAAACCAAAAAAAGCGGAGAGAACGATCAGGATAGCAATGACTAGCGTTGCTGTTTTGGCAAAGAACAAACCATACTCGGAAACAAAGTGCATACAAGGTCCTTATGGATAAAATCGCTTGAGCAAAAATCGGGTATTGTACATCAGGCATTATTAGTAATATAGTTGCTGAAGTCTCATTTTAATATTAAGTAAACCACTGAGAGATAATAATGATTAAAACGCAAGAAGATAAATTGCTTTTAGAGCGCATTCGCCGATACCGCGCGACTAGCAAATCCAGCCTGCCTGATGATGTCGCTCAACATATTGTGCAACACATCACTGGTATTTCAAATATCAAACCTAATCTTTGCGATGACAATCCATTAAGCATCATGGAAATGTTATGTCTTATATTGTTGACGATGGGATACGTGCCGAAAACATGCGCAAAATTTTTAGATGTAAAATTGGGCACCATCAAAACGTATGAGGAAAGGCTTCGTTATAAACTCAGTGCGAAGAATAGAACGCATGCTTTTTATTTGACGTTAATCAAAGGGTATTTGGTTTTTGCGAAATAGTTTTATGTATGTAAATTTCCCACGTTCACAATAGTTGCAAATCTTTTAGTATAAAGATGTGATTTTGGATGAGAGATAATAATAGTGAGGGCATCATGGGAAAAAAAGAAGATTCTATCTACAATTTGTTTCTTGAATTGCGCACACCAATTTTAAAAAATGATAATGGGTCCTGGCTTGATCAGCTAAATGATATTCACGTCGATAAAATAGATCTATTAGTTAACAAGCTAAATAAATATTTCGAATTGATTCGTGCTTTCAATGCTATGAGTCAAGATGTTGCGAGGAGTAAAGAATTAAAAATTATGATTAATGAGCTCGAAAGAGAACAGTATGGAGAAAGGTTAATTAGTCGAATTGTGGCAATCTATCAAGAAGGTAAGCCAGAATGCCCGGTTGCAACAAAAAAAAATAAGAGTGCCACAGATATCGAATCCATGTTAAGAGCATGTGGAGTTAATATTCAGATAGGCGAAATAAAGAAAATGCATGCTGAGATTAAAAATAAGGAAATTAAGCTTCCTACAGCATCAGGTATCAGTATTCCTCTGGCATTTGATTCTGTAGTTAAAGAGAAGTTTGTTAATCCTGAATATAAGTTTCCTAAAAGCATTTTAAATAATCAAGATAGTCGTAAGGCCTTTCTGCAAAACAAACAATATTTCTTGGCGGTATTTGATGAACCGTTGCCACCTTTTAATACTAATCGGCTTTCTGTAAATGAATGTCAGCAATGGTTTAAATTATTAACTCAGTTTGAGGCTTCTGTTCAAAAAGAAAGGAAAGAAATAGAACAAGAAAAAAGCAAAATATGGTTTTTCCGTTTTCGTCGAAAAAAATCTTGGCGAGATTGGGAGCGAATAGTTTGCGCAAAACAAAAAGAGCTTGCAGTGGTGCATTTGGAAATGCTCGAGTATTTGAATAAATCTGCGGCAAATCTTGATGAAGCTGTTAAAGCTGACATGCTTGAAAAAGTGATTGATTGCCAGCTGCCGTCGCTTGTGCTCTTAAGAAATATTTTTGTTGCAGATAAGTTGCTCGATGAAAGATATAAGAATATTTTCTCTGTCATCAAAGGAAATTATTATCCGGAAGGGGCGCCTAAAGAGCAAGATGTCCGTGCGATGTGGAAATTGTCGCAGAGAAAAGCAACAGATGTGGATATTTTGTTGTTGGCTTATTGGTTTGGTCTGCAAAATTCATCAGTTCAAAAGTTTAATATAGAAGAGCGTTATGGAATTTACTATGTCCCTGCTCGCGAAGCGTTATTTTCTTGGGCGGAAAATTTCTTTAATTGTCCTTCTGGTAATGTAAGTGTTGAAGATAATAATTCTTTGGTGCTTTTAGCGTTTCTTATTGAAAGCGATAAAAGAAGCGAAAGCCGAGAAAAATTGCTTGAAAGTTTAAATAAGTTAAAAGCCTGCGCGGATGCGCATTATAGAAGCCATATATTTTTTAAATACTTTGGTGAATTGATGAATCAGTTATTGAGCGGTCGGTGCCCACATTATAAAAATGTTTTGCAAAAAACAGGTGGTTCTTTGTCGAGTCATAACATTCAAACTAATGCTGATGTAGTTAAGCCGACCAAAGAAGTATACGTATCTATACCTGTGCCTATGCCAGTTAACCATGAGTTTTCTAATAATTCAAAAAGAGGAAATAGTTATGCCAAAAGCTAGATTAATTGATGCGTTTAAACACGAACTAAATTCGGCGTTTTACGAATACGAGCTTTATCTCGGTAATAAGTTTCCCAATAAAAAGCGACAAGATTCTGAAGCTTATCGGTGTTGTCATGAAGAGTTAGAAGCTTGCAGGCAAATGATGAATCGATTTGGTGAATTTGATATCGTGGCGCTCAGAAAAGCCGTCGAAGCGAAAGCAAAAAAAATGACGTTGAGAGCTCGCTGGTATCAGTTTCATATTACAGATTACTTATGGCCTTTGCGTATTTTATTATATTCCAAATTGGAGCAGCATTATTTTTCATTATTTAATTTAATGGAAGAAGAAATTCGCATATTAAAAGAAAGGCCAGAAGGTACGCTTAGAAAGGAGCTTAATGAAGCAAGAGAAGAGTTGCAAAGCTTCAGAAATAAATACGAAGAAAGTCAGCGCTCGCTCGATGAGGCGCGAGAAAGATTGAACTCGGTGAAAGGAGAGTTAAGAATAGCTTATGACGAAAATATTAAATTAACGTGTGAGTTGCAGAATCTTATGAACCAGCTTACAGAAGTGCTGGGAAAAACAGATGCGACACAGTTCGCCAATTTTCAGCCGCTGGCTGTTAGCTTTAAAGGTAATATTCAAACAGAAATGCCAGAGCCAACAAACAAGCAGGATAGTGTTGTTAGTAAGATGAGTCATCTTTTCTTTAGCCATCGTCGTTAACTAGCTTTACAGCAACACCAAACATCGATTTTTTCCACGCCTGCAGTGCGTAAGACGAGCGCTGCAGCGCGCACGGTGTTTCCCGTTGTCATCACATCATCCAGTAATGCCACATGTTTGGCTTGCAATGGTTTAGCGAGTGCAAACGCGTTATGCAAATTTTGTTGGCGTTTGGCGGCTGGCAATAACGATTGTGCTTCCGTAGCACGTGTGCGAATCAAACTTCCGTTATCCATCGGTATGTGCAATATCTTTTTGATGTAGCGACCAATTTCAATAGCTTGATTAAATCCGCGTTCGCGTAAGCGACTGTCGTGTAATGGTATGGGAATAAATAACTCTGGCAATGTTACTTCTTGTTTTAAGCGTTGAGCGAGTAATTGCCCTAATAGGCGTGCATAAATCAATTGCTGCTGAAATTTTAAGCGCATGATGAATTGATCAATCGGAAATGCATAGTGAAAAGGGGTGATGATTTTTAGTTCGTCATGATAAAGTGTGTCGCTTTGTATTTGCGGTAATTCTTTTTGGCAGAATGAGCAAATATCCAATGCGCCTTTAACAGGTGCATCGCACAAAACGCAACAAGTAGGTAATATATTGAAATATCGCATGATCAATTTCTTATTATGTAAGGAGTGAAATATGTCGCGTACAGTAGCAAAAAAATTGGTATTTCCCAATAGCATAGTGTTGGTTATTTTTGGGAGTTTATTTCTTGCTATCAGTGGACAGATGGTTGTGCCACTTCCGATGGTTCCCATTACATTGCAAACATTTGCAGTTCTTTTTATTGGTATGATTTATGGCCCACGTTTAGGATTTCTCACGGTACTTTTATATTTATTCGAAGGCGCTTGTGGGTTGCCAGTGTTTGCGCAAGCATGTGGAGGATTGCCTTTTATATTAGGTGCCACAGGCGGTTATTTAATTGCCTTTCCTTTCGCGGCATTATTTGTTGGTTATATCGTGCAACAGCCATGGGCAAAAAATTATGCGGGTGTTTTTTTCGCTGCTCTTTGTGCTACAGCATTGATTTGGGGATTAGGTGCGTTGCAGTTAGCGCAATGGGTTGGTTGGTCAAAAGCTTATTTGTTAGGTATTAAGCCATTTATTTATGGTGATTTAGCAAAAGTTGTGATGATCACGTTGATGATGCCGAAATTATTGCGCTGAGTGGAGTTTTTTTAATGCTTCTTCGCACACACCATATTCTTTCCAGCTGCAACCATCGCACGCTTGATGAAAGTTAGCTAACGTCATTTTTTCTTTAATCAATTTTTTTGCCTCGCCCCAGGTAAATTGTTGGCCTGGGGTAATTTGTAATACTTTTGTATGTGCATTATCAAGCTGACTGATTTTGTCTTGTGTGACACATAACGCATCGCGTTTATGTGGGCAAGGCGCGCAGACGTCGTCAGTGCGACCCACAATTTCAATCATGATGGCATCCCCATTTTCGCCATTTAATTCCGCCATGATTTTTTTAAAATTACGCACAAAATTAGGCGAATAGCCCTTGCCCTGAAAGCCAACGGCGCAGAGTAAATGATGGGGTCTAAGTTTGATCGTTTGCATAGTGCGTTATCTTAAGGCAAGTCATTAATAAAAGCAGTGGTTTTTTCAGATCGCTTACTTGCATACACACTTCTGTTTGTTAGAATGCTCATGTTCGATGTCAAACATATTAATAACTATTGAGGACAATATGTCTAATAATAAAATTAGTTTTCCCCATGATGGGGTGTTCAAACATGCCATGTCAGATTTGCGTGTTGCCAAAGATTTTTTCCAACATTATTTGCCTAGCGCTCTTCAGCAACAAATTGATCTAGATTCTTTGCTCTTAAGAAAAGATAGCTTTGTGGATAAAGAACTAAAAACGTCTTTAACTGATTTGCTTTATGCGGTTAATTTTAAAAAAGATAATACAGATGGGTTTATTTATTTGCTGATTGAGCATCAATCGAGCCCCGATCAGCTCATGCCATTTCGGCTTTTGAAATACATCTGCAAAATTATCGATCAACATGTTAAAGAAAATCAAACAACTAAGTTGCCAATTGTTTACCCATTAGTATTGTATAACGGCAATAAAACTTATGATTATTCCACGGACATTTTTGATCTTTTTGAGCATCATGCGTTAGCCAAGCAAACATTGCTTTCTCCATTTCAGTTAGTGGATCTGAGTAAAATCTCAGACGAGCAAATCAGGCATCATAAATGGTCAGGTTTATTGGAATACGCCATGAAGCACGTATTTGCTCGAGATTTCTTGCCATATTTCGAACGTTTAGGTGAGCTGATCAACAACTTAAATGATGCAAATTACATTGAAGATTATGTTTTAGCTGTACTAAACTATGTTATAAATACTGCCGAAATTGATGACCCAGAAAAATTTGATGAAATAGTAAGGGCGCATCTAGTAGAACCTGTAGGAGAAAAAGCCATGACTATTGCTGAAATGTTAGAAAATAGAGGAATCCATAAAGGGATTCATCAAGGGTTTAAACAAGGTATCAATGAGGGTATGCATCAGGGTTTTGAACAAGGTGTTACACAAACCGTCAAACAAATGGTTGCTCGTATGTTAGAAGCTGGCTCTACCCTTAAATTCATTGCGACTATCACTGGTTTGTCTAGTAAGCAGATCCGCCAGATTCAGCAAGAAATTGAGAGATAGTTTTCTTTGTTCTTGCGACTCCGAGAATAGACAAAAAACTCTTCATTTCTCCTCAAGAAAACGTACATCAAATGCGCCTTCTGTGTTAAGATTTCGCTCTTTAATTCGTGCAGGGAGTTCTTGAAGGTTATGTCCGATTTCGCCAGAGAAGTCATTACCGTTAATATCGAAAAAGAGCTTAAACAATCCTATCTTGATTACGCGATGAGCGTCATTGTCGGGCGCGCACTTCCGGACGTTCGTGATGGCTTAAAACCCGTACATCGCCGTGTATTATTTGCTATGCGCGAGCTTGGCAATGATTGGAATAAACCACACAAGAAATCCGCACGTATCGTCGGTGAAGTTATCGGTAAATACCATCCTCATGGTGACACGGCTATTTACGACACGCTGGTGCGTATGGCGCAGCATTTTTCCTTACGTTATATGTTAATTGATGGCCAAGGAAACTTCGGCTCGATTGATGGGGACTCAGCAGCAGCTATGCGTTATACCGAAGTGCGAATGGCTAAAATTGCACACGCTATGTTAATGGATTTAGACAAAGAAACTGTCGATTTTGCACCCAACTACGATGAAACCGAATTTGCTCCTATTGTTTTACCAACGCGTTTTCCTAATTTATTAGTCAATGGCTCATCGGGTATTGCCGTCGGTATGGCAACCAATATCCCGCCACATAATATTGTGGAAGTGATTAATGCATGTTTGGCATTAATTGACGAACCAAGTATTGAATTAGAAGGGTTGTTAGCGCATGTCAAAGGCCCTGATTTTCCAACCGCCGGCATTATTTATGGTCGTGCAGGATTAGTTGAAGCGTATCGCACAGGTCGTGGGCGAATTTTAGTACGTGGCAAAGTTAATATTGAAGAAAATGAAGATTCCGGCAAGCAATCTATCATCGTTACGGAATTACCTTATCAAGTAAACAAAGCCCGACTAATTGAACGCATTGCAGAACTTGTTAAAGAAAAGAAAATCGAAGGTATTACTGCGCTGCGTGATGAATCGGATAAAGACGGTATTCGTGTTGTGATCGAATTACGTCGTGGCGAATTAGCCGAAGTATTATTAAATAATTTATACGCGCAAACACAACTGCAGGTCGTGTTTGGTATCAACATGGTCGCACTCGATGAAGGGCGCCCAAAAACATTATCGTTAGGCGAAATTTTACGTGCGTTTTTAAAACATCGTCGCGAAGTAGTCATACGCCGCACTATTTTTGATTTACGTAAAACGCGCGAACGCGCACATGTATTGGAAGGGTTGGGTATCGCGCTTGCCAATATTGATGAAATGATTACGTTAATTAAAACGTCGCCTTCACCTAATGAAGCCAAAGAAAGATTATTAGGTCGTGAATGGCAATCGGGCATGGTTTCTGAAATGTTAAATCGTGCGGGCAGTGAGTCGTCACGACCAGAAGATTTATTAGCGATTTATGGATTAAAAGGTACGTCTTACCGTTTGTCACCCGTACAAGCACAAGCCATTTTAGATTTACGTTTGCATCGTTTAACGGGTCTTGAACAAGATAAAATTATTGCGGAATACCAAGAATTATTATTATTAATCCAACAATTGCTAGAGATTTTGCGCAATCCTGAACGTTTGTTACAAGTGATTCGCGAAGAACTTATTCAGGTTCGTGATGAATTTGGTGATGTACGTCGTACACAAATTCAAGAAGCTGAAGCGGATTTAACCATCGAAGATTTAATTACACCACAAGAGATGGTTGTTACCATTTCACATACGGGTTATGCAAAAACACAGCCGGTAGATCAATATCAAGCACAGCGTCGTGGCGGTAAAGGTAAAGCAGCAACGACGGTGAAAGACGAAGATTTTGTCGAGCATTTATTAATTGCTAATACGCACGACATTATTTTATGTTTCTCCAGTATTGGTAAAGTGTATTGGTTAAAGGTGTATCAAATTCCAGAGGCATCGCGTCAAGCACGTGGTAAGCCATTGGTAAATTTATTGTCGCTGCAAGAAAATGAAAAAATTAATGCAATTTTGCCTATTAAAGAATATGACGAAAATCATTTTGTTTTCATGACAACTAAGTTGGGCACCGTGAAAAAAGTAGCGTTAACAGATTTTTCACGCCCACGTTCCAACGGTATTATTGCTATTGATTTGGCGGAAAATGATTGCTTGGTGGGTGTAGCGATTACTGATGGTCAATCGCAAGTCATGTTATTTAGTGATACAGGTAAAGTGATTCGCTTTGAAGAAGCAAAAGTGCGTGTCATGGGTCGAAACGCGCGTGGTGTGCGTGGTATGAAATTAGCAGATAAACAAACCATTGTGTCATTAGTTGTGGCGAAATCTGGTGGTGCGATTTTAACAGCCACTGAAAATGGTTATGGTAAACGTACAGAAATGGAAGATTATCGTTTGACGGGTCGTGGTGGCCAAGGTGTTATTTCGATTCAAGTCAGTGAACGTAATGGCAAAGTGATTAGCGCATTACAAGTATTTGATACAGATGAAGTGATGCTCATTAGTGATCAAGGCACATTAGTTCGTACGCGTGCGAATGAAATTTCTGTTGTCGGTCGTAATACACAAGGTGTGCGTTTAATTAATTTAAATGAAGGCGAACATTTAGTGGGTGTGGCACGTGTGGCAGAAACGGAAGCAGAAATAGATGCGATCGTTGTGGAAGAAGAGGAAGCCCAAATTGAGAGTGTTCAACTTTAGTCCAGGGCCGGCAGCAATTCCAACCGCCGTATTAGAGCGTGTGCAACAAGAAATGTTGGATTGGAATCACATGGGTATGTCGGCCATCGAAATTAGTCATCGTGGCAAACATTATATAGAAAAAATATTTGAACCCGCCAAAGCGCATCTTACGCAATTACTCAATATCCCTAAAAATTATCGTATTTTATTCATCACTGGCGGCGCGCAAAATCAATTCGCCATGGTGCCGATTAATTTATTGGGTGCCAATAAAAGCGCAGATTATTTGCTGACAGGTATTTGGTCGAACAAAGCATATCAAGAAGCGCAACGTTATGGTGATGTGAGAATCGTTGCAGATAATCACGACAATAAGTGCACAGATATTCCAGATCCCAGTGCGTGGAAATTGAATCCTCATGCACAATATTTTCATTATGTGGATAATGAAACTGTAAATGGTTTAGAGTTTTCGTATATTCCACCAACAGGTGATGTGCCGTTGATTGCGGATATGTCATCCAATATTTTATCGCGACCCATTGACGTCAGTCGTTATGGGTTAATTTATGCGGGCGCACAAAAAAATATTGGGCCAGCAGGGTTAACGATTGTCATCATGCGCGAGGATTTAATTAAGCCGGCTGAGTTATTGACGCCATTTTTATATCAATATAAAACGTATGCGGATCATGATTCTTTGTACAACACGCCCAATACATTTGCGATTTATTTGTCGGGGTTGGTTTTTGAATGGATTTTAGCGCAAGGCGGATTGGAAAAAATGGGCGAAATCAATAAACGCAAAGCCAAGAAATTATATGATTATATTGATCAAACTAATTTTTATACAAACCCTGTTAATCCAACCTATCGTTCCATCATGAATATTATTTTTTATTGTCCTACACCTGAATTAGATCAATTGTTTGTTGAAAAAAGTACTGAAGCCGGATTGGCGTATTTGAAAGGGCATCGTTTAGTCGGTGGTTTGCGCGCGAGTATTTATAATGCGATGCCAGAAGAAGGTGTCGATGCATTGATTAATTTTATGCAGGATTTTGAACGGCGATATGGTTAAAAATATTCCCTCTCCCGCTAGCGGGAGAGGGTTAGGGTGAGGGCAAAAATTTTATAATTACCCCTCACCCGTTCGCTTCGCTCACGACCTCTCCCTCAAGGGGAGAGGTAATTTTTTGTGTTTTTATCATCGAGGAAACATTGACTAAGCAACTTCTTCTCACGCTTGGCGAACCGGCTGGCATTGGCCCAGATATTGTTATCCAATGGTTGCAGCAATACAGTGATCCGAATGTAATGATCATTGCTGATCCGGATTTATTGCAAACACGTGCCGAGCAATTGCGTTTGCCTATCAACATTAAAAAACTCAATATCTTGCGGGTAAAATTAAAAGCAGAAGTGATTCCACAAAAATTAAATCCGGCAAATGCGGAATATGTATTAGAAGCGATCACATTGGCCGCCACATTGTGTCTTGAAAAAAAAGCCGCAGGATTAGTTACAGGCCCTGTGCATAAAGGAATTATTAATCAAGCCGGATTTGCGTTTACGGGCCATACCCATTATTTAGCAGATTTAGCGGGTGTGTCAGATGTCGTGATGATGTTAGCTGCTGATCAATTACGGGTAGCGTTAGTGACAGATCATCTGCCATTAATGAGAGTCGGCGCGGCAATTACTGAAAAGCAATTACAAAAAACATTTTCTATTGTGCATGAGGCGTTGCAAAAACAATTTAATATAAAAAATCCAAAAATAAAAGTTTGTGGATTGAATCCACATGCAGGTGAAAATGGCTATTTAGGTGATGAAGAACAAAAAGTGATTATTCCTGTGATTCAACAATATCGAGCACAAGGATGGGATATTGAAGGGCCATTGCCTGCGGATACGGCATTTTTGCCGGAAAAATTAGCGCATAGTGATGTGGTGATTACTATGTATCATGATCAAGGATTGGCGGTGATTAAACATATCGCGTTTGATCGAGCAGTAAATATCACTTTGGGGTTACCATTTGTGCGCACGTCGGTTGATCATGGAACTGCGTTGGAATTAGCCGGCACAGGGAAAGCACATTGTGGTAGTTTGCAGCAAGCAATAGTAACAGCAAGGAGTATGGCCAATGCATTTTGTGCATAGACCACGCAAACGTTTTGGTCAGCATTTTTTGCGTGATCACCAAATTATTCAGGATATTGTGGCGGCTATTCACCCTGAAAAAGACGATTATCTGATTGAAATTGGTCCAGGCAAAGGTGTGTTGACGGCCGAATTATTAAAGTATGTGAATGAATTAACAGCGATAGAATTAGATCGTGATTTAGTAAAAATATTAGAGCTCGATTCTCGTTTTGGTGATAAAGAACGGTTTCATTTAATCAACGCGGATATATTGAAATTTGATTTTGAAAAGTTGGAAGCAAAAAAACGTTTGCGTGTGGTGGGTAATTTGCCTTACAACATTACGACGCCATTATTGTTTCATTTATTGCTGTATAAAAATTTAATTCAAGATATGTATTTTATGGTGCAATTAGAAGTCGCTGAACGGTTAGCGGCGCATCCACATACCAAAGATTACGGGCGTTTAAGTATCATGATGCAATATGATCTTGATATTGAAATGCTTTTTACCGTGCCACCACAAGCATTTTCACCACCGCCTAAAGTTGATTCTGCCGTGATTCGCTTGACCCCCAAAAAAAATCGTGTATTAAGCGTCAAGGATCATGAGTTATTGGCGGTATTGGTACGTGAAGCATTTAACCAACGTCGCAAAACGCTGGCCAATGCATTAAGTAAGATGGTACGTAAAGAATTTTGGGAACAAATAAATTTTGATGCGCAACGTCGGCCTGAAGAAATTTCGGTGGATGAATATGTGCAGTTAGCCAATCAATTATCAGGAGTCAGTTATGGCAAACATGTTTAAAGGAATGCAAAATATTTTCGGTAAAATGAAAAAAGATAAATTAGAAAAAGTACTTGCCGAAAGTCCAGTCACGCCCGTTTTAAATGCAGATGATTTATTAGCATCGGAATCTCGCCAGCGTACGATTAAAGAAATCCGTGATTTAATGAGTTTGCCTGAAGAAGAATTTGATCGTTGGTTTTTAATGGTTATTCGTCAATTTGCTGAATTTGTACAAAATTTGCCAGAAACCGCGCGCAGTTTTTACGCGTCAGTGGGTGGTTTGTTGGATCACGCGCTTGAACGTACCTCGCTTGCTTTATTTTTATGCCGCACGTATTTATTACCGCAGTCTGCCAGTATGGCAACATTAGATGAGCCGGAAATGTTGTGGGTGTATGCTGTTTTTACTGCATCGCTTTATTTAGATATTGGTAAAGTCGCTACGCATCATACGATTACTTTAACCGATGCAGAAGGTAATGAAGTAAAAGCATGGTTGCCATTTACGGGTAATATGATTTCACAAAGCACGCATTATGTTTATGGATTTAATGCGCAAGATCATGAGCACATGCGTCATTTAATTACGCCATTATTAGCCAGACAATTAATTCCAGATGAAGGATTTTATTGGATTGCCAGTAATCCCGACGTATTGCAAGCGTGGCTTGCAATGTTAGCGGATGAACAACGCCAAATGGGATCTTTAATGACAGTGATTCCATTAGCCGATGCACAAATTTTGGAAGGCTTTTTCACCGATCGCAAAGTTTTTCGTCATTCACTCTCACCCAAAACCATTGCTTTTTTGGCGCAGTTACAAAAAATGCGCAAAGCTCAAGAGTTTATTGGCAAGCAAACAGACCGTGAACAACAAATTGATAAATTTGCTTATTTACAGCAAGACCCCAAAGTACCGACGACACAACAGCAGTCTATGTTTGGATTGCCCAGTGCAACAGCAAATCATGCGCAAGCGACTTCTGCGCAAGCACAACAAGCATATTCTCATAGTGCAGTGGATACTAAAGCAGTTACGCAAGCCTTTATTAATTGGTTTCGTGACAGTGTGGCAGAAGGAAAAACTAGCGTTAATCAAGCGGATTCTAATGTTGTTGTGAGTGATCGAGGTGTATTGATTGATAAACAAGTATTGCAAAATTTTATTGATCAAAATCCCACGCACGCGCCGAAAACAGTCGCTGAAGTACAACAAACATTATTGTTAGCTGGTATTATGACGGCGGCAAACGTTGGGCAAGTAACACAGTTGTTAATTCAAAATCCACATTTGGTGTTGCCTTTTGGTCACCCCGGTGCGCCAACATTTCCAATCATCAGTATGACAACACCCGCCGCGCAAATAATTCCGTTAACGGAAGGGAAAGTGCAGCAACAGCATCAACAGCAGCATGCGCAGGAACATCTACATCAACAACAAATTCACCAAGCGCTTTCGCGTGGAAAATCTTAATTTATGTCAACCTATGCTATTGGCGATGTACAAGGATGTTATAACGAACTCATGAATTTGTTAGAGGTCGTGCAGTTTAATCCTAAAAAAGATTTTTTATGGTTTACTGGTGATTTGGTCAATCGCGGTTTGCAGTCATTAGAAGTATTGCGTTTTGTAAAATCATTGGGTGAGCGTGCTGTTACGGTGTTAGGCAATCATGATTTACATTTTTTAGCCGTGCTTGATGGTTTAGCAACGGCAAAAGAAAAAGATACGTTTCATGATATTTTAGCTGCCAAAGACGCAAGAGTATTAGCAGACTGGTTGCGCGCGATGCCTTTATTGCATCACGATGAAAAATTAAATTTTGTATTAGTGCATGCAGGAATTGCGCCATTGTGGAATTTAGCGCAAGCCAAAAAATACGCGCAAGAAGTGCATGAAATATTAGTGTCTGATCAGTATCATGCGCTATTAGCAAACATGTATGGTGACAAGCCCGATCGTTGGTCGGACGATTTATGTGATATTCCACGCTGGCGCGTGATTTTGAATTATTTTACCCGCATGCGTTATTGTGATGCTCAAGGACACTTGGATTTGCGTTACAAAGGCCCCTTAGGTAAGCAACCCGAAAATTACTATCCATGGTTTGATGTGCCGCAACGTAAAGTGATTAAAGAAGAAATTATTTTTGGGCATTGGGCCTCATTGCGTGGTCGCTCAAGTGTCGCTACTATTCACGCCCTTGATACGGGATGCAGTTGGGGAGCGGAATTAACTGCATTGCGTCTTGAAGATCATAAGATGTTTCAGATAAGTTGCACCGCCAGGTAAAGAGGAGGAAATTGCGGTATGGGTTACAGAGCAAATGCAGAAGATGCGACAGAAGAAGATGATAAAAAAGTAGAAGAAGATATTGAAGAAACTGATGATACCACTGACGAAGAAGTAGAAAGTGACGAAAGCGAAGGTAGTGAAGAAGATGCTGCCGGAGAAAAAGTAAGGAAAAAAGTTGCGGCATTGCGTGCGCGTCATGCGATCGAAGATTATTTTGAGAATAAAAAGATTCGTCATGAATTAGATTATTTATTAGATGAAGCGGAAAAAGCTAAGGCTAAGGTTAAAAAGAAAGATGAATCTTAATTTTCTTGATTTCGAACAGCCTATTGCGGAGCTCGAAGCGAAAATCGACGAGCTCAGAATGCTAACGTCTGATACGGAAGTTAATATCAACGAAGAAATCAAACGCCTGCAGCAAAAAAATCTAGAATTAACAAAGAAAATTTTTTCCGATTTAACTGATTGGCAAATGGTTAAATTGGCGCGTCATCCACAACGTCCATACACCCCTGATTATATCGAACGTATGTTTACGGATTTTGACGAATTACACGGTGATCGTCATTACAGTGATGATGCAGCAATCATTGGTGGTACTGCACGATTCGATGGTATTCCTGTCATGGTGATTGGTCATCAAAAAGGGCGCAACACCAAAGAAAATTTAAAATGTAATTTTGGTATGCCACGCCCTGAAGGTTATCGCAAAGCATTACGTTTAATGCAATTGGCTGAAAAATTTTCCTTACCTATTATTACTTTTATTAATACACCTGGCGCGTATCCGGGCATTGATGCAGAAGAGCACAATCAAAGTGAAGCGATCGCGAGAAATTTATATGTGATGGCGCAATTAAAAGTGCCGATCATTAGTGTTGTCATTGGTGAGGGTGGATCGGGTGGCGCATTAGCCATTGGTGTGGCCGATAAAGTATTGATGTTGCAATACAGTGTGTATTCTGTGATTTCGCCTGAAGGGTGCGCGTCAATTTTGTGGAAAAGTGCAGAAAAAGCAGAAGATGCAGCCAATGCCATGAAAATGACAGCGCAACATTTAAAAGATTTTGGTTTGGTGGATCAAATTATTCCCGAGCCATTAGGTGGCGCACATCGTGATATTGATGCGATGGCAAAACAATTGCAGCAAGTATTAAAGCGCGAATTAACACAACTGCAGAAATTGCCCGTGAGTAAATTGGTGGAACAGCGCTATCAACGTTATTTGGCGGTTGGAAGAGAATAATGATTTTCCCCTCTCCCACCGAAGCGACGAAGTCGCGAAGGAGGGGAGAGGGTTAGGGTGAGGGCAAAATTTTAAAGTTACCCCTCACCCGCTCGCTTCGCTCACGACCTCTCCCTCAAGGGGAGAGGTAATCCTTAATTATTATCGAGGTTTGTTTGTCGCTAAATTATTTCATTGCCTATAGCGGTGGTTTAGATTCACACGTTTTATTGCATTTTCTCCACACGCAATTTCCTGATTATCCTCTGCAAGCTATTCATATTGATCATCAGTTATTTCCCGAATCCAAACAATGGGCACAACATTGCCAACAAGTTTGTCGAAAATTATCTATTCCATTAAAAATTATTAAAGTAAATATCAAGCGCAAAAAAGGTGAAAGTTTGGAAGCCGCTGCGCGTGTTGCACGTTATCAAGCGATTGCCACTTTAATGAAAAAAAATGATTTATTATTTACCGCGCATCATCTGGATGATCAAGCGGAAACATTTATGTTGCAGTTATTGCGAGGTGCGGGTTTAAAAGGTGTTTCATCCATGCCATCTGTCATGCCATTTCATAACGGCTATTTAGTGCGGCCATTGCTGAAATTTAGTCGTGAAGAATTATTACGTTATGCGAGTGCTTATGGATTGCAATGGATTGATGATATAAGCAATAAAGACACACGCTTTGATCGCAATTTTTTACGCCAAGAAATTTTCCCTGTATTAAAAACACGTTGGCCGCAGATAGCTAAAACCATGGCACGATTTGCTGCACATTGCGCAGAGCAGGAAAAGTTGGTTGAAGATTTAGTAGGGGCACGATGCGTCGTGCCCCTACTGGTATCATCATTGATCAAATTAGAGGCTATCGCGCAGCAAACATTATTACGACAATGGATTAAAACCCAAGGGTTTAAAGCGCCACCACGACATATCTTAGAGCAAATTCAAAAAGATGTTTTAACATCACGCCAAGATGCCACACCAAAAGTATGCTGGAGCAGTATTTGCTTGCGCCGATATCGTGATGAATTGTTTATTTTTACTGAAAAAGCGCGGACTAAAAAATTAACGCTACAAGAAAAAGCGTGGTGTGAAAAACATTTACCTAAAACCTTGAAGTATGATATTTGTTTTCGTATTGGCGGTGAAAAATTTCGCCCAAAAAAAAGCAAACACCGACGTGAGTTGAAAAAATTATTTCAAGAATGGGGGATTCCGCCTTGGCTTCGCGATAAAATCCCGTTAATTTTTGTCGATGGCGAATGTGTCGCCGTGGTTGGTTATGCCGTAGGAGAGAAAATATGCTAAAACCCAAAAGTGTCATGATTGATGTTGCAGGAACTGCATTAACAGCGGAGGATAAAGAATTATTGCAACATCCGGCTGTAGGCGGCGTTATTTTATTTGCGCGTAATTATGTGAATCCCGAACAATTAATTAATTTGACGTCTAGCATTCACAATCTGCGTACCAAACATCCGCTAACGATTGCCATCGATCAAGAAGGTGGTCGCGTACAACGCTTGCAAGAAGGTTTTACACGTTTGCCACCAATGCGTGAATTAGGTGATTTGTATGATCAAAATGCACAAGACGCATTACAAAAAGCGCACCATTTAGGTTGGACCATGGGAACGGAAATGCGCACGGTAGGCATTGATATCAGTTTTGCGCCCGTACTTGATTTAGATTTTGGTAAAAGCAAAGTGATTGGTAATCGCGCATTTCATCGTGAGCCGCAAATTGTTTCACATTTAGCTAGTGCTTTTGTTGCAGGTATGCATGAAGCAGGATTAATTGCAGTAGGCAAGCATTTTCCAGGGCACGGTTATGTTGAACCGGATTCACATGTTGCCATTCCTGTTGATCAACGTTCACTGGAAGCTATTATGCAAGAAGATATTTTGCCGTTTCGTGAATTAATCAAAGAAGGGATTGATGGCATTATGCCCGCGCATATTATTTATTCAGCCGTGGATGATAAACCCGCCGGATTTTCATCCTTTTGGCTAATACAAATTCTGCGTCAGCAGCTAAATTTCCAAGGGATTGTTTTTAGTGATGATTTAACGATGGAAGGTGCAAGCCCGATGGGAAGTTTTAGTGAGCGTGCCAATAAGGCAATGGACGCTGGTTGTGATATGGTATTAGTTTGTAATAATCGACAAGCCGCTATTGAGGTCATTAACGCATGAGCATTCCAAAACATATTCAAGATGTGTACGCCAAATCAACGTGTTTACATAGCAAAAAAGAAATTGAAACCGAACTTGATCGATTAGCGAAAGAAATTCACACGAGTTTAGCCGATAAAAATCCTATTTTTTTATGTGTCATGATTGGTGGCTTAGTTTTAACCGGCAATTTATTACCGCGTCTCGATTTTCCACTGGAATTAGATTATGTCCACGCGACACGTTATCGTGGAGCAACCAGTGGTGGTGAATTAGCGTGGAAATTTAAACCTACGCGTGCATTTAAAGATCGTACGATTTTAATTATCGATGATATTTTAGACGGTGGTGTGACACTCGCTGCGATTACAAGATATTGTGAAGAGCAAGGTGCTAAAGAAGTATTAACCGCTGTATTGTTAGATAAACGCGAAGGGCGCTTGCCGGATGGTTTGCCCGAAGCAGATTTTACTGGTCTTGTGATTCCTGATGCATTTGTCTTTGGTTATGGCATGGATTATCAGGAATATTTGCGCAATGCACCGGGAATTTTTGTGGTGGCGAAAGAGCATCAGTAATTCTGTCATTATTGCGTAGGGGCACGATGCATCGTGCCCCTACATCAAGATATCTCTTGCTCCAAGACTTAATAATTTCTCCGCCACTTGCTTGCCAATATTTTCATAGTCTTTCATTGACCCTTTGCTATCTGCACGCAAAACATTTTTGCCATCCGCACTTGCCACACAACCACGTAAATAAAGTTGTTCAGCGTGATAAGTTGCGTAACCTGCAACAGGCGTGTGACATCCACCACCTAAAATTTTATTCATCGCGCGTTCGGCGAGTACACAACATTGCGTAGGATAATGATTCAATGGCTGCAATAATTTTTTAACGTGGCGATCATTACTCCGACATTCAATACCAATCGCGCCTTGGCCAATGGCAGGCAACATTTGTTCGGGTTCAAAATAATGGCGAATATGTTTTTCTAATTGCAAACGATGTAATCCCGCCGCGGCTAATATAATGGCGTCAAATTCACCGGCAAATAATTTTTTCACGCGCGTATCAACATTACCGCGCAGTAATTTAATATTAATGTCCGGGCGTAATTCTTTGACAATGCTTGATCGACGTAAACTCGATGTGCCTACATGAGCGCCCAAAGGTAGCTCGGCAAAATGTGTATATTTTTCGCTGACAAATGCATCACGTGGATCATCGCGTTCACAAATCACTGCAATCTCTAGACCTGCTTCGCAAGACACAGGAACATCTTTCATTGAGTGCACCGCGATATCGGCTTTTTCTTCTAACAATGCGCTTTCAAGTTCTTTGACAAATAAACCCTTGCCACCACTTTTATTCAAACTATCATTCAAAAATCGATCGCCACTGGTGATCATCGGCACCAATTCAATGGTTAGTGTTGGATGGTATTTTAACAAGGCGTTTTTGATGAAATTGGCTTGGAAAAGCGCGAGCGCGCTTTGGCGAGTGGCAATCCGTAGATGATGTAATGTTTTGGCGATAGGCATAGGAATAGTCTATCCTAGAGATATGCGTGAGTAAAAATTTTTTAGGGGGTGTTTATGGCTGTGGATTTAAAAATGAAATTAATGCAGTTTATGACTGATAGCGCGAAGTCTCTTGGATTGGACCCACCTCAGCAGGGCTCTCAAAATAACGTGGCTAATGCTTTCTCGAATTTTAATATGATGTCACCAGAACAAGTTGCAAAACAAGCGCTTAACGGGTTGATCTCAGGGTTCGATCCGACTCGCATGCAAGCGCAAAACTCGGCGTTCGCCGTAATAAATAAAATATTGGGTTTAGGTCTGACAGGTCAGCCAGAAGAAAGTAAGTCACAAAGAATGTCGCTAGAGCGTGAAGGTGGTGCAGGTAAGTCAGATGATGAAGAGGAAAAAGCCGCAGATGAAAAATTAAAACAAGCGAAAAAACAAATGGACGCATTAGACGAAGATGATAAACGGCAGTTGCAAGATCTGCAAAAATCGATGAAAGCTTTTGAAGATCAGCCAATACCTGGCGATTCTAAAGGAACAACAACTAAAGAAGCGTTAGAGCAAAGAGAGATAAAAGAAAGAGCGGCAGGTAGCTCAGAACTAGAAAAACAAAGAGATCAACAAGGATCTGACATGAAAGTCGCTCATGGTGGAGATACACAACTTCACACTGGAGTACAAAGAGGGGATGCTCAAGCTGTGCAAGGAACAGGAGCAGCTTCTGATGCTGCTAGCTCAGGTCATGCTTCTCCCGGAATGTCACCGTCGCCAGGTGGTGGTGCCAAAATGGGCGGTTGATATTTCATGCGCATTTCTCGAATTTATTATTCACAGTCATTAGATCCCAATAGCGTTGTCGAGTTAACTGACACGACAGCGCATTATCTTATTCAAGTGTTACGTATTCACATTGGCGATACCATTATTTTATTTAATGGCGATGGCGCTGATTATGTAGCTGAAGTCGACACTATGCAGAAGAAAAAATTAACTGTTTTGATTAAAACGAAAATTGCCTTAACGAAAGAATCACCACTTAAAATTCATTTAGGTCAAGCGTTAACACGCACAGAAAAAATGGATTGGATTTTACAAAAAGCGACTGAATTAGGTGCTGCAGAAATAACGCCATTAATTACGCAACATATCAGTGTTTCATGGCAAGCCAAATTATGGGAAAAAAGAAAAGCACATTGGGAAAGAGTGATAATTAGCGCGTGTGAACAATCAGGGCGTAATTGTGTGCCTACGTTGCATGAACCTAAAAATCTACAAGCATGGCTCACTCAACAAACGAGTATCAGTTGTGGTATGGTATTGGACCCTGCAGCGGGCATGAAAATGCAACAGCTATCGCATGAACATAAAAAATTTTCACAAGTGCATTTGCTGATTGGTCCTGAAGGTGGATTGAGTACAGAAGAAATTCAGTTGGCGCATGGTTATCGTATGCAAAGTATTTCGCTGGGCCCACGCATTTTGCGTATGGAAACAGCGGCATTAACAGCGATGAGTTTAGTGCAAAGTTATTTTGGGGATAGTTGAACAAACGTGGTAGGGGCACGATGCATCGTGCCCCTACATTGGCAACATGGAGAATGAATGACGTTCTTAGCAAAACTTGGATTTGCCACCGTTGAAAAAGGACGTGATTTTTTTGCCTTTTTAGATTTTATTGGTGAACAAGCTGTTGTTGCCATTAGTTTATTTCCACGCTTACGTCGTCTGCATTACCGTTCTTTTTTAGCCACTTTCGAAACGGCTGGTTTTCAAGCATTACCTATCATTGGTTTATTATCATTTTTAATTGGTGTGGTATTAGCGTACCAAATGGGTCTACAGCTAAGTAATTACGGCGCTAATATTTATGTTGTGAATCTTTTGGGTATTTCTATTTTGCGCGAATTTGCGCCATTAATTACTGCCATTATTGTCGCAGGCCGTACGGGTTCTGCATTTACTGCGCAATTGGGCACGATGAAAATTCGTGAAGAAATTGATGCATTAAAAACTATGGGTATCACGGTGAATGAGTTATTAATCGTGCCGCGTATATTAGCGATGATGTTAATTGTGCCACTGCTAACTATATGGTCGATGATATTTGGCGTGTTAGGTGGCATGGTAATGTCTAAATATATGTTCAGCATTAGTTATTATGATTTTCTCATGCGTTTTCAAGATGCAATTTCAGTGCGTTCCTTTATGACAGGCATGGTGAAAACACCCGTGTTTGGCATATTAATTGCCGCGATTGGTTGTTTTCAAGGATTGCGAGTGACAGGCAGTAGCGTAAGTGTGGGTAAACAAACTACGGTGAGTGTGGTGCAAGCGGTATTTTTTATCATTATTGCCGATGCGATATTTTCCATCGTTTTCAGTACCTTGAGGTTGTGATGATGAAACCACAAGAGGCTATTATAAATGTGGCGGCACTAAAAACTTATTTAGGTAATAGTTGGATACATCAAGGGATTGATTTAACCGTCAAACGCAGTGAAATTTTGGCTATTGTAGGCGGCAGCGGTAGTGGTAAAACAACATTATTGCGTGCCATTTTAGGATTGGTTAAACCGCAATCGGGCGCCATTGAATTATTCGGCAAAAATATTTTGTCGTATGAATATGATGAGTTACGCCAAATTCAACGACGTTATGGGGTGTTATTTCAACAAGGTGCATTGTTTAGTGCTTTAACTGTGTTGGAAAATATTATGTTTCCCATGCAATTAGAAAATACATTAGTTAATAATCCGAGCAAAATGCGCCGTATCGCATTAGAGAAAATTCATGCGGTAGGTTTGCCAAAAGAGGCAGCCGATAAATATCCATCGGAATTAAGTGGTGGTATGCAAAAACGTGCGGCATTAGCGCGTGCATTAGCACTCGATCCTGAGTTATTATTTTTAGATGAACCAGCGAGTGGTTTGGATCCTGTGAGTGCAAGTGAACAAGATCAATTATTTTTGCAATTGCATCAACGGTTTGGTTTAACGATCGTAATGATTACCCATGATTTAGATACGCTTGCGACAGTGGCACAAAAAATTGTTTTTTTAGGTGATGGGAAAGTATTGGCACACGGTTCATTAAAAACATTAATGCAAAGTCAGGAACCGCAAGTGCATGCGTATTTTCATACAGCGCGTGCGCGCGTATTTTTGCACGATAATGGTGAGGGGTAACATGGAAAGCAAAATCAACTATGCACTGATTGGTTTGTTTGTTTTAGTGCTCGGTATTGCAGGAATATTTATTCCTTTATGGTTGTCAGCCGGTTTGAAACATCAATCCTATGAAACCTATGCTATTTTTATGAATGAATCGGTAGATGGTTTATCGCTTAATGCACCAGTTAAATATAATGGCGTGGATGTTGGTTTTGTCAAAGCGATTCGTTTAAACCCCAAAAATACACAACAAGTGCAAATTTTAGCGAATATTAAACAAGGCACACCGATTACAACGCACACAACGGCATCATTAAATGTGCAAGGGTTAACAGGTATGGCATACATTGGTTTGAAAGGTGGGCAATTTGAAGGAGCGACGCCATTAACTGTTCAGCCAGGACACCAATATCCTATTATCACTGCAGAGCCATCGCTATTTAAACGTTTAGATTCAATCGTCACGCAAGTTGCTGGCAACGTCGATAAATTAACGGGCACATTAAATAATGTCTTGAATAAAAAGAATCAGCAGTCATTAAGTAATACCATTCAAAATTTAGATACAGTGACGACAACCTTGGCGAGAAATTCCACGCAAATTGATCAAAGCCTGCAATCATTAAATATATTGTTGCAAAATGGTGCGCAAGCAAGTGGTCAATTACAAGTGTTGATGAATCAATGGCAGCATATTGAAACAGAAATACAACAAAATCCCAGTATTTTAGTGCGCGGAAAAACACCTGCAAAACCAGGGCCGGGGGAATAAGAATGAATAAATTAAAAATTTTGTCACCCCGCGCTTGTCGCGGGGTCTGGAAAATTCTCAAAAAAACCAGATGCCGCAACAAGTGCGGCATGACAGTTATTATTATTTCTTCTTTATTCCTTTCCGCTTGCTCATCTGTTTTATCGCCAGTAACGCAACCGGAAATAAAAACATATGTATTCAATCCATCTCCTGTCATTGCGAGTTCGCGAAGCGAACGAAGCAATCCAGGAGTGTTGTATGTTTCCATGCCAACAGCGCCCGCATGGTTAAACACCTCGCAAATGGCATATCAAGTTACACCAAATCAAATCGCGTATTTCACAACGCATGCATGGGCGGCACCGCCAGTGCAATTATTGCAACCATGGTTAGTGGAAGCGATGCAAAATACGCATCGTTATCGCGCAGTATTAACGACTCCTGTTGGCTCTAATGCTAATCAAGAATTAGATGTACATTTATTGAAAATGCAGCAAATATTTTTGGGTAGTGAAAGTGATTATTTGATTAAAGCGCAAGTCACGTTAATTAATTTGCCTTCGCAAAAAATTGTTTTTTCCAAAACGATTGAAGTGACAGAAAAAGCCAGTGCGGCTAATCCGGTAGCCGGTGTGTTGGCAGCGGATAAAGCGGTGGGTGTTTTGTTGGGGAAAATAATCAGATAAATATGTAGGGGCAGGCCTACGTGTCTGCCCTGAAATGTGAATTGCCAATGCTGGGCGCACACATAGGTGCGCCCCTACAGTTGCTTAACGGTTGCACCCCAGCCCCCGTTTGTTAGAATGCCTGCCTTCGTTTAACCAGGAGTAGGCTATGTTTAGTATAACAACACTATTAATTGTCGTAGCGATTTGGGCGTTAGCTTATTTTCGAGTGAAGCTTGTTATCTGGACGGGCGTTTTGTTTGCCTTGTTATTACTCGATACCTTTTTAGGCCATAGTGGAAAAATTGCACTCACATTAGTCTGGTTATTATTCTTGGTATTACTCGTACCATTTAATTTTTTACCGCTACGCCGTACATTATTTTCCCGCCGCATTTTCAGCATTTACAAAAAAGTATTGCCCAAGATGTCAGACACTGAGCGTGATGCATTAGAAGCTGGCACAGTAAGTTTTGAAGCAGAATTATTTAGTGGCAAACCAGATTGGCAAAAATTATTAGACATTCCTGCGCCAAGTTTAACACCAGAAGAAATTGCTTTTTTAGATGGCCCGGTCGAACAATTATGTAAGATGGTTAATGATTGGAAAATTACTCAAGTCGATACCGATCTTCCGCCGGATATGTGGCAGTTCATTAAAGACCATGGTTTCTTTGGTTTAATTATCCCCAAGCGTTATGGTGGCAAAGAATTTTCCGCTTATGCGCATTCACAAATTTTATGTAAGTTATATGGCATTAGTGTCACCGTGGCGACCACCGTGTCTGTGCCGAATTCATTGGGGCCTGCTGAATTGTTATTGCACTATGGAACAGAAGAACAAAAAAATTATTATTTACCGCGTTTAGCCAAAGGCGAAGAAATTCCTTGTTTTGCATTGACGAGTCCTGAAGCAGGATCAGATGCTGGCGCTATTCCAGATACAGGCATTGTTTGTCGCGGACAGTTTGAAGGCAAAGAAGTCATTGGTATTCGTTTAAATTGGGACAAACGTTATATCACCTTGGCACCTATTGCGACGGTCATCGGATTAGCCTTTAAATTATATGATCCTGAACATTTATTAGGTAATAAAGATGAATACGGTATTACTTGCGCGTTAATTAAACGCAACACACCGGGCATTACGATTGGTCGACGTCACGCGCCATTAAATGTGGCATTTTTAAATGGCCCGACTCAAGGTAAAGATGTATTTATTCCAGCGGAATGGATTATCGGTGGCCCAAAAATGGCCGGTTTAGGTTGGCGCATGTTAGTGGAATGTTTATCAGCAGGGCGTGCGATTTCGTTACCATCAAGCGGTATTGGTGGTGGAAAAATGGTGGCGTTAACCACAGGTGCTTACGCGCGCGTACGTAAACAATTTAATTTGCCCATCGGGCGTTTCGAAGGTGTGGCTGAAGCATTAACACGCATTGCAGGTAATTTATATTTAGTTGATTCCGCGCGTCACTTAACGATGGCTATTATTGATCAAGGTGCAAAGCCGTCCGTTTTATCAGCGATTATGAAATATCATGCGACTGAACGTGGTAGGCAGTTAGCCTGTGATGGCATGGATGTGCATGGTGGCAAGGGAATTTGTTTAGGGCCGAATAATTATATTGGTCGTATGTATCAAGGATCACCCGTTGGGATTACCGTCGAAGGCGCGAATATTTTAACGCGCAGTTTAATTATTTTTGGTCAAGGTGCGATTCGTTGTCATCGTTATGTATTAGCAGAAATGAAAGCGGCACAAAATCCTAATGCAAAACAAGGATTGGAACAATTCGATAAAGTCTTTTTTGGCCATATTGGTTTAGTCATCAGTAACTTTTTCAGAAGTTTGTTTTTAGGGTTAACCAATGCAAATTTTGTAAAATCACCCGTTGCAACACACGGCGTGAAAAAACATTATCAATTATTAACGCGGTTTAGCTCAGCGTTTGCGTTGTTGTCGGATTGCGCCATGTTTGTGTTGGGCGGCCAATTAAAACGTAAAGAAAGATTATCCGCGCGTTTCGGCGATATTTTAAGTAATCTTTATATGGTTTCTGCCGTATTGAAACGTTTTGAAGATGAGGGTAGGCCACAAGCGGATTTGCCGTTAGTGCATTGGGTTTGTCAAAATGAGTTTGCTTTTATACAAAAACAATTTGATGGCATTTTGCAAAATTTCCCTTCGCGCGCATTGAAAATATTGTTGCGTATCGCTATTTTCCCATTGGGTAGACATATTGCTGAACCATCAGATTATTTGAGCCAACAAGTGGCAGAAATTTTGTTGGTGCCTTCTGAAACGCGCGATCGTTTAACGGAAGGTTGTTTTAAAGGAAATGTCATTGGTGAAGTGGAAGCGGCATTTCAGGCAGCTATTGATACCGAGCATTTAGAAGCTAAATTGCAGCAAGCGAAGCGAGATGGAATTATTACTGGTCGCCATTTGTCTGAATTAATTGATTCAGCATTAGCGCAACGTGTATTAATTCAAGAGGAGGCGCAACAATTATTAAAAGCGGATGCGCTACGACGTAAAGTAATTGCAGTAGATGATTTTTCAACAGAGGAATTACGACATGGGGCGTAACATATTATTTTTAGTAGGCGCATTATTTTTTAGTTCATCCGCATTCGCCATGACATTTAAATTACCTGCACCGGGTAATGATATGGTTGGTAAAGTGCGATGGACACAATCATTACCGGATGATGATTTCAGTACGTTGGGTCGTCGTTATGACATTGGTTATTTTGAATTAGTGGAAGCGAATCCAACGACTAATCCAAAATTGCCGCATCCAGGAACATTAGTTGTTGTGCCAACGGAATTTCTTTTACCCAATACACCACATGTGGGTATCGTTGTTAATCTTGCGGAATTGCGTGTGTATTATTATCGCACTAATAAAGATAAAGTGGTGACGTATCCTGTCGGTATTGGTCGAGAAGGTTGGGACACCCCATTGGGTAAAACAACGATTGTGGCAAAAGTAAAAAATCCAACATGGGTAGTGCCGGCGGATATTAAAGCGGATCGTGCAAAAGACGGTGTGATACTGCCAAACAGTATTGGTCCGGGACCCGATAATCCATTGGGTGCGTATGCATTTTATTTAGGATTCCCAGGTGCGTATCGCATGCATGGAACAAACGATCCAAGTGGTATTGGTCGACGTAGTAGCGCTGGTTGTATTCGTATGTGGCCAGAAGATGTTGAAGAGTTATTTTCTCATGTGAAAAAAGGTACGCCAATTTTGGTGATTGATGATCCTTACAAAGTAGGTTGGGAAAATGGCAAATTGTATTTAGAAAGTCATGTGCCATTACAAGAACAAATTGGGAAAGATGGCGAAAGTCTTTCGCCGATGGTGGCAGAAGTTCGTCAAGCGATTGCGGGTAAGAATGCAACCGTGGATTGGAAAAAAGCGGATGCGGTAGCACTTGCGCACAGCGGAATTCCTGAGGTAATCGGGCAGTTGAATTAATAATGAAAGTCAGAGCCGCGACCGTAAGGGAGCGGTTTGATGTTCGAAATTTCAAGCGAGAACAATGATCACTCTTAACCAACTTTCCATGGTCTATGGAAATAAACTTTTATTCACGGATGTTAATCTCATTTTAAATGACCATGTGCGTTATGCACTGGTTGGCGCCAATGGTTCAGGTAAATCAACATTATTAAGACTCATGACGGGTGAAGAAACACCGACTGAAGGTAGTGTGGCGTTGCCAAAACGCGCGAACATTGGTTGGTTGAAGCAAGATCAGTTTCGTTATGAAGAAATTAATATTGTAGATGTTGTATTGATGGGCAAAAAACTATTGTGGGACGCCTTAGTTGAAAAAGAAAATATTTTGAAATCTGAAATACTGACCGATGCACAAGGTTATCGTTTAGGTACGCTTGAAGAAATTATTTTGAATGAAGATGGTTATAGTGCAACGGCACTGGCTGAAAAATTATTAACCGGTCTAGGCATTGACCCCCTATATCATTACCAAGCGTTAAAAAAATTATCTGGCGGATACAAATTGCGCGTGTTGTTAGCGCAAACCTTATTTCAACAGCCAGATATTTTATTGCTCGATGAACCGACCAATCACTTGGATGTGGTGTCTATTAGTTGGCTAGAAAATTATTTAAAAACAGAATTTGATGGGCTATTAGTTTTTATTTCACACGATATGGATTTTATTGACGGATTAGCCAATTATATTTTAGATGTGGATTACGGCGAAATTCGCCAATACAGTGGTCGATATCATAAATTTTTGAGTGAGAAAAAAATCATTGAAGAGCAAAAATTGCATGAGAAAAAACACGTCGAAGATAAATTAAAAGTCATGCAGCATTTTGTGGATCGTTTCGGAGCGAGTGCTACGCGTGCACGCCAAGCACAATCACGCGTGAAGATGATGGAAAAAATTGAAGTGCCCGATATTAAACAATCATCGCGCATCGCGCCTAATGTCCATTTTAAAATGCAACGTCAATCAGGCAAGCGCGTGTTGCTTGTCAAAGGCTTAAGTAAATCATTTGGTGAAAAGCAAATTTTCAAAAATATTAATGTCGATATTCAGCGCGGTGAAAAAGTCGCTATTTTAGGTGTGAATGGCGTGGGTAAGTCGACGTTGATGAAAACATTGTTAGGATTGGTGCCGCATGAAGAAGGCAATTATGAGTGGGGTCACGAAACACACCCCAGTTATTTTACGCAGGATCATCATGACGAGTTAAATCATTCCATGAGTCTTCTCGATTGGTTGACGGAAAAGACATCCAATCATCCTCAAGTGCAGATTCGCAAAACACTCGGGCAGTTTTTATTTACGCAAGACAGTGTATTAAAAGATATTGAGACATTAAGTGGTGGCGAAGCGGCGCGTGTATTGTTAGCAAAAATGGTGTTGCAAGAAGGTAATGTATTATTGCTCGATGAGCCCACCAATCATTTGGATCTTGAGTCGATTGAAGCGTTGGCCGATGCATTAGCGTGCTTTCCTGGCACCGTTATTTTTGTAAGCCATAATCGACATTTTATTGAACGTATTGCCACGCGCATTTTGTTTGTGACCACAACCAAAGTACATGATTTCAAAGGTAAATATAGTGAGTTCAGTGTGCCCGTGTAATCTAGTAGTCAACATGCCAAAAGTTTTGTATAAATACAGTTCTTGAAAAAGGGGATAACTATATGCAAGAGACTCACCGCCCACTGCGTACCATCGGTACTTTCGGTCTTACGATGTCGGGCATTACCTGCATCATTGGTTCAGGTTGGTTGTTTGGGGCATTTCATGCCGCAAAATTAGCAGGGCCCGCTTCTGTTGTTGCTTGGGCTATTGGTGGTGTGGCGATGTTATTGATCGCGCTCACGATTGTTGAGTTAGCGACGTTATTTCCTCATTCAGGTGGTTTAGTTCGATACATGCATTACTCGCATGGTTCTCTCACCGGATTTCTTGCAGCATGGGCCAACTGGCTTGCGATTGTGACGGTTATTCCCGCTGAAGCGACTGCGTCTATTCAATATTTAAGTTCATGGCATTGGGCGTGGTGCCAAAAATTATTTGATGTACAGCATGGGCAGTTAACGCATACCGGATTATTAGGTGCGACAATATTAGTGGGTATTTATTTCTTGATTAACTATTGGACGATTAAGTTATTCATGCGTTTTGTGGTCACGGTGACCATCTTCAAAATTTTCGTGCCATTTCTTACTGTATTCATGTTGTTTTTCTCGGCGTTTCATCCGGGTAATTTTTCTCACGTACACGGATTTGATCCGCATGGCATAGCTGCCATATTTACGGCAGTTGCCACATCAGGAATTATTTTTGCTTTTAACGGGTTTCAAACGCCCACGAGTTTTGCTGGCGAAACAAAAAATCCATCGGTAGCAATTCCCATGGCGCTTATTGGATCAATTTTGGTCACGCTGTTGTTGTATATTGTTTTACAAATTGTTTTTATCGGTGCGTTATCACCCGCAATGCTCGCCAATGGTTGGAGCCACTTACAATTTAGTTCACCTTTTGCGCAATTGGCGATTACTTTAAATTTAAATTTCTTAGTATTAATGTTGTATGGCGATGCATTTTTATCACCTTCAGTTACCGCTATTGCATACATGGGTGCAACCACACGTATGTTGTACGGCATGCAACAAACAGGATTTATGCCCAATGCGATGGGGCGTTTGCATCCTAAATTTTTAATTCCACGTGGTGCTTTGTGGGTGAATTTAGTGGTGAGTTTAATTTTCCTTTATTTATATCGTGGCTGGGGCAGTTTAGCGGCAGTGATTTCAGTAGCTACCGTCATTTCTTATTTATCAGGGCCTGTGGCAACCATGGGGTTGCGTCGTGTAGCGCCACATTTAAAACGTCCGGTGAGTTTTAAAAATATTTCTATTATTGCGCCGATCACTTTCGTGATTATTTCGTTGATTTTCTTTTGGTCACGTTGGCCATTAACAGGGCAAATTATTTTGGCATTATTTAGCGGCGTGATTATTTTTTGTTACTACCAAAACAAACGTGGCTGGGAAGATATCGGCCAACATTTGCGCGCTAGTTATTGGTTGATTTGTTATATGTTAACGATGTCATTAATTTCTTATTTAGGTAGTAGTGCATTTGGTGGCATTAATTTTATTCCCGAAGGTTGGGATCAATTAACGGTTGTGATCTTTGCATTATTTTTCTATCGCTGGGGTGTTCGCAGTGCATGGGTTACACCATCACTTGCGGCGATGACACATATGCCAGTGGATGTGGAAGAACATACAGAAAGTTTGCGAGCGATAAATACGTTTACGAATTAATAAAACTTTGTACCGCGGTAGGGGCACGATGCATCGTGCCCCTACAATAATAATTAACACTCCGGAATATTCGACCCTTCTTTAATATGGCCAGCCAATCCGCCTAACGATGTTTCTTTATATATCGTCATCATGTTATGCCCCGTTTCGCGCATGGTATTAATGACTTTATCTAACGATACTTTATGTTCGCCAGCTTCATCTTCCATCAATGCAATGCGTGCCGCATTCACGGCTTTCACAGAACCCATGGCATTGCGTTCAATGCATGGAATTTGTACCAATCCGCCGATCGGATCACACGTCATACCTAAGTGATGTTCCATCGCAATTTCAGCGGCTTTTTCAACTTGACCCAACGTTCCACCTAAACAAGCAGTGAGTGCACCAGCGGCCATAGAACTTGCAACGCCGACTTCACCTTGGCAACCAACTTCTGCGCCAGAAATAGACGCACCTTTTTTATAAAGAATGGCAATCGCGCCGGCGGTTAATAAAAAGGTAATGACACCTTCATCATTCGCGCCTTTTTGAAAATCACGATAATAATTTAATACCGATGGAATAATTCCTGCGGCACCATTTGTCGGCGCTGTTACCACTCGACCACCAGCGGCGTTTTCTTCATTGACAGCCATCGCATAAATATTTAACCAATGCATGACATCGCTGTGTTCGGTAGGTTTGGGTGTGCCTTGCGCTTGTAATTTTTTAAGTAATTCAGGTGCGCGACGTTTTACTTTTAAAAATCCTGGTAAATGGCCTTCTGTATGACAACCTTTTTCAATACATTGTTGCATGGTGCGTGCGATATCTAAAATGCCCGCTTTGATTTCTTGTTCACTGCGCCACACTTTTTCATTTTCAATCATTAATTTTTCAATGGTTAAATTATTTTTTCGGCAATGCGTTAATAATTCTTCCGCTGTATTAAATGGGTAGGGTTGAATCACATCCATTTTTTCTTTGCCAAATTCATCATCTGTCACAATAAATCCACCGCCAACAGAATAATAAATTTGCTCGCTAATTTTTTTGTGATTGGTGTCCCACGCGGTAAAACGCATGCCGTTGGTGTGCTTGGGCAATAATTCATTACGATGAAATAAAAAATCTTTTTCAGGATCAAAATGAATTTTTTGTTTGCCATTAATTTTAATGGATTGTTCATGCACAATTTCTTGTGCGCGCGAAAGCACAGAATCAGGATCAATCGTTCTTGGCAATTTTCCTTCTAAGCCATTTAATATTGCATGATCAGTGCCATGACCTTTACCCGTTAAGGCAAGCGAACCAAAAATTTCTACCAAAATCCGCTCTACTTTTTTGTCATCCAACGGCGCTACAAAACTCGCTGCTGCTTTCATGGGGCCAACAGTGTGCGAACTGGACGGGCCAATGCCAATGGAAAATAAGTCAAAAACGCTGATGCTCATGAGGGCTCCTTCGAAGCCAAAAATACGTCATCTTAAGGTTTCTTTAAGGTTTGTGCTATATCTTCTGCTTACGATGTTTTTTTAAGAGGGTTCAAAAATGCCGACTGATGAAAAAACCTCATCTATGAATCCGAATCAAGAGGCATTGCGCGATGCTGCATCTTTGCAAGCGATGAAAAAAAAAGAGAAGCTAGATTTAATTCACAAATTGATCTCACTAGAAACACCCGACGAAGAAAAAATTAATTATTTTAAAAACGAAGATTTATTTAAGGCGGAAAATTGGCTCTTAATTCTAAGAAGAGTTTCTTTAGACTGTCTCAAAAGCGCGTTTTCCAATAAGGCGTTGTGTGACTTGCTCACACCAATGCAGTTTCTATTTATTATCAAAGAAGATGAAACAAAGCAAAAAATAGCTTTGGAGTATCCACATATTTTTGATCGATTTACAAAAGGTGACGATAAAAAATTTCTCATTGAGCTTAAGTCTAGAATTGTAGCGGAATCAGCGCCATACAAAAATCTGCCTGCAGATGAAAAACGTAATTTATTTCTTCGTTTGCAAACGAATGCGACTACACATCGTTTAAGTTTTGGTAAAAAATAGACCTCAAAAAAAGATCGATTAAGTTCGTTGAAACAACGCAATGCTTTCAACATGTGACGTATGTGGAAACATATCCATCACGCCGGCGCATTTTTGTTTGTAACCTAATTTAATTAATTCTCCAGCATCGCGCGCGAGTGTGGCAGGATTGCACGATACATACACAATGCGTTTGGGTTTCCAGTGTTTAAACAGTGGAATAATCTCAAGTGCGCCGGTGCGTGGCGGGTCTAATAAAATTTTATCATAAGTATTTTTTGCCCAAGTAGTATTTGGATTTGGTTCGGCTAAATTTGCTACGTGAAATTCAGTATTAGTAATATTGTTTTTTTCAGCGTTATATTTTGCGCGCTCAATCATTTCTTTGGCGCCTTCAATGCCGGTTACTTTTTTACAATGTTTCGCGATAGGTAAAGTGAAATTTCCTAAGCCGCAAAATAAATCAAGAACATTGTCTTCGGGGTTTAGTTCTAAAAGTTCTAGCGCGAGTAAAATCATTTGTTGGTTTATAGCGGGATTGATTTGGGTAAAATCAAGTGGGTGAAAAGCGTAAATTAATTTACTGGATCCCGGCTCGCGCGACGTCGTCGCTTGGCCGGGATGACAATCAGCTGTGTCATTCTCATTCGCGGTGTCATTCCCGCGAAGGCGGGAATCCAGTGAATAAAAAAGTAATTCTTCATTATCTTCTGGCCAAATTTTATGAGTCTTTCCCGGTGGATTCGGATGCAAATAAATTTGCACTTGATGTTGTTTGGCGAACTCAATAAGTAATTTTTTATCCTGCTCAGGCAGGTCAACGAGATGACGAAAAACTAACGCGGCTGTTGTGTCATCAATGGCTACTTCAATTTGTGTGATGTGTTGATAAGTTTCTAGTGTGCGAATAAATTCTTTTAATGGCGTAATTAATAAACCCACTTTGGGATGCAATGTTTCGCAGCGTTTTAAATCGGCTAAGTAACGCCCATTTTTTTCACGAAAACCAACGAAGAGCAATTCTTTTTTAATCACATATTTCACGCCTAAGCGTGCTTTGTGTCGATAGCCTAATTCAGGTCCGCGCAGTGGTGGCAAAATAATCTCTGGTTTTATTTTGGCAAAATGCGCGAGTTGTTCTAACAACGTTTTTTGTTTTAATGCAATTTGTGCATCAGGATGCATATGTTGTAATTGGCAGCCGCCACAAATGGTAAAATGTTGGCAGGGTGGTGTCACACGTTCAGGTGAGGCTTCAATCACTTCAATGACTTTTGCTTCGCTATAACGCCGATGTTTTTTGAAGATTTCAATGGCAACTGTTTCACCAGGCAGCGCATTTTCAACAAACACCGTTTTGCCATTAATGTGTGTGATACCACGACCGTCGTGGCTTAGGGATTCGATTTGGGTTTTCAATTAAGTACCTTTCATAATAAATTTATTCAGAGCCGCGACCGCAAGGGAGCGGTGCTGGATAATTCTGTTGACCGCTTGCTTGCGCGCGCGGCTCTGAGTTTAATTTTTCCATCTATTTAAAAATTCATCAAAATGGATTTTTACAATAACTACTTTCATAATTGTTTGCTGTTCATGAGATCGCCTTTATGTGCTTCCATTGACAATGGAGGCTTTCATTTCAGAGCCGCGACCGCAAGGGAGCGGTGCTGGATAATTCCGTTGACCGCTTGCTTGCGCGCGCGGCTCTGAATTTAATTTTTCCATCTATTTAAAAACTCATCAAAATGTTTTTGTTTGGCCAACGTTAATTCTTCGCGCAATTGTTCGCATTTTTTTCGATACATCGTTTCTGTTAATTTACCGCGAATTAATTCAAAGCGTAAATAAACCAAATAAGTATTTAAAACATCGGTTTCACAGTAATGTCGAATTTGTTCGATTTGCCCTTGGTGAAATGCTTCCCACACTTTGCTGCCATCCATGCCCATTTTGCCAGGTAAATTTAACATGATGGAAATGTCATCCAGTGGTGCAACAGCGCGTGATTGATAACCGGATAAAATATCCATGAGATCCATGTGGCGATAATGAAAGCGATTTAAATAATTATTCCAACGAAAACTTTGATCTTCTTCGCCCATTTCCCAATAACGAGGAGCAGCAACACCATTAACTAACATACGATAATGTAACACGGGTAAATCAAACCCACCGCCATTCCAAGAAACTAAAGTCGGATTATATTTTTCAATGCCATCGAAGAAACGTTGAATTAATTCTTTTTCACTAGAGTCTGTTTCGCCTAGGGACCACACTTTTACTTTGTCAGCTGACGCTAAAACAGCAGAGATGCAAACAATTTGATGTACATGATGACGTAAAAAATCTGAGCCACCGGTTTGCTCACGACGCAATTCCAACATTTTTTCGACGACTTGTTGGTCAGTAAGCTCGTCACTTAATTCATACAGCTTTCGGCCATTAGTTACATCAGGAATGGTTTCAATATCGAAGACGAGAATGTTCATAGAAATGGGCTCACATTTTGGGTTGCAATCACTCAGATAAACGCTATTATTGCGGTTTAATTAATTTTTTGGAAATTTCTTTTGCGATTCCCTCTCCCGCTTGCGGGAGAGGGTTAGGGTGAGGGCAAATTTAAATATAATTTATCACCCCTCACCGCCCGCCTTAGCAACTTCGTTGCGTCGGCGGACTGCCTCTCCCTCAAGGGGAGAGGCGATACCTTTATATGATATGGAGATAAATAAATGCAGTTAATCTTGTTGGGAAGCCCTGGCGCCGGTAAAGGTACACAAGCGAGATTCATCGCTGAGCGTTTTGGCATCCCGCAGATTGCAACTGGCGACATGCTCCGTGCAGCCGTTCAGTCTGGCAGTGAGCTCGGTAAAAAAGCTAACAAGATTATGCAAGCCGGGGAATTGGTGCCGGATGATTTGATGATCAGCCTCGTGAAGGAACGTATTCAAGCGCCAGATTGTAAAAATGGTTTTTTGTTAGATGGATTTCCGCGCACGATTCCTCAAGCCGAAGCATTAAAAAAAGCCAATATTGCGATTGATCATGTGATTGAAATTAATGTCGATGATGATGAAATTGTGCATCGCTTAGGTGGTCGACGTTTTCATCCGGGTTCGGGTAGAACGTATCATGTGGATTATCATCCGCCAAAAAAAGCGGATCATGATGATGTAACAGGCGAGCCGCTTATTTTGCGTGATGATGATAAAGAGTCTACCGTGCGTAATCGTTTGCGTGTGTATCATGAACAAACCAAACCCTTGCTAGATTATTATTTGCACTGGTCGCAAGAATCTAATGAAAAAGCGCCGCGTTATAACAAAATTAATGGTGTCGGTTCAGTCGAAAAAATTCGCGATCAGATTTTCGCAGCGATTGGGTAAAGTACTGAGTATTGAATAAGAAAATTCCCTCTCCCCTTGCGGGAGAGGGTTAGGGTGAGGGGTAAAATATAAAAAAGTAAAATAATGATTAATAATTACAAAAAAGATTTACGTCAAAATTCTACAGATGTAGAACGATTATTGTGGCGACATTTGCGTAACCGCCAATTGGATGATGCAAAGTTTCGTCGACAAGTTCTGATTGGAAAATATATTGTTGATTTTGTTTGTTTTGAAGCAAGATTAATTATTGAGCTTGATGGCGGCCAACATAACAATAATCTTAATGATCTAAAAAGAACTTACTGGCTAGAACAACAAAGATTTCGTGTTATTCGATTTTGGAATAATGAAGTATTAAAGAATCTGTATGAGGTAAAAGAAGCTATTTTGCGAGAATTAAAAAATACCCCTCACCCTAGCCCTCTCCCACAAGGGGAGAGGGGACGAATTGATTAAATTGCAAAGTTGATTTTAATTTCATGAACCAAATCAAAATCCAAGGTGTGCGCACGCACAATCTCAAAAATATTAACGTTACCATTCCGCGCGATAAATTAGTGGTGATCACTGGATTATCGGGCTCAGGAAAATCATCGCTTGCATTCGATACATTATATGCCGAGGGGCAACGACGTTATGTCGAATCGTTGTCTTCTTATGCGCGTCAATTTTTATCCATGATGGAAAAACCCGATATTGATCATATTGAAGGGTTATCGCCAGCGATTGCCATTGAACAAAAATCAACCTCGCATAATCCACGTTCTACCGTTGGAACAATTACCGAAATTTATGATTATTTACGTTTGTTGTTTGCGCGCGTGGGTGAACCACGTTGTCCAACGCATAATGTCACGCTTGCTGCACAAACGATTAGTCAAATGGTTGATAGTATTTTGGAATTGCCACTCGAAACAAAAATTATGATTGCCGCACCCATTGTGCAAGAGCGCAAAGGGGAGTTCAGTCAATTGTTTGCGGATTTGCGTTCGAAAGGATTTGTGCGTGCGCGTATCGATGGCGAAATAATGGAATTAGATCGAGTAAAGCCTTTGGCATTGCGACAAAAACATAGCATTGAAGTCATTGTCGATCGCATTAAAGTCAATCAAGATATTCGTCAGCGTTTAGCAGAGTCTTTAGAAACAGCGGTTAAATTAACCGATGGATTAATTAAAATTATTTTCATGGAAGACAAGAAAAACGATTTATTGTTTTCGGCACGTTTTGCATGTCCGCATTGTGGTTATAGTTTGCAGGAATTAGAACCGCGTTTATTTTCATTTAATAATCCGATGGGTGCGTGCCCGGATTGTGATGGATTAGGCGTAAAACAATTTTTTAATCCTGAGCGCATTATCAGCAATCCTAAATTAAGTTTGGCCGCTGGTGCGATTCATGGCTGGGATCGCCGACATTTTTATTATTTTGAATTATTAACCAAATTGGCCAAGCGCCAACATTTTGATATTGATACGCCGTTTAATAAATTAACGAAAAAACAACAAGAAATCATTTGGCAGGGCGATGAAAAATTTGAAGGGATTATTCCGCATTATACACGACGTTATCGTGAAACAGATTCCAATGTCGTGCGCGAAGAGTTAGCTAAATATTTAGCTAATCAAGTATGCGATGGTTGCCATGGGGCACGTTTGAAAATTGAAGCGCGTCATGTGTTTATTGAAGATTATAATTTGCCACAAATCGCGGCTTTATCGATTGAGGATTCATTAAAATTTTTTGAAAAATTGTCGTTGAAAGGCAAGCGTGGAGAAATTGCGAATAAAATTCAAAAAGAAGTGATTGCGCGTTTAACATTTTTAGCTAATGTGGGATTAGAATATTTAACCTTGGAGCGTAGTGCCGAAACATTATCCGGTGGTGAAGCACAGCGCATTCGTTTGGCGAGCCAAATTGGTTCGGCTTTAGTTGGCGTGATGTATATTTTAGACGAACCTTCGATTGGTTTGCATCAACGTGATAACGCACGTCTTTTAAAAACATTAAATCATTTACGCGATTTAGGAAATACCGTTATTGTGGTGGAGCATGACGAAGAAGCTATTTTAGCCGCTGATCATGTAATTGATATTGGTCCTGGCGCGGGTGTGCACGGTGGTGAAATTATTGCCGAAGGTAGCCCTAAAAAAATCATGCAATGTGAAGAATCCTTAACCGGGCAATATTTAACGGGTAAAAAACAAATTGCGGTGCCTAAAAAACGCACGGCTTATGACAAAAAGCGTGTATTAAATTTAATTGGCGCCAAAGGTAATAACTTAAAGAATATTAATGTCGATATTCCCTTAGGATTATTTACTTGTGTCACGGGTGTGTCAGGCTCGGGAAAATCTACGTTAATTAACGATACGTTATATCCTATTGCCGCACGAGCATTAAATAATGTAACGCAACTTACACCTGCGTCGCATGAAAGTTTAGACGGGTTGCAACATTTAGATAATGTCATTGATATTGATCAAACACCTATTGGTCGAACACCACGTTCTAATCCTGCAACGTACACCGGAATTTTTACACCGGTGCGTGAATTATTTGCGGGTACACAAGAAGCACGTGCGCGTGGTTATTTAGTCGGTCGATTTAGTTTTAATGTCAAAGGTGGACGATGCGAAGCGTGTGAAGGTGATGGTGTCATTAAAGTTGAAATGCATTTCTTGCCAGATATTTATGTCATGTGTGATGTATGCAAAGGCCAACGTTATAATCGCGAGACATTAGAGATTAAATATAAACATAAAAATATTTATGAAATTTTAGAAATGACGATTGAAGATGCGCGACTATTTTTTGATGCGGTGCCAACTATTGCACGTAAGTTGAAAACCTTAATTGATGTGGGGCTGTCGTATATTAAATTAGGTCAAAGTGCGACAACGTTATCGGGCGGCGAAGCGCAGCGTGTAAAATTATCTAAAGAATTATCCAAACGTGATACAGGAAATACGTTATATATTCTCGATGAACCCACCACAGGTTTGCATTTTCACGATATCGCGCAATTACTAAAAGTGCTGCATCATTTACGTGATCAAGGTAATACAATTATCGTCATTGAACATAATTTAGATGTGATTAAAACCGCCGATTGGATTATTGATTTAGGTCCTGAAGGTGGTTCTAAAGGTGGGCAAGTTATTGCCACCGGCACACCTGAACAAATCGCCAAACGTAAGAATTCTTATACCGGACAGTTCCTCGCGAAGATGTTTTCTGTTTAATAGCCATGTGTCATCCCGGAATTCACCGAAGTGCAAAGCACGTAGGCGCGATATCCGGGATCCAGGCGCGCTATAAATTAGTTTACCTGGATCCCGGCTCGCGTCGCCTTCGGCTCCTTGGCCGGGATGACGGCGATTGACCGTGCACCTACAACAGCTTCCCAGCAAAAAACCATTGTTTCGTCTATACCTTTATATGTAAGCCCAGGAAACATAAGGTTATGGACGAGGTATATCATGACAACGAACGTCAATAAGTACCCTTTATGGAAGAAGGTATTAAGTGTGTTGTTAGCACTTAATTTTTGGTGGTGGGATTTATCAATTGCAGCGCCAGTCGGTGGAAATGTTGCAGCGGGAAGTGCGGGCATTTCACAAAGTGGTACTACGACAACGATTAATCAAACGACACAAAATGTTGTCATCAATTGGCAAAGTTTTAATACCGCTTCGAATGAAGCGGTTAATTTTATTCAACCGAATGCAAATGCTGCTGCACTAAACAGAATTAATTCTGGATTGCCCACACAATTTTTTGGTTCCCTTAATGCGAATGGTCGTGTGTTTATTGTAAATCCCGCCGGTGTATTTTTTGGTGCAAGTTCTCGAATTGATGTGGGAAGTATTTTAGCCACCACCGCTGATATTCAAAATCAAAATTTCATGAATGGTAATTATCAATTTCAACAAAGTGCAGGTTCATTTAATTCAGTAGTGAACGAAGGTGAAATTAAAGCGAATGGTTTTGTGGGACTTGTTGGTCCTGGTGTGATGAACAATGGTGTCATTCGTGCGAATTTAGGAAAAGTAGTTTTAGCGTCAGGCACATCGTACACATTAGATATGTATGGCGATCAATTAATTCAATTTGCAACGAACAGTCAAGTAACCCAAACACCGATTGGTCCTGATGGCAAACCGATGAAAAGTGCAGTGACTAATAATGGTTCGATTTATGCTGATGGTGGACAAGTTTTATTAACGGCGAATGCCGCCGCCAATGTTGTTGAAAATATGATTGATAGTCGCGGATATATTCAAGCCAAATCAGCTTACGTAGGTAGAGATGGCAGTGTCATTTTAAGTGGTGGCAATTCAGGCATTGTTTCTGTGACTGGAAAAATAAGTGCGCATAATGTCAAAGTATTGGGTAACAAAGTAGCAGTGACAGACAATGCGCAAATTGAATCTGACGGCGGCGAAGTATTAATTGGTGGAAATTATCGCGGACAAGGACCAGAACAAAATGCCGCGCAAACTTACTTTGGTCCGAATGCAACAATAGACAACCCTAATGGCAAAGTGATTGTTTGGGGAACAGATACCATGCAAGCCTATGGAACGATAAATGCACCCGGTGGATTTGTGGAAACGTCAGGTCATCGGATTGATGTTTCAGGAATTAATCTTAACGTTGGTTCAGGGCAATGGTTATTGGATCCTGACGATCTTTATGTTGTTGGCACACCACCAACTTCGAATGTCGCTACGAGCCCTAATTTCTTTGGTAATTCAGGGTCAGGTTTTAATTCTTATTTATATGTAGGTGATCTTCTTTCTGTATTAAATGGAAGTGGTACGGTATTAATCAGTACCTTCAATAACCTGGGGTCGGTCTTCATCCAAACGCCTATTGCTAAAACATCTGGCGGTGATATGACGTTCATTATTAATTCGGGTTATGGTATCCAGATTGATCCAGGCGCTGCTATTTCTTCCACATCAGGCAAATTAAATATGAATTTCACAGCATTTGGTGGAGGTATTGCGCTTGGTTCAAACATTAATGCCAATGGCGGTGATGTATCGTTAACCGCAAGTGCAGGTGATATTAATGGTGCTGGTGGTGTTATTGCTAATACATTAACAACCAACTCAAGTGGCTATACACTTCTTAATGCCGGACAAAATCAAGTCAATAATTTTAATGGCACGGCTGGTGGTGATATTGTATTAGATAATGGTGCGCCATCAGGAACGTTAAATATCACAGGGTTATCCGTTGGTGGCAATTTAAGTGTTACTAACAATGGTGCTATAACATTGGCCGCTGTAGGATCCTTGGTTAACGGCAATGCAACTATCTTAAGTAATGGCAACATTTTGCAAAGCGCTGGATTTAGCGTTCTCGGTACATCAACGTTTGATACACGCAGCGCGCTAAATGCAACAATTTTATTGGGTAGTACTGGCAATTTATTAGTAGGTCCAGTGGCACTTTATTTAAATAATTCAAATCAAAGTATTCTCTTAAACAATAATGCTGCAACTCAATTAGGTAGTGGCACAATTTCGGGTGCAGACTTTACTTTGAATAGCGGTGGAGCGGTTACGCAAAATGGCCCGATCACGGTACCCGGGACATTACTCATGTCTTCTGCTGGTGATACCACACTGAATGACGCGGGAAATAATATTGGCGCGCTTAATGCAGCGACATTCTTTGGTGGTAATTTTTCATTAACCAATGCTGCCTCGTTAACTATTAATGCACTTTCTGTTGAGGGCGATGCTGCAATCACAACAACGGTTGGAAGTATTATTGGGGCAGACTTTATTTCTATCAGTGCAGCTAATATAAATTTTAATGCTTTTCATAATGTTAATCTTGGGCAAAGTGCCATCAATACTTCTGGCAACGTTACACTTACCGCTGGAAATGCTGTTAATAATGTACTTGCTGGTTCTATTACCGCTAATACATTATCAACCAATGCCGGCGGATTTACGCAACTAGGTAATTTGGCGGTCAGTAATTATCAAGGTACTGGAAATGGTATTGTTTTAACGAATACGGGTGCGTTAAATATTATAGGTATTTCAGATACAAATCTTTTGAACATTACAAATAGCGGAGATATCACGCAAAGTGGTGCAATAACTGTTAGCGGAGCAACGACATTTACAATGAATACTCCCGCAAGCGATATATTATTAGCATCGCAACCTAATGATTTCAGCGGTTCAATCAATTTCAGCGGAACATTAAGTAATATCCGTGATCTTGCATTGCGTAGTATCAATGCAGCAGCAAGCATTCCATCGTTAGTAGGTTTAACGAACTTGCGTAATTTAACATTGGTGTTTGATAACGCGGCTATTGCATTACCGACATTTGGTAATTCAGGTAATTTATCCATTACGGCTGGTGGCGCCATCACACAAACTGGCCCATTGCTGGTGAACGGTACATCATATTTTAACGCAGGCGCCAATCCTATTACTTTAGATAATTTCAGTAATCTCTTTACGGGCGCTGTGTCATTAAATAATACGGGTGCCAATGATGTGATGATTAATGCGAGCTACACCACGCCATTAATTTTTGATACGTCGACTATTGGTGGAAATTTATTTGCAACGAATGGTCCGTTTCTTGCTAATACCGCAGGTGGTGATATTCAACAAATAGGTCCATTGCATGTTGGTGGATCTGCATTATTTAATTTGATTGCTAATTACGCCAGCGGCGGTGGAAATATTACCTTAACCGATTTAGGCAATACGTTTGGTGGCTATGTGCTGATGTTTACAGGTAATCCAAATAATGCGACACCACCATCAACACCAAAGAATGCATCGTTAGTTACAGCTGGTGATGTATTTTTAGGTAGATTTAGCATTATCAATGGCGATTTAACAGTAGCGCCTGTTAACGGTGGGATTTATCAACAAGATTCAGATATTTTAACTCAAGTCGGTGTTGCGGTGACAGGTACTGCAACGTTCAATGCTGGAAATAATGAAATTAATTTAGGTTATGCCGAACCAAGCTTATCGTTACTAGGGAATTCATTTAATAATTTTAGTGGCCCCGTTATTTTTAATAATACGGGTGCAAGTAACAACGTTCAGTTTTTAAATTCAAATGCGCTCGCCACTAACACTATATTAGGCGCTTCAAGTATTGGCGGTAATTTAACGGTAGGTGCAACGAACCCCATCTCACAAACGGGAGCATTAACTGTTGGTGGTACATCAAGTTTTACGGCGGGCAGCAATGCAATTATTTTAACACAAGCAAATGCATTGACTGGAGCTGTGTCATTAAATAACAGCGGAAATAATAATGTTACTTTAACAAATAGCATTTTATTAACGATGGGTGCATCCAATGTTGGTAATGGCACATTAAGTTTAACAGGCGCAGGAATTACGCAAATTGGAGCCATTGTTCAAGCGGCTAGTGCAGGTGCAGTAACGTTAATAACAAGTGCAGCCACAACCGATATTTTATTAGGTTCACAACCGAATGATTTTTCAGGTGGCGTAAGTCTTGGTGGAACATTAAGTAATATTCGTGATTTTGCATTACGCAATATTAACGTTGCGGCAGCTATTCCATCATTGCCCATAACAATACGAGATTTAACATTGCAATTTGATAATTCTGCAATGGCATTGCCGACAACAACCTCGCCTTCGACCCGCCAGCGTCGTTCACCCTGCAAACCACCGGGCCGCTGAGCATCGGCGCGGCCAGCACCGCGGGCTACACGCCCGGCACCGGCTTCGCGCCGCTCGCCATCACCAACAGCCTGGGCGGCGATACCGCACTGATCCAGTCGACCGGCACCATCACCCTCAACCAGTCGATCTCGATGGTTGGCGCCAATGCCCAACTCAACGTGGTCGCGCCCAGCATCACCGTCGCACCGGGGGCTGGCGTCAGCGCGCCGGCCGGTGGCTCGGCCAAGATGTGGGCCGACAGCTTCAGCGGCGTGGCACCGGGCACCAACCTCTACGGCTGTGTCTATGGGGACACCGCGACCTGCAGCGTGTCGGGCATCGCGCTGCCCACCACCGGCAACCAGGTGCTGCACTCCACCCAGCCCACCTTGCTGGTCGCTGCCAACCCGGTCACCGGCTACCTCGACCTGGCGATACCCGCGCTGAGCTTCTCCACCACCGGTCTGCCGAACGGCGACACCGCCGCGGAAGCGCTCGCCGGCTCGCTGGCAACCACGCCCACCGGCACCGGCACCTATGCCATCAACCAGGGCGACCTGCGCTCGCCGCTGGGCTACAACGTGACCTTCGCGCCGTCGACGCTGACGCTGCGCCCGGGCATCACGCGCCAGATGCTGCAATCGAGCTTCCAGGCTGAGCTGGCCTCCGACGTCTACGGCCGCAACCTCGACCAGCCCTACATCTGCACCGCCGCCTCGGTGTCGC